>PBYF01000101.1 GCA_002729515.1 Deltaproteobacteria bacterium
AGGTCGGCTACGAGCTCGTCACCGGGAGCAACGGAAAGGAGTCTGCGGACAACATCCAGCTTCGGGACCAGTCAAGAAGGTCGGCTACGAGCTCGTCACCGGGAGCAACGGAAAGGAGTCTGCGGACAACATCCAGCTTCGGGACCAGTCAAGAAGGTCGGCTACGAGCTCGTCGCTGGGAGCAGCGGAAAGGAGTCTGCGGAAAACCGCCAGCTTCCACGGGTCAAGCCGCCCTTCGGGCGGACCTGGGCACTGCCGGGCGGGCGAAACCGCGGGGGAAAGGGAGCAGATGCGACAGCGGACCCGCAGCAGCGCCCACGCATCCGAGCAGCGCGGTCACGAGCGTGCGTCGGAACACCCATCGAGGTCGCGTTGATCCGGAGCAGCTCTAACGGGTATCTCCGATCAAGGTCAAATCGTTTCAGCTCTCGTCGCTTCGTCTGGACTGCACGATTCTCTGGCTCACCTGGATGCTCACCAAACGGGCGATGAAGATGGCGACGTAGAGCTGACCCATCACCGATTCCGTGCTGGTCAGCAAGCGTGCGATCGAGCTACGCGGCACGATATCTCCATAACCCAGAGTCGTCAGAGTCGTAAAACTAAAGTAGAGCATGGTCGAAAGGCTGGGAAACTCTGGAGCGGACGACGAAAGCTCCGACAGGAATTTTCCATCCATGGTGTACGCGGCTGGGTTGGCAATGCCGACGGCCTGGTGGAGAAACATGAAGGCCATGCCGATGAGCAGGTAGACATCGATCCCGCCTATGATGGTCTCCCTACTGACGTTTCTGTGCCCAGCAACTGCCGCGGTAACCACCACCGCGGTGAACGCGAAGCAGGCCGCTGCACTGAGGAGACGGGAGACTTCGTCTTCTGTCACGCTGAAAACATCTGGACCGAGCCATGCAAAGAGAGCCGGGACTAGCAAGAAGAGCGCGATGATCAAAAAACCCCGACGTGCGGCTGCCGCATAAACGCCGGCAATCAGGATGGCGAAGAGCACCGCCACCTGGATCCAGCGGCCTCGAGGGAAACTGCTGATCACAGGGCTCATAGCCACGAAGACGACCTGGGTGATCAGAAGCCAGGCGAAGGGTCCTCTTTCAACATTGCTCTCCGAAGTCCGCTTTGTCGTCATCGCCCCGCATTCTAGAGGTTGGGCGCACCGGAAGCCCACCGCCACCAAGTCGCGCACACTTCTCCGCGAAGCCCTCCTCTATGGGCAACAATTTCTCGGGCTGGGGTGCGAACGGGCACAACCAGTTCTGCTCGATCTCGAATGAAAACGAGGCGCTCACCGGGAGCAGGGACAATCTCCACCCCGCGTCGAACTCCGGTTTCACTGCATTCCACATAAACGCTACGGGGAGCCGCCTCCGGCTGTACGGCTTGGTCTTCCCCCGGCCGTCACGACCTTCCAGATCGGCCAGGTTCGCACGACTTTGGCTACCATCTGCCCTGCGTGACCCGGCAGCTCTTCCGAAAGAGTTCGGACGAGCGGCCGTCCACGCAGGCTCGGTCTATTATGGGCCCGAGCAGCAGGCTTTGCGTTCAGTGGACTCGAAGCTCATCCACTATGTCGATGGAGATTTCAAAGCGGAATTCTACGATCTCGAAGACGATCCCGATGAGCAAAACTGGGTCTCGAGGGGGGGGGCGGCTCCTGGTCTAGAGAGCCGGGGACACGGTTGCAGCCGCGCTTTCCCGACCGTCCGATTCGCCCCGACGGATCCAGCCCGGAACGGAAGCACGCGCCAGCACCGGACACGAGAGAGGAAGGCCCGACATGGGTGCCACCACTACGCCGCTCGGCCCGTCCGCCCAAAAGCCCAACGCCCGTGTGACATTCCAGCGCATGGTCCGCTACGCAGCGCCCTACTTCGGCGTCGTGGTGGCCGCGATGCTGTGTACGTTGGTGTTTTCCGGAGCTCGCTACGGCCGCGCCTACCTGATGAAGCCCCTGATCGACGACGTGATGCTTCCCTACCAGCAAGTGGCATCGAGCAACATCGACTGGCTCCCGGGGTTCAGCGACCCCGCTTCCATCTCCATCACCCCCCGCACCAATACCAGCGCAGAAACTGAATCCAGCGACGAGACCATAACCGAGGCGAAGCGCACCGAGATACTCGGAAAAGTATCTCAGAGCTTTCGCTGGGTGATGCTCGCAGGGCTGATCATCATCATCGTAATGCCTCTGGGCCACTTCGGTCGCACGTATCTGGTTGCCTATGCGCTGGGACGCATCGGACTCGACATCCAGAAACAATTGGCCTCGAAATTGCTAATGCTCCCCCTCGCGTACCATCGCAAGACCAGCAGTGGAGACACCCTGACACGCGCGCTGCGAGACGCAGAAAACAGTCAGAGGAGCCTCACTTTCCTGCTGTCGGAGCTGCTGCCTTCGACCATCATGATCGCGATGGGGACAGTGGCCCTGATCTACATCTCCTGGCAGTTGACAATCATCGCAATACTCGTAATTCCCGTGGCCATGTCAGTGATGTTTTTCTTCGGCGGAAAGATCCAGGACAAATCCCGCCGCCGCCAAGAACAGCTCGGGGAAGTGACACAACGGCTCGTCTCGATTCTTTCCGGCATCAAGGTCATCAAGGCGTTCCGCGGCGAAGACCTCGAGGAGCGCGCCTTCCGCACTGAAGCCCGCAAGCTCTTCTACCGCAACATGAAGGTCGTGAAGCATCGAGTGGTTTCTGCCAGTATCGTTGAGTTCCTGAACTCGGGCTTCTCCATTTCAATAATCATCCTGGGCGTGACTCTGGTCCTTCTGAGCCAATGGGGCCTTACCAGTGGCGATGTAGCGGCCTTCGCCCTCGCCCTGGGTACCATTTACCGACCCGTGAAGCTCATGGCGCGCAACTGGGCAGAGATGGCCGACGCCCTGGCATCCGCCGAACGATTCCTCGTGCTCCTCGACACCCCGGAAGAAACCGCCGATCCCCCCAACGCAATTCAGATCGACGGCGTGCACGAGAGCATCCGGATGGAGAACGTGACATTCTCCTACGGGCGCGAACGCGTACTCCAAAATGTTTCGCTCGAAGCCAGACCGGGAGAAGTGGTTGCGATCGTCGGTCGCACCGGTGAGGGCAAGACGACGTTGGTGGACCTGCTGCTCCGCTTCCAGGAACCCGACGAGGGCAGCATCCGAATCGACGGAGTGGAACTCCGGGAGATTTCGCGGGATTCACTCCTCCGCCAGATCGCAGTAGTGACCCAGGAGCCCTTCCTCTTCGATACGACCATATTCCACAACATCAAATATGGGCGGCCCGACGCCACCGACCTCGAAGTCCTAGCGGCGGCCGCGGCCGCGCATGTCGACGAGTTCGTCGAGCAACTTCCCAGTGGCTACGAGACTGAAGTCGGAGAGTTCGGCCTAAAACTCTCGGGCGGCCAGCGACAGCGAATCACGATTGCTCGTGCGCTGCTCAAGAACCCCGCGATCCTGATCTGTGACGAAGCCACTTCCTCCCTGGACGCCAAAACCGAGCGCACGGTTCAGGAGGCCATCGAATCGCTGCGCCAAAGCCGTACCGTTTTCATAGTCGCACACCGGCTGTCGACGATTCGGCGGGCCGACCAGATCGTTGTGCTCGAGAATGGAACCGTCGTACGCTCCGGCTCGCACGACGAACTGATGGCTGAGGGGGGCATCTACGAGGAACTGATGAACCTCCAGCTCGAAGCACGCAACGAATCGGACACCTCGTCCGAGTTGGCCTGAACCACTCGACCCCCGGCGAATTCCACCCCGAAGAAGCCGCACAGCTCCCCAGCGCTCGCGGGCAGATGGAGCCCTTCCGCGCGCGCAGTCGACGGCTCTTCCCGACATCGATGAAGCCGGCCGTCGGCCCACTCGCCGCGCTGGACCTAAGCGTTCGCGCTCTCGGCTTCCCGCCATCGCTCGAGAGTCATCTCGATCCCGCGGCGTGCCTGCTCGACGAGCGCCTTCGGGTCTTCGTCCGGGTGTCGCTTGATCGGATCACCGATCCACACGCGAAGCCGCGTGCCAAACGGCATGGGAAGTAGACTGTGGCGCAAGAGTTTCCACGAGTTGTCGACTGCAAAGGGGACCACCGGAAGGTTCGGTGCCGCACGCAGAAGCTCGAGTACACCGGTCATCTTGAAGGGTTGGAGCACGCCCGCGCGTGCGCGGGTTCCCTCGGGATAGATGAGAGCCGAGACGCCCCTTCGTTGAGCGTACTCTCCAAGTTTTCGAATTGCCTTCGTCGCCTGGTCGCGGTCCGAGCGTTCGATGAGTGCATTGCCACCTCGGCGAAGATTGTAGGAGATGGACGGCAACCAGCGGGCGAGCGATTTCTTCGAGACGTATTTTGGGAAGTTCGAGAAGAGCAACGAGCCGGCAAAGGGAATGTCAAACATGCTCTGGTGATTGGAAACGATGATGTAGGGCGTGTTCTTCTCCACCGCCGGTGAGCGCTCTACCGAGAGCCGAGCTCCGCTCACGTAGAGGGAACGCACGAGCCATACCTGCAGCCAGCCCGCGGCGATCTCTTGCGGGCGCTGGCCGAAGAGGCGTGCCACGCGCTGTATGGGATCGAAGACCAGGAGCACCACGACAAACGAGAGGACGAATGGCAGGGTAATCGCCCAGTCGACGGCGCGTTTCACCACACTTCTAGTGTGACATACGAGAACCGGATTAGTCAGCCGTAGCCCGGGGAATGCTCGGCTCGACGGCCCTGGCACGATGCCCTCGCTTCACGCCCGGGTATGAGACCGAACGCCCGATTTGGCACCCCGCAAACGCCTCGAATCGCGGCATGAGGGGAAATCCGCCTCTACATCGTGGCCAGCACCAGAGCGTCGATCCCGTCGATCTCTTTCAGGCCCACATCGGCGGTCAAGAGCGCCTGAAAAACTCATGCGAGCATATCGTCAGGCCAACCGGGAACCCAATCGCCCATCGGCGCTGCACCCGGCGAGTAGACGCGACCGATGACCCGGTGCCGGGGCACAAGGAAACATTCCGGAAAGGTCGTCGAATCCAGAACACCGACACGCCGGTCCCAAGATCGATCTGACGATCCGCTATGACGACGCCGTGGACTCGTCGTCGAAGATGTAGCGAAGCATCTGGCTGAGTCGCGTGGGGTACAAGTGGTCGCGCTGTGCACGCTCGTGACAGGCGTCAGCGATGGAACGCCGCTCGTCTTCGTGAGCGAGATAGTAGTCCACCTTCTCCTTGAGCTCATCACGGCCCTGAAAGGTGACAATCTCCTTGCCCGGCTCGAACACCTCGTGGATGTTGGGACGGTGGTCCACGATCACGAATCCTCCGCACGCCGCCGCCTCGAACAGGCGCAGGTTGCAACCGAGCAGCTCGGCGTAGTGCATCGCATTGAATACGATCTTGGCGGCACCGTACGCCTTCGCCTTTTCCTCACGCGCCACATAACGCCTCGGGTAAATTTTGCGCACGGGTGAGTTCATCCAATCTGGGCTGTAATCTCCCCAAATCTTGATGTCGTAATCGAGAAAGGGCTCCATCAACAGCGCACGGTACCAGTAGAGATTCCCTGCGACCGTCATATCGCATCCGTAGAGATCCCGATCCGCAGCGCTGAGCGGCATGCGCCGGTGCCATTTGGGGTTGGCGGCCTGTGGCGGGAAGAAACACTTCTTTCCGAGTTTCTCGCGGACGAAGTCGACGATGTACTGGTCCTTGAAGAACATCACATCGTAGTCACTCGCGAGGTTGTACTGGCGAAAGAATCCCGTGAGGGCATCGCTCATCCAATGAGCGATGCGTGCCCGCGGCACCTCCTGTCGCAACTTGCGGATCACGTTGGGGTGCGGCTGATTGAGACACAACACGAGGTCGGGCTGGAGATCGGCGGCGGCCCGGACCAGCGTCAGCTGTGCCTTCTGCTCCACCTGCGGCAGCAGCGTCGCGAGCATCTCGGCAAAGCGCCCCATGCGCCCGTAACCCATCTGCTTGAAGAAGTCGGCTGTGTGGGTCACATCGTGGCCAAGCTCCTGAAAGCCACACCCCACGTTCTCAGCAAATGAATCGGGGAAGACCTCACCGGACAACAGAATCCGCATCAGGCGCTTCCTCCACTTCCGATGGCTGTGTCGGTGAGGCGACGCACAAGCTGGCTGTATTTTTCAAATGAGAAGTGGTCCCGCGTAGCGGCGACCTCGCGCATCTCTTTGCGCACCCCGAAGATCGCGTGGCTCAACCCGCGCCCCCCCCAAAAAACCGAGATGGTGGGCATTCTAGCAATCGGAGAGAGCTCCAGGGGCAGCCCCCGGAAGCAACTCCGCGCCACTGCTAGCCGCATGCTGGACTTCGCTCCTCCCCTTTCCCGCGCGCATCCCGATGCGGAGACTCCCAAGCCACCTCGGCACGCCGGTGATCGGCATGGACGAGACGTCACTCGACCGCCTCCAGCGAGCGCGTTCGTCACCAGGGTCTCCGAATAGCCGCAGTGGCTTCGGACCTGCTCGCCTTGATTTTGACATAGCGTGCACCCTTTCACTCCAGAGTCCATCCCGGCCCTTCTGCGAACATTGAAAATTGGAATTCTCCCGGGACGCGAGCCACGTGTCCTTGCCCGAGCCGGGAACTCTCACCGATTGATGGTTGACAAACCCTCTGTTTCTCCTTCATACGGAGATTGCGGCTCGGAACCCCCATCAGACTAGAGCCTCCTACGAGGCAGGTGGAGCAGTGGGCTCCAGCCGTCAGAGAACGACAGCCCCAGACATGGATGGACGCGATGCACCCCCTAGACATTATCCGTTCGACTGGAGTTCGCGTGCTCATGGCGAGCCTCGGGCTCTTGGTCCTGATACCGCCAGCCTGGGCAGCTGACAGCGGTTCAAAGCCTCTCAGCACCGAGCAGCTGGACCAGCTGGTCGCACCCATCGCCCTGTACCCCGATTCACTCGTGGCGCAGGTGCTGATGGCGTCCACGTACCCGCTCGAAGTCGTCGAGGCGGCACGCTGGGCCAAGTCGAACCCCGACCTCAAAGGCAAGGCGCTGCAGGATGCGCTCGAAAAACAGAATTGGGACGCCAGCGTCAAATCGCTCACCGCATTTCCGCAGACGCTAGAAATGATGAACACAAAGCTCGACTGGACAACCCAATTGGGGGACGCCTTCCTGGCTCAACAATCCGAAGTCATGAACGCTGTCCAGATTCTGCGGCAACGTGCCAAGGACGCTGGGAATCTCGACAGCAATGAACAGCAGACCGTCCAGGTCGAAAACAAACCGACGGGGACCCAGTCGCAGACGATCATCATCGAGCCCGCGAACCCGGAAATCGTTTACGTCCCTACGTACAACCCGACCATGGTTTACGGTCCGTGGCCCTACCCCGCGTACCGCCCCTTTTATTGGTACCCACCGGGCTACGCATTCGCGTCTTCGGCAATCTCGTTCGGAGTCGGAATGGCTGTGGGTGCTGCTTTGTGGGGCGGATGCAACTGGGGCCATTCCGATGTGAACGTCAACATCAACAAGTACAACAACTTCAACAAGACAAACATCAAGAACTCGACCTGGCGGCACGACAACACCCACCGGCGCGGCGCCGGCTACAGAGACAGGAAGACCCAGAACAAGTACGGCGGAAATTCGAGCAGGAACCAGAAAGCCCGGGACTCGTTCAGGGGACGTGCAGAACAGGGACGGAAGCAAATTGCGCGGGGTAGTGCCGACAAGTTCAAGGGAATGAAACCCCAGGCCGGCGGGGGCGTTGGCGGCAATCGATCCGAAGCGCTTCGGAACGCACAAAGCCGCCGCGGCAGCGGCGCTTTCTCAGGCGTCGGCAACGGGCACAACTCCCGCCGCAACGGCGATCGCGGGCGCGCGAGCCGCGGCGGATTCGGTGGTGGCGGCGGCTGGGGAGGAGGCCGCGGGGGTGGGGGGCGCGGAGGCGGCCGACACTTCGGCGGCGGACGGCGACGATGAAAGGAGCCAAGATGACTCGGATAACGACACCGTCGACGATCGCAGGGCTCCTGGCAGCGTTGATCGTCTCATTCAGCCCACTGGTTGCGACCGCAGAAGAAACTGCACAGAAGACATTCAAATCGCCCGCTGCGGCCGGCGAAGCACTCTTGGCTTCGGCGAAGGCGAACGACACCGACGCGCTCATCGCCATCTTCGGACCCGGGTCCAAGGACCTGGTCTTCTCCGGAGACCCAGCCGCAGACGCATCCCTTCGGGAGAGATTCGTCGCAGCCTACGAGCAGAAACATGAATGGAAACCAGCTCCCGACAACCTGAAAATCCTCATTGTGGGTAAAGACCACTGGCCCTTCCCCATTCCGCTCGTTGAAACCGAAAGCGTGTCGCACTTCGATACCGAACGAGGCCGCGAGGAGGTTCTCGACCGGCGGGTTGGGCGGAACGAACTCAGCGCAATTCAGGCGTGTCTGGCCTTTGTCGATGCCGAGCGCGAGTACTACGCGTGGAACCCGATGGGCGGGACCCCGCAGTACGCACGAGCCATCGCCAGCGCGGACGGCAAGAAGAACGGACTCTTCTGGATTACCGGCGAGGGTGAAAAGCCGAGCCCTCTCGGAGCACTCTTCGCCGCAGCCCGCACGGAGGGCTACTCCGCCAAAGAAGGTCCGGACGCACCCTACCACGGCTACCGCTTTCGCGTGCTCCTCAAGCAGGGAGAGGAGGCCCACGGCGGTGCGGTGGAATACATCATGGACGGGGCGATGACGAAGGGATTCGCCCTGCTTGCCTGGCCCGCAAAATACGGCGCTTCCGGGGTGATGACCTTCCTCGTGAACCAGACCGGGCTGGTCTACGAAAAGAACCTGGGCCCGGATACCTCGGAGATCACAGCCAAGATCGATGCGTTCGACCCGGATATTTCGTGGGACGTCGTTTCCGGGGAGGCCCTGAACCCGCTGGGCACCGACGACGCCTCCTGAAGCGCCGGGCGTCGGCCGGCTCCACCACCACCGAACAGGCGCCCGGACACCGCTCTTGGAAGAGCATCACGGAAACCGTCGGCAAGACTCCCAACCGGCAGGGCGAACAGCAGCATTCTCGCAACAACCGCCAGGAGCCACCCACCCGGTTTCCCCAGCCTTCAGATACTTCCCCCTGGAAGGCCTAACGGAACCAGCCGAGGAATTGCACCACTTCGAGTGTTCCACCCTCGACCTCGACTTCCCCGAGGGCGAAAGCGACGGCGGGATTCCGGGCTCCGACGACGATCTCTCGCCACAGTGCGGAAGGCAAGCTAATCGCCAGATCCGCCGCCTCGGGGAAGCCCTCCTGGAGGTCGGCGATACCGTTGCGAACGTGAAGGCTGTAGCCCTCACCCACATCCGTGAAATCGAAACCCACCAGCAGATCGGCATCGCCCGCCTTATCGGGGTCGAGATTCACCGGCATCGCGGCGAGGAAGTTCCGGATGGGAATCGACTGAACGAGGCTCATGAGTTCCTCGCCGACGGCCACGCCCGGGGGCAACTCCACCCCGCCCTCCAATTCGAGGGCCTGCGTGAGATAGTAGTTCCTCCCATTCGGGCTCATGCTGCGTTGCCCTAACGCACGCAGCGCCCGTGCCTTCACGAGCCGGGGTTCTGGATCGTCCGTCCGCAGCCTCATGACGTGGCTCGCGAGCTCCGCCGCCCAGGCATACCGACCTTCGCCAACCGCTTCCCGGGCCGCCGCGAGCAGTGCGTCCGGACCACCCGCTAGCGCCGCGTATCCCGCTGCGCGCTCCCCGGGGCTCGCAGGGTCGAGTGTGGCGCTGTCTCCATCGAACCAGCCGAGGTAGCCGGTGAAGACCGAACGAACCGACCACGGAACGGTGCCGTAGAACTCCTGGAGATAGGGATGTTCGCGGAGTTGCAGCGGCAACTCGATCTCTGCCACCAGTTCGTCGGGCGTCAACCCCCGGTTCATGCCTCGAATCGTCTGGTCGTGCACATACTGGATGGCATCGCGATAGGCGAGCAGAATCGATTCGATGCGTTCCTCCCCGCTGATCGGCTGGGTGTGACTCGGCACGAGGAACTCCGGCCTGAGGGCGCGCATCTGGTCGATACTGCGCACCCAATCCAGGACGTCACGGTAGAGCGTGCCGCGGATCGTGTAGAGGTTCGGAAATGCACGGTAGACGTTGTCTCCCGGCATGAGAACGCGTTTCTCGGGCAGCCACACGAAGAGCTGATCATTCGTCTCGCCGGGGGCATGAACCAGTTCCACGGCCACGCCACAGATCTCGACCGCAAGCTCGTCCTCGAAAGTCCTCGTGGGTCGCAACAGGCCGAGCGTCCCGCCGCCGTGGCCAATCTCGAGAGCCGGACCAATCCCTGCGTTGACGAAACGATCCGGGCCCTCCTTCGGCAGGTGATTGCCGAACATCCTGGCGCTGCGCACCCCAACGATCGGCCGAATCCGGTTTACCATGCGATCGATGTAGAACTCGGTGGTGTCGTGCGCGTAGACATCGATCTCCTGCCCGGGGTCTACGAAGCCCGGCCCCCCAAAGACATGATCGGCGTGATTGTGGGTGTAGATGAAGGCCTCTATCGGCCTGGTTGTGATCTTTTCGAACTCCGCGCGTACTTCGCGCGCGCTCTCGATACTTCCCTGCACGTCAACGACGAACGCGCAGTCGTCGCCTTCGACCAGAATCGAGTTCGCGAGACCAAAACCGACGGCTGCGTAGACACCCTCGGTCACCCGGTAGACGCGGCGCTCGAATTCTTCCGTATGGGCATCCAGAGGCGCGGGCACCGCACCTTCCAGAAACACCTCGGGCTCCGACGGCGGTACCGACCGGTCGCAGCCGAGGGCCAGTGCGCCTCCGGCGAGAAGAAGCCTGCAAACGATGGGAAACGACTTCACGGAGGTCTCCTGGAGAAATGCTGAGTATACCGATCTGCCCGGTGGACCGGAAAGATCGGACTCGATGCACCGGTGCGTTGACTCGGTCTGGAGAACAAACATTGCGGCCATTCGCGCAGAAATACCAGACTTCACCCAGACTGTGTGGTGAGGTATAACCGTGGCATGCGTCGGAACCTCGAAGCCCTTCCGCTCTTTTGCACAAGCGTTCGCATGATCGGGTCAGATGGCTGGCGCAACGAGTTCGCGTGCGGCCACACCGGGTGGAGACACAAGACATGGAAGCCACGGAGTAATTTTTCCGAACCGGCCTGAAAAAGCGGCCCTCTCCAAGCCGTGGCAACCCTCGAGACTCACTAGTCCCACTCGCCACCACCCCGGCGGGAACTCTCCGGATCACAGAAAAATCGAGGTCTCGTTGGACACGATGCCCAGAATGCTCGCGATCCTGCTCTTCACCGGACTTTCGTTCGCCTATGTGAGCGAAACTCCCGGCACGGACAGCGAAAGCTCTGAATACCGCTACGCAGCTCCAGAGCAGGCGGATGATGGCTGGGAGACTCGTGACCTCCGAAACACCGGAATGAGAGTGGAGCCGCCAGAAGACGCAATCGGGCGGATTCAGAGCGGCGTGATTCCGAATATCCAGTCGCTCCTGATCGCCAAGGACGGCCGGCTCGTCGTGGAGGAGTATTTCGGACCCAATAGGGACAACCTTCAACGGGTCTACTCGGTGACGAAGAGTGTGACTTCCATGCTCGTGGGAATTGCCATTGATAATGGACTCATCGAAAGTGTCGATGAGCCGGTCTACACCTTCTTCCCAGAATACGAGGAACTCGAGGACTCATCCCAGGGGCGGATTGCGCTCAAGCACCTCCTGACCATGAGCGCGGGACTCAAATGGAACGAGCCTTGGTGGAGCTCTGGCGACCGGAAGAGCGACCTACGGCGCTTCTACTCCGCCCGCGATCCGATCCGATTCGTTCTGAAGCGGCCGGTCGTCAATCGGCCTGGATCGAACTTCAACTACAATACTGCCCTGACCGATGTCCTCGGCGTCATTTTGCGAAAAGCCACCGGGACTCGCGTCGAAGACTTCTCCGACCGGTACCTGTTTTCGAAGCTCGGCATCGACCGAACCCGCTGGGAACAACTCGGCTTCGAGGAGACGAATACCGGGGGTGGGCTCTGGCTGCGATCACGGGACATGGCAAAGCTCGGCCAGCTGATGTTGAACGAGGGTGTCTGGAACGAAGAGCGCGTCGTGTCGAAGGAATGGATCGATGAATCCACTCAGACCTACTTTTCGGGAGCGCCGTGGATGGAGGGATACGGCTACCTCTGGTGGGTGAACGGGTATCCCGTTGGCCAACGGTCATTTCACGCCTACTTCGCGTGGGGCTGGGGCGGACAGCACATTTTCGTGATTCCCTCGATCCAACTGGTCGTCGTGATCACCGGCAAGAATTTCGAGGGTACCGACCCTGCCGAGGATCTCCTGTTGGACTCTATTCTTCCCGCCGCTCTGGGCCTCAGGGATCGTGGGGCAGCTGAGACTCTGCGAAAGTTCTCGCACCGGGTGACCCACCGCTCGAACGGGTCGCCGGGGTGCTGAACACCTGCGCACCGCTGTTCGCGTTCTCCGGCCCCTCCGAAGCTCGCGATCGATTCTCGTCCAATACGCCTGTCTACTCGGGCTCGAGATGGACGTAGAGCCGGCGCCACGGGTTGTCGTCTATCAGCTTCCACCGGTGCCCGGCTCCAGTCGTATCTTCGGCCAACAAGACGTCGCCCGGACCGATCTCATGCGTTTCCCCGAGCCGGGTCTCGAACTGAAGCCGGCCGCACAACGTCACCACGTACTGCCGCCGAGGCGCGTTGTGCCAGTCGAAGGACCCGCCGGACACGGTCTCCTCGAACTGCACCTCGTGGGATTCGCAGAGTTCCGAGAGAGCATTCGCTTCATCCTTCGGAACAAGCGCGACTTCCGTGTCTTCAAAGTGAGACTCTCCGTCCTCTCCGGTGAAGATTCGCACGATCGGCATGGGCATGGCTCTGTCCTCCGCTGTAGCGAGGAGGCAACTCTAGCAGGGCGCCGCCCCGGCCCTGAATGGTATGCTTCGCTCTCGATTTCAACCCTTCGGGAGGTGCCCCATGAGCCAGAAGCGCTTCGATGTTCTCATCGTCGGCGGAGGAATCAGCGGTGGATCACTGCTCTACCTGCTCTCCACTTTCAGCGATATCTCGAGCCTTTGTCTCATCGAAAAATACGATCACCTCGACCCGCTGAACTCCAATGCACACAACAACAGCCAGACCCTTCACTGTGGCGACATCGAGACAAACTACTCCACCGAAAAAGCTGCGCACGTCCACGAGGCCGCCGAACTCACGCGGATCTATTGCGAGACGGTATCGGGTGATCCCACACTGATGCGCCGCTACGGGAAGATGCTGCTCGGCGTCGGCGCGGAGGAGGCCGCGCTCGTGCGCAAGCGCGGCGAAACCTTCAGCACTCTCTTCCCAACGCTCGAGACAGTAGAAGCGGAAAGAATCGCTGAGCTCGAGCCGAAGCTGGCACTCGTCGGCGGCAAGCCCCGCCCCGAAGAAATTGCAGCGCTCTTCAACCCTGAAGGCTTTGCCGTGGACTTCGGCCGGCTCACCGAGTCTTTCGTCGCAAAGGCAACTGAAGCTCCAGGAAAAACGGTCTCGATCCGCCTCTCGTCTCCAGCCGGCACGATCACTCGAGACGGTGACGGTTTTTCAGTGGAGACGCCAGACGGCCCTATCCTGGCTTCAATGGTAGTCGTCTCGGCAGGGGCTCACAGCCTACTGATCGCACAAAAACTGGGTTATGGGCTCGACTATTCGGTGATGCCAGTAACGGGTAGCTTCTATTTCGCACCCAGTGTGCTCCAGCACAAGGTCTACACGGTTCAGAACGACAAGTTGCCTTTTGCAGCGATCCACGGTGATCCGGATCTGACCAACTCCGACAAGACACGCTTCGGGCCCACGGCACTCGTGCTTCCCGTTCTCGAGCGACACAACATCAAGACGGCCTGGGGATTTCTGGAATCCTTCAACTTCGATGAGGAAGTTGCCGTCGTTCTCTGGGATCTCATGAAGGACAAAGACATCCATGACTTCGTGTTCCGAAACGTGGGCTACGAGATTCCGGTCTATGGCCGCCAGAGCTTCGCGAAGGCCGTGCAGAAGATCGTTCCCTCACTCGGTGCCGAAGACCTCGAGTTCGCGGAAGGCTACACGGGGATTCGACCCCAGCTCATCGACAAGAAAGCGCGGCAGCTCCTGATGGGTGCGGCGAAGATCGACCAGAACGATCGCATCATCTTCAACATGACCCCCTCTCCGGGAGCTACGAGCGCGCTCGACAATGCTCGCGAGGATATGCTCAGCATTGCAAAGCAAATCGGTGCTCGAATCGATGAAGCAGCATTCGAGGAAACCTTCCACCAGCACGCCCTGAAGGACTTGCCGGACACAACCGACGTGGGCCACCAATGACCGCACTTCCGAGTACCGGTCGCTGCAACGCTCGGTAGCCGAGCAAGCAGAAATCACGCTGCAGGGAGGGATCGGGTCCTGGGAGATTTCGCACGTGCCTTCGATACTTCCTCAGAGCACTTTCGCACCGCGATACTCGCGACCGCAGGACCCGCCTCTGCGGCAGAGGAGACGCTCGAAAAGCTCGTTGACGCGGGCGTCACGATTTTTCGCCTGAACTTCAGCCACGGCGACAATACTACCCACGCGGAGACACTCGAAAAGATTCGATCCGTTTCAGAGCGAATGGGCCAGCCCGTAGGAGTACTGGGCGACCTCCCCGGACCCAAGATCCGGCTCAGTGAAGTCCCGGGGGAGGGAATCGAACTCACGGAGGGGGAACGGGTCGAAGTCGGGCGCGGCCCAGAACTCGCCTCACCAGCCGACCGGAAGAAGCCCGCTCGCTTCGGAAGTAGCTGGGCGGGTCTCGTCGACTGCGTCGAGCCCGGGCAGCGTGTGCTGATCGACGATGGACTCGTCCGTCTGCGCGCAACCGCTCACCGCGACGATACGCTGATCTGTGAAGTCACCGCGGGTGGTCGCGTGAGTTCGCGCAAGGGCGTGAACCTGCCCGATTCAGATCTCTCGATCGAGCTTCCGACAGACCAGGATCGCCGGTTCGCCACTTGGGCAATCGAACACGAACTCGACTGGATCGCGATGAGCTTTGTTCGAAGCGCAGACGACGTACAAGCTCTCGATGCGCACCTACGGAAAGTCTCGGGGCAGGACAAACGCCCCATTCCGATCGTTGCAAAGATCGAGGTCCCACGCGCAGTGGACCACGCGAGTGAAATCGTCTCTGAAGTGGATGCGCTCATGGTGGCCCGGGGTGATCTCGGTGTCGAAATCGACATCGCGATGGTTCCGTCAATACAGAAGCACTTGGTCGCCGTCGCCCGCGACGCGGGGATCCCGTGCATCGTGGCAACCCAGATGCTCCAGTCTATGATCGAAGCACCGACACCAACGCGTGCCGAGGCCAGCGACGTCGCGACCGCAATCTTCGACGGGGCCGACGGGGTCATGCTGTCGGGCGAAACCGCTGTGGGGCGCTATCCGATCGAAGCGGTCACGATGATGGCGCGCATCAACCGCACGACGGAAACCGCAATGCGGAGGATGAACGTAACGTCGGGAAAAGACCTGAGGGCTTCGCGCACGGCGTCATTTGGCCCCCAGGGCGCGCTGGTGCGCGCAATCTGGACTGCCGCCCGTTCGGTCGATGCCCGCTGTGTCGTCATTCCCTCGAGCACAGGTCAGTACGCGCGGCTGATCAGTCGTAACGATTTCCTACTGCCGGTGTTGGCACTGGCCTCGGACCCCCAGATCATTCGCCGCATGCTGCTCTACCGCGGAGTGACTCCGGTCCAGAGCGATCAGATTCCCGAACACGAAGCGCTCGTTGAGCGTGCAGAGCAGGAGGTGCTCACCCGCGGCTGGGCAAAGGCCGGCGAATACGTACTCATCGTAGCGAGGGAATTCTGGTGTAGAGACGATGCGGGCGCACACATATTGGTGCGCCGAGTGCGGCCGGGGTAACCGGGGCCTGCTGACCCGCCGCCGATTCTGGGCTCGCGGGACCAGGAGATCAATCGCCCAATCGTGATTCGCGCAGCTCCTCGATGGCGTCCCCGTAGACATCGCCCAACTGGTCAATGGCGTCGCTGTAGACCTCGCGCACATCTTCGTCGCGCTCGGAAACGAAGTGGGTTTCGAGTACCGACAACATGGTCATGTCCTCGGAATCGGCGATGAAGTCGAGGGCCTCGATGCGTACTTCTGGATCGGGATCTCCGAGGGCCTCCACCACCTCGCGGGGTACCGGACCGTCATCGTTCACCACCGAGATCGAATCGAGAGCGTCGAGGCGAATGTCCTTGTCGGGATGGTTTTTCAACACCGTGCCGAGGGCAGTGATGGCGCCGGATCCGCCGCGCTCCTCCAATTCTCTCATCGCTTCTTCGAGCGCAACGTCATCCCCACGCACCAGCGCGTCGTCGAGGCGGACCGCGCTGGGGTCGACCCTCTCGAGCACCGCTTCGTCGGGCGCCTCTACCTCGGTGGAGGGCTTCGGAGGTGCCGGGTCGAGAAAATCATCAGTCTCGACCGCAGATTTCGGAAGATCCGGCTCCTGCAGATCGACGGTCTCGATGACAACGCTGGGAGGCGCCGGAATCTCGGCGTGCGGCTCCACACGCTGGGAATCGGAACAGGCGAGGGCCAGGAGAGCGGCACCCGAAAGAAGCAGGTGGAGTCGTGTTTCCATGTCGCGTCTCCGCAAGGAGCACGCCAGCAGGGAACTGAGGGCGATCCAGACGAGAACGAATAAATGGTCCTGCACGAATACCGGGTGGGGCATGGCCTCACGCACGGCGCCGACCAGCAGGAGTACCGCGAGCAAGCAGGGAACTACAGAGGGCGATAAGATGCGCGGAATCACGAAGCACTCCTATGCGGCTCTGCCTGGAGCCTGCTGCCGGTGAGGTTAAACGCTTGCTCTCGCAGCCGAAAGGACCCCAACTGATGAGCCATCCGCTTCGATTCCGTCCGCTTTTCCTGGCTTCCGGTCTTCTCACCCTCGTCGCATGCGCCACCCCGATGCGCATTCATTTCGACAGGGATCCCGGCACCAATTTCAGTGCCTTCCGCACCTTCGCGTGGATCGGGCCGGCGCCCCTGGCACGGGCCAAGCAGGGTTCCAAAACGAATAGCGCCGTAAGCCCCCTCGATGACCGGAGAATCCGGGACGCTGTGAACCGCATCCTCGAGACCCGTGGCTATCAACTCGTCGATTCGCCCGCCAAGGCCGACATGGTGGTAGCGTACAGCGTCGGATCCGAGGACAAGGTGCGCGTGCACGAGACGCCGGGCATGATGCCAACCTACCCCTATCCGGCACGCTATCGATACGGGCCGTGGTACACCGGTTCCAATGTGAGCGTCCAACAGTACACGCAGGGCACGCTGACCCTGGAATTCTACGATCGAAAAAGCGAGCAGGCGATCTGGGTGGGCTGGGCGTCAAAACGCCTCTCTCCGAGAGACGATTCGCAGGAACTCATTGCCGAAGCCGTCACGAAGATACTGGCCAACTTTCCCACGAAGCCCAGAACCTGAAGCGTCAGAAGACAGCGAGGGGCTCCCCGAAAGATCCCGGTCCAGGGGCGCCGAGTCCGGGTTCTCCCCTTTTCTGCCCTACCGCCGTGATCGCGCAGAAAGAGGCTCACCCGCCGGCCAAAACGGCCTCCGAGCCGGCTGTCGAGAAATGAACCGAGGATGTAGCCGATGAGTCCACTGGTGATGGTCAGACCGGAATCCGGTCGAGTCGAGACACGAGGGCTGCACCCGAGACAGGCGGCGGACTTACCAGCGGGTTTTCTTTTTGCGAAGCCTCATTCCAGACATTTCAGGATGTGAACCCGGATATTCCCCGCGGACGTTTCGGTTGCCTGCCTCGAGCACTCGTTTCCGCCGCGACGCGTGGCGGCGAATCCGGCGGTGCAGAATAATTTCGGGGTCGTCCTGTATTCTGCCGCCCGAGGAAGGCTTGTGGTGAAGGACCTCATTTCCTGGTTGACCGCCCGGGACGTGAACTTCGTCCGGGTGGGGCGGGTGGACAGTGGCGGTGTCTTGCGCGTCGAGGCTCAGACAATAAGACACCTAGCCTCGGCGCTGGAGAACGGGCTCCCCATGGTCCCGGCCGTCCAGGCGGCGCTGCCGCTCAACGGCGTGGCGGACATCCCCGAACTCTCTGCCGTGGGCCAGGTATGGCTGGTTCCCGATCTGGAGACTGCGCGTGTGCTCCCCTGGGAGCCGAATCACGCCAGTTGCCTGGGGAGTTTCGTGGAAACCGGCGGAACCCCATGGACCCATTGTCCGCGGGCGGCGCTCGATCGCGCAGTCGCAGCGCTCGCCGCGAGAGGACTCGTGATGCAAGCCGCCTTCGCGGCACGAATTCATGCTCCTGCGCCGTGAAGACGGGAGGCTCAACCATTTCGAAAACTCCGGCTACGCGAGCGCCCACGGTCTAGACCACGCCGGGCCGATTCTCGACCGTATGGCACTCGCTCTGGAGGACCAAGACGTCTCCGTCCGGGCAGTTCTGAAAGAGGCCGGGCGCTCCCAGTACGAATTCGCCACCGATCACGGACAGGCTCTCGAAGCCGCGAACCATTTCTGTATCGTGCGCGAAACGATCGGAGCCATCGCCGCGTCGGAGGGCCTGGTCGGTACGTGCTTGCCACTCGTCTTCGAGCGCGAAGCCGGAAACGGCTGGCACATGCACTTCAGCCTCTTGCGTGACGGTGTGAACCTGACCGGACGGGGCGACCGACTGGGAAGTGAGGCGGAGGCCTTCGTCGCCGGCATCTTCGATCACCTGCCGGCACTGCTCAGTCTGACGGCCGCATCGCCGAATTCTTTCCGGCGCATTCGCCCGGGAGCCTGGTGTGGCGCCTTTCGCGCCTGGGGCTACGACCACAAGGAAGCTCCGCTGCGCGTTCCCACCGAACGCCGCGGGGCGCCCACCAACGTGGAGTTCAAGAGCTGCGATGCGACGCTGAATCCCTACCTGGCGCTCGCAGGCGTGATCGCCGCCGGTCTCGACGGAATCGATCGCGCACTCGTGCTGCCGGAACCCATCGATCGGGACCCCGCGCTCCTATCCGAAGCCGAGCGGCAGGCCCGCGGCATCGACCGACTGCCCACCAACCTGGGAGAGGCGATCGACCTGCTCCGCGCCGACAGCGCCTTGGAGGCCATGCTCGAGGTGCCGCTGGTGCGCTCGTATGCCGCCGTAAAGCGAGGGGAGATCGACGCACTCGAAGGCGTCTCTTTCGAAGAAGAGGTCGATCGCCTGATCGAGGTCTATTGACCCTCGCCGCGCGGGCCCCTGCCCCGCATCCCCCAGCGCCCATCGAGAGAACAGATGGCTGGCGCGAAACGACCAACGTCGAAGCACGCCCCCAGCCAGAAAGCGCAGGGATTTAACCCCAAATCTGGGCATCCGGATCGCCGATTCTGTTCGCCATAATTAGCGAATCGAATCTGCCAGAAGCTCTTTGAGCGCTGTCGCGCGCCCTGAGGTCTCCTGAATCGTGGCCCAGTTGTTGCATTTAGATTCTTTCAGCAAATCAAATAGGTCCGAGCCAATGGCAGTTCCGAAGCGCTCGCCGATCTCAACGAACGGAGATTGAAACCCATGGCAATGGCAGTCACGACGGTCAGGGGAGAGAACAAGATGCGCACCGGCAACAAACCGCCGCCCGCTCTGGAACTCAGCGACGAGATACGGCTCGGGCTGCGCCTGCTGGCAAAGCTGGCCCGCATTGCCGAGCAGGCATGTCAGTCCACCGGCATCAGCCTGCCTCAGTACCGGCTCCTCTCGGAGATCGCGACGAGTCCGAGCCGGGCCAGCCATCTGGCGACCCGGCTCGGGGTGACCCGACCCACGCTGACGTCGCTGGTCAACGGGCTAGAACACGCAGGGCTGATGGTGCGCGTACCGGTGCTGACGGACCGCCGGGGCATCCAGCTTCGTGCCACGAACGAGGGCCTCGCCGCGGTCTCGCGTGCCGAGACAGCACTCGCCGAGCGCATGAGGGGTCTGGCGAGTCCGGCGCACCTGACCGATGTCACCAGCCTCGCCCGGCACATGAGCAACACCCTGGCGCAGCAAGCCGCGTCTTCGAAAAAAACCAGTGGGCGCCCTCGCCACTCCAAAGACAGGAAGTTCAAGCTGCGTTTCCCCACCGTTGGATGAGTAGACAGCCGTCCTGCACGGACTGGGCGAATACCCCTAACCCCACCAACTTGCCCGGTTCTCGAGCAGTACTCTCTCTGCCCGCCACTCGGAAGGGAAACGCAGCTTGAACTTCCTGTCGGTGTGACCGTACGGATCCAGAACCCGTCACACGGCCTCCTCTTCAGAGCGGGCCTCGCTGCCGAGCATCGCTGCGAACGCTCTCCAACCGAACGCGACACCGTGGAAAGCGAACCCGGCGGGGACATTTTGCGTCCGCGACAACCCGTTTTCGAGTTCAGGTAGTCCGGACTGCTGGTTCTTGCGCCCTAGAAGAAGAAGATCCCGATGGCACAGCCCGTTGCAGCCAGGAAAGCCAGCGAGCGCAGGACGTCGAGATTGGCGAGATAGCAGACCCCGTGAAGGATCCGTGCGGCGACCCAAACCGCGGCAAGAATCGATGCGGTCTCGCCGCTCCCACCGCGCGCGGTGTGAACCAGCACCGCAGCGGTAAAGAATGCCAGTGCCTCCCACGCGTTCTGTTGAGCCGCCACCGCACGTGCCCCGGCGCCCTCGAGCTGGGCGGATTGCACACGCGGATGCTTGTTGTCCATGCTCCCGAACTGCTGCACGCGGAAGTAGCCGCCGACCCAGGACAGTACGATGGGCAGCAAGGCGCCGATGAAGAGACAGAAAAGCAAAATGGACATTGGACCCCCTCGGTAACCAACGGTTCAGGAATAAGAGCAGCGGAGCCCCACCCGCGCAGAAACAGCGTAGCGGAGAAGAGCCAGCCCGCAGAAGCCCGCGTGCGGACGATGAGACGAAAGCTTCGGTCTGACCTTCATCCGGCAGACGGCGAGCGAATTGAAGCTCGGCTAGCGATTCACTTTCGCGGGCCTATTTTCCCTTGAAGACCGGCTTTCGCTTTTCGATCCACCAGGCTCGCGCGCCTTCTTCGTAGTCTTCGGTCTTGAAGCCGTGGACGAGGGCTGCGTCCTCCCGCTCG
This sequence comes from Deltaproteobacteria bacterium, assembly GCA_002729515.1. GTDB lineage: Bacteria > Myxococcota_A > UBA9160 > UBA9160 > SMWR01. The sequence goes on from PBYF01000101.1 coordinate 21,206, forward strand.
ACCTGCGTTGCGATGCTGGTTTCGTGCAGACCCCGATAGATGAGCCGCTTCGTCAGCTCCATTCCAATCGGTCCGTTTCCGGCGATCTTCCGGGCAAATTCCATGGCTGTGTTCAAGACCTCTTCGGCGGGCACCGCTCGGTTCACCAGACCGATCCGCTCCGCCTCGGCCCCATCGACGAGGTCGCCGGTCATCAGCAATTCGCAGGCTTTCGTCAACCCGACGATGCGAGGCAGCGTGTAGGTGATGCCGCCTTCGGGCGGCAGGGCATAGCGGTGGGTCGAAGCCATTCCAAAGGTCGCATCGGTCGCGATCACACGAAGATCGCACGCCATCGCGAGGGCAAAGCCACCGCCGACAGCCGGACCATTGATCGCCGCGATCGTGGGCTTCTCCAGTTGGCTCACCTCGACGCCAAACCAACCGATCGGCTCCATGCGGTGGCGCCGGCCGTCCTCCTCGACAGCTCCGGGAACCGGCTTCCCCATGGCGAGGGCGATCAACATCTCGGTGTCGGCCCCGGTGCAGAACCCGCGACCCCGACCGGTGAGAACGAGCACCCGGACATCGTCGTCGCGGCGGACCTCTTCGATCGCCCTCGAGAAGGATTCGAGCATCTTGCCCGTCATCGCGTTGAGCTTTTCCGGGTTGTCGAGCGTGATCGTCGCGATGTGGTCGGCCTTCTCGTACGTCAGTTCGTGATACCCCATCTACTCTCTCCATCCCAGTGCCTGGTACCGGATCCCGCCGACCGAACCCGGCCTGATCCGATTTGCCTTTGCGAAGGCAGTGATCGGCGCTTTCCGGCGCCGGAGACGGGCCCGGGGGCATTGTGTCATACTTCTCGAAACGGAGGCCCCCATGGGAAACAAGAGCCCCGAGAAGGCAACCGCGACGCTCGCGGACACCTCGCAATCCAATGCGTCGAGCGATGCAGCAGCCGGCGCTTTTGCCGATCTGGCCGAGCAGCTCCTCAAGATCGAGGCCGGCTACATCGGCTCCCATCGCGACATGGAGACATCCGAGGGCCGGTCTGCCGGGCGTTACCTGCTTGCGAATGCGCTTCAACACGGCTTCCAATGCTGTTTCGATATGGATCCCAAGCGCCCGGTGTTCCACCGCTGGTTGAGCCCGACCAAGAAGCTGCTCGGCGACAATCCCGACGCCCTCTACTACGGCGCCATCACCGATCCCGCAGGCACCTACCGCATTCGCGGCAACGTTCACGGCGCCTGCTACACCTCGTTCAGCGTCGAAGCCGGAACCGCAGACGGGCAGATGTCGAAGGGCGTGATCTCGACCCTGAACGACACGGAATTCGACGTGGCTGCAGACGGCAGCTACGAGATCATCGCAAGTCCCGAACCCCAGTCGAGCAACTGGCTACGGCTCGAGCCGGACGCCGGCTCCATCACGACCCGCCACTACTGGGAATGGGAACGCAGCGCAGCAGCAGACCCGACCTTCCACGTGCCTCTCTGGATCGAGCCGATCGAAGATCCCGGACCCGCGCCGCCGATGGATGATGCCGCAGTGGCTGCCGGTATCCGGCGGGTGATCAACTTCGCACGCGCCCTGACGATCGACTTCCCGGACATCTCCCCCGAGGTGATGCCCGCATGGGTCTCCAGTGAAGTCAATCAATTCGACAACTCGTCGTACGACGCAAGCAACACGGAAATCGGCTACGCGGCGAAGGACAATGCCTACCTCCAGACCCGTTACGAACTCGAACCGGACCAGGCCCTGGTCATGCGGGGCCGTTTCCCTCGCTGCCGTTTCGCGAACGTGGTGCTCTGGAATCGCCGCCTGCAGACACCCCCATACCGGTACCGCCGAGTCTCGCTGAACCGCCGCCAGGTCCACTACGCAGCCGACGGCAGCTTCGAAATTGTCGTAGCCCACCGCGACCCCGGCGTGCCGAACTGGATCGATCCCGCAGGCATTCGCGAGGGAATGATCTTCTGGCGCTTCCTGCTTCCGGATGAGCAGACACCGCCGATCGAAGCCGAAGTGGTGGACGTCGGCTCTCTGGGTTGACGCCGCGCCGGGGCGAGACCGGAATGCGGCCGCAACGCGGGTCGCCTCGGGTCAGAAATAGTACGGCTCCAGGCGGTTCAACAGATCCTGGACCGGTGCGATCTTCTCGTCCATGAACGTGGTGGTCATGACCCCAGATCCGTACCGATTGGCGTCCCGGACCTGGGTCCGGATCTTATCCGCGATGGGAAGGGTCTCCTCGTAGCCAGCGCCTGCATCTGTCCGGGAACGCAGTTGCCGCGCCGACTTCTTGAGCCGGTTGACGGACTCCCAGAGGCCTTTGGCATTGCGGCCTCCACGCTCGGTAGCCGCAGCGAGGTGCGGCTCCCGCCGGAGCGTCTTTTCGAGGGCCTGGACCGCATCGGCCAACTCGGTGGCAAGGGCCGTTACTTTGGCCTGGTCCCACTCCTGTCGTGCACCCGCAGTCGGCGCTACCGCGAATATGAGGGCCAGAACGACGAGCGGAATCCCCAGGCCGACCGCGAATCGTCGGAAATCAGATCTCATCCCGCCTCCCCACAGTTGAGGTCTCATGACGGCACTCCTCTCAGGAACGCCGCGATGAGAATACCCGACCTCACCCACCAAGCCTCCCCGGCCGCACCGCGAGCGGCGACCTGCAGCTTCACTCGCGCGCCCAGCGTGATCCTGCGTCCCACCGGCACCCTGCAGGTCTGGGCCACATCGAGCGCATTCCGGGAAAGAAAGGCGTTGCGCCCGCCACGCGTCTCGCGGAACTCCCCGCTGTGTGGTCCGCAGACGAGTTGCTCCGTGCAACACCTCGAGCCCGAACGAAACGGGGCCGATCGCAGTCCGGGATTCGATCGACCGAGAACCTACGGGGTGATCCGCGCCACCTCACGCCCCGCCTTCACGCCCAGCAGCGTGCCTTCCTCGATCGGGTCCCAGTCGCCCCGGCTCAGCGGAACGCTGGCGAAGAGCAGAACCTCCTGGTCCGGACAGTCGACCTGGAGTCCGCCCACGTCCACTCCCTGACCCGACAGGTAGCGTTCGATCGTCCGCACGTGGAGCCCGGGCGCCCGCGGCTCACTGCACTCTCCGTTCTCTTCCCAGCGTCGCTTGTGTGCGTGCACGAACAGCACGTCTCCGTCGTAGTAAAGGAAGTTTGCTTGCCCCAGCCTGCGCGCGTCCATCGCAAAGCCCGAGACGATTTCCATCCGCTCGCCCAACGAAGGCATTCCATTCTTCCACCACGCATCGTGTAGACGCTCGAGCAGTACACAGAAGGCATGCTCCGAATCAGTGTCTCCAATCGGCCGGTACAATTCCTGCTTCAGCGGCAGGCCATCGCAAAACCCGTCCAGCGAGCCGTTGTGCGCGAAAACGTGGCGCCGCCCGCCCAGCTCACGATCGAAGGGGTGCGTGTTTTCGAGCCGGACGGCCCCCCGCGATGCCAATCGCACGTGGGCCATGACGCAGTCGCTTCGCAAGTACTGCTCCGCAACGAAGCTCACCCACGGGCTCGAGGCGGCAGGTGCCGCCTCCTTGATGAGGCGCGCTTCTCCCCCCTCGTAATAGGAAATTCCCCAGCCGTCCTTATTCCCCGCTGTCAGCCCTCCATGCTTCGAGAACTCCTCCAGCGAATACTTCACGCTGGCGGCCGCATTGCTCGACATGGCGAAGAGTTCACACATCGGGAGTCATGCTAACAGCGTGTCCGTGCCATGCGCGAGTCCCAACTGCGGTCTCACGGCGCGAGGCACCCTTGGAATCAGGAACCGGGCGAAGACGCCGCCCCCCCTGCTTGGCAGCCCTCCATGACCTCAACGATTTCCTCCCGAAGCGCCTCGTACTCTCGCGACACTTCCCCGAGCCAGGTCTTGCGTTCTTCATTCGAGTCGACCTTGGCAGTCTGGTCGGCGATCACCGCGACCATTCGCATCGCCTGGGCCTGGAGCAGCATGAAACGCGTGTCGAACGTCCCGTCGGAAAAGATCATCTCGTAGGTACCCAGCCCTTTCGCCGAAGCCTGGATTGCATCGCCGAAAGGACTCGGGGGCGGATTCCCGGTCACATCCGGACGAAGCTTCCGAAGCTTCCCCAGTTGCGCCCCTCGCTGCTTCGAGACCTTGCTGATTCGGCCCATGAGATCTGCAACTTCCTTCGCTGGCCCGTGCAACGTGATCTCCCGCATGAACTTCAGCCAGCCGATGGAGGACTCGTCGGACAGCGACTGCGCGAGCAACTTGTAGCCGATCAGGGAATCTCCATGGTCGTTTTCCGCTGCCTGAGCCGCGACCACATCCACCAGAATGGCCGTAACGAGGAGCAAACCGAACCGGACGCAGGCAGCCGAGACGTTCGGGTGTCGGGCGGGCACCGAGCAGTTTTGAAATCTATGCGGTGCTTTCATTTTCATTGTGATCTCCCTACGGAAAACCGGAAACGCTGCCTACCGAATCAGCTGCGCGAATAGAATCACAGCTTCGCGCTCCCCTTCGGTCACTTCACCATCGACTGCGACCATCGACTCGACTGAACGCAAGAACTGAACCCGGTGTTGCCGGGGTACATCGGTCGGATCAACGGAATCGGGGACGGGAGGTGACTTCAGCCATTTCTTGACCTGTCTCATCTCGCCTCGATCGAGCTGGAGGCGCGAAATGAGATGCATACAGAGCGCACGCTCTTCGCGGGTAATCTTCAGATCCACCCAGGCAAACGAACACACGAAGCGCATGAGACGCATTCGTTCCTCGATGTCCAGATCCTTCAACGTGGAAGCAGACGTCATCAAGGTTCTCTCCGTTCCGCCGTCCGATTCAGATCCGTGCCGGAGTCGGCGTCATGATCCATCATATAAACTAACACATCGAGTCATCGATTCCGAAGATGAGAGTTCGAGCTGGAGATACAGGCATTGCCGGCCGTGCACCAACAGAAACCGGATAGTGGGCAGAGATGCAAAACCCCTCGACCTCGGGGAACTGCACTCTGCAGGTGAGACGGCCCGTGCGAACCGGGGCCGGCAGATGGCAGAGCTGCAGCACGGATTCGGCTAGGTATGCGGCATCTTCCGCCGGGTAGTCGTCGGAGATGTATCGCGTGCCGGCTGAACGCCCAGTTGCAAATCGTCGAGACGTAGCCCGGCCCCGCGCTGCGGGAACGTATTCACGCGCGAGCTTCTCCCTGAATTCCCGCAACTTTCCCGGGCAAAGCTGGATCTGGTCGAGAACGAAGATCGGTTCCGCGATCAGGGATCACCCAGGAAGCGCTGGATCGCCGCGCTGCGCTCCTTGAACATCGCCTCGGCCGTCGGGCTGCCCGCCACGAGGTCGTAGCCATGGATGGCGCCCTTGGCCTCGCGCAAGTCGACGGACACGCCAGCCGCCTGCAGGGCGTCGGCGTATTGCCGGCCTTCGTCTCGCAGTGGATCGAATTCCGCCACCTCAACTCGGGCGGGCGGCAGCCCGGCGAAATTCTCCCGGTGCAGCGGCGCCGCGTAGGGAGAAACCGGCGTGCTGCCACCGCTCGTCGCGTACTCGGTTCCCCGGAGATACACCTTCCACATCGCCCGATTCGATGCGGTCTTCCACAAAGGGGTATCTGTGAACTCGCGCGCCGATTTGGTCTTGGTCTCGTGGTCCGTAACCGGGTAGATGAGGATCTGGGCGCAGATCGGGTTCTCGTTTCGATCCGCCGCCTTCTGCGCCACACCCGCCGCCAGCGCCCCCCCCGCGCTGTCTCCGATCAAAGCCACGCGCTGCGGATCGACCCCGAGATCGGCCGCGTTGGCGTGAACCCACGCCAGGGTCGCGTAGCAGTCGTCGAAGGGTGCCGGAAAGGGGTGACCGATGGACAGCCGATAGTCGGGGAAGAAGACGCGGCAACGTCCTTCGAGGGCGTAGCGCTCCGCAGCGGCAAGGTGAAGCCCTGCGTAAGTGAAGAAAAAGCCACCGCCGTGGTAGTCGATGAGGGCCGGTGCGGTGCCGGACAGATCTTTGGGAACGATCTCGAAGACGGGCGTCGCGGTGCCGTCCTCAGCGCGAACGGAGTGGGTGCGCACAGCGACGCGATCGCTCCAGGTGAAGCCGCGGCGCTGTATCCGAATCAGCAGATTGACGCCGCGCAACAGGATCCCGTTCGACGGCATCGTGATTCTCGGCTGAGACACGAATTCGGGAGCCAGGGCGTAGGTCTCGCGCATGGGAAAAGCCTCCGGAACTGGGAATGCGCAAGAGTCTGCCAGGGTTTTCAGCGTCGAGCGACTCGAAGTTTCCCAGGCTTCGAGGGTGCGATCGCGCGTTCGACGCGGAGGCAGCACGCGAATCGCGGATCTGGCTCAGAGTTCGCCGCGCACCAGCTTCCAGAATGCCGGTGCAGCCTCGTCTTCGGCTGCGGAGTGCGACTCGGGCAGATTGCCGCCAACATCCGTAAAGCCGTACTCACGCCCGAGATCCGTCGTCTTGAATGCCTTTCCGGACTTCTCGGCGACGGCTCGGTCCGTAGCGAGCGCGACAACCGAGCGACCCGATAGCCGGGGGGTCTCGGCAACCCCCACGTCGAGTCCGAACACCGACAGCCGCCCGTCATCGCCGACCTCGCCCTGCGAGACCAGGGTCTCGGTTGCGACGAGGCCGGGCCAGATCGAAATCGCCGAGACTCCGAACTTGTGGATGTCGTGGTGAATCGCGGCCGTGAGCTTGTCGATTCCGGCCTTGCAGACACCGTAGGGAACCGCGATGACGTAGTAGTCCGGCTGCGCACCCTCGGAAGAGACGTTGACGATCAGGCCTGAGCCCTGCTTCAACATCAGCGGCGCGCCCAGCGCGCTCGCAACGTAGTGGGAGCGCAGACCCACGCGCAGGGTACTGTCGAAGCTCTCGAACGGGATGTCCCAGAACTTCAGCCCGAGCATCGACGCCTGGTCGTTCCAGCAAACGTTGTTGACCAGAATATCGAGCTTGCCTTCGTCTCTTTCGATTCGGTCGAAGACCTCGCGCACCTGCTCGTCATCGGCATGGTCACACGCGACGGCGACACCGCGCCCACCGAGCGCGTCGATCTCGGTCGCCGTGGCATCGATCGTGCCGGCCTGCTTCGCATCCTTTGCCCAGGCGGGCAAATCCGCCGTATCGGGACGCGTGCGCCCCGTCACGTAGACCGTGGCGCCCGCGGCCCCGAGCTCCACCGCGATGCCCTTCCCGATACCCCTGCTCGCACCGGTGACGAGCGCAACCTTGCTCCGGAGGGGAGCGTCCGTACGAGTCATGCACAAATCCTCCGGGGACCCAGCCTAGCGCTCCCCGCTGCGACCCGGCGAACAGACGCATCGAGCGGGCGGTGCGTGCCAGCCCACTCGGCCCAACCGGCAAACCGGGTGCTCGCGGGGGCACCCCTCCGGCGTACACCCAGCGCCGCAGGGCGGGAGTGAGTATGTTGAGTCCCGGATGCAGAGCGTGGCAGGGAAGGGAGAGTCGCTGTCCGGGGCAGGCCCTTCTCTCGCCATCGTCGCGGGGGTCTGCACGGCGCTGTTGGCGGCCATCGCGGTGGTCTACGCCCAGACGCTCGGGTTCTCCTTCGTATACCTCGACGACCCACGCTACGTGCTGGGGAATCCGGTCGTCCCAGACGGACTCACGCTGCGCGGTGTCGCCTGGGCCTTCACCGATTCGTTCGACGGAAACTGGTTCCCGATCACCTGGACGTCGCACATGCTCGACGTCGAGATCTTCGGCGTCGATCCGGCAGGCCACCACGCGACGAACGTCGCACTCCACGCGGCCAACACCCTGCTGCTCCTGGCGGTATTGCGCCGGCTCTCGGGAGACTTCTGGCCCAGTGCCTTCGTGGCCATGATCTTCGCGCTCCACCCAATCCACGTCGAATCGGTGGCGTGGATCGCCGAACGCAAGAACCTGCTGAGCACCTTCTTCGGGCTGCTCGCGATCGGCGCCTACGAACGCTTTGCGCGGCGGAGAGAAGGCCGCTGGCTGTGGGCCTCGACGGTGCTCCTCGCGTTCTCACTGATGTCGAAGCCGATGTTCGTGACGCTGCCCTTCGTCGTGCTGCTGCTCGATTACTGGCCACTGCGGCGCTGGCCGGGTGAACGGGTGAGCCGCCTGCTGGCGGAAAAGCTGCCCCTCTTCGCGCTATCGCTGGTGTCCTGCCTGGTGACCCTGAGCGCGCAGAGCGGAGCGGGGGCGATGCTCGCGGGCCAGCGGCTCGGCCTGCTGCATCGGGTGCTGAACGCCGCGCTGGGCTACGCGGAGTACCTGCAACGGACGCTGTGGCCTCGAGATCTGGTCGCGCTGTATCCCCATCCCTACCTGCCTTCGGCGGGCGGCGTGCCTCCCACGGCGACGGAGCTCCTGGCGGCCCTCGTCGCACTGGCGGCTGTCAGCGCCGGCGTCTGGGTACTGCGGCGGCACCGGTACCCGGTGGTCGGATGGCTCTGGTTCCTGGGCACGCTGGTGCCCGTCATCGGAATCGTACAGGTGGGCCAACAGGGCTTTGCCGACCGCTATGGCTATGTGCCTCAGGTGGGCCTTTGCATCATGGCGGCTTGGGGTGGGAGCGATCTGCTGCGCCGGGTAAGACCGCAGGCGGTCCGGACCTGGCTCGCGGCGGGCGCCTTCGCACTCGGCGTGCCCCTGGCATTCGCCGCCCACGCCCAGGCCGCTCACTGGCGCGAGCCCGCGAGCCCCTTCGACCGCGCCCTGGCCGTGTATTCCGGCAATCATTTCATGCGCCTTGGCCTCGCCGGCGCGTTGCGCCGGGCCGGCCGGCTCGACGAGGCCGCCGGCCACTACACGATCCTCCTCGCGACGAACCCCGGTTCCAGTCGCGCCGAGAACGGTCTCGGCATGATCTTCCAGGACCGGGGAGACAACGCAGAGGCCGTGACTCACTTCGAGCGCGCGCTCGAGATCGATCCCGACAACGGTCTGGTACTCGCAAACCTCGGCCGGTCACTCCGCGCGCTCGGACGCAACGCCGAGGCTCTAGAGGCGTTCCGCCGCGCGCTCGAATTCCGGCCCAACTCGAAACGCCTGCGGCGCGACCTGGCTTCGCTCGAGCCCTAGCCCATGCCCGGTTGTCCGCACCGAGATGAATCGCCTCTGGCCCGGAGGTTTCGCAGCGCCGCAATAGCAGGTACAAGACGGGGTAGCCCGGGCCAGACCCTCCGCTCCGGGCCAAATGGGTGATCCCATGACGGCCTTCGAACGCACATTCCCGACGACCCGCCGAAGGGTGCTGCAGCTGCTCGCGCTCCTGGGTCTCGGAGGCTCCGAAGCCGCGCGCACCGCCGCCGCACTCGCCGCACCTTCCAACCAGGCTGACCCGGTCTGGCCCGAGATGACCTACCGCATCCTGGGCCGGACGGGCTTTGACGGCAGCCGGCTCGTCTTCGGCTGCGGCGCCGCGCTCATGCTCTGGGGAAAGGACGATCTCCTCGATGAGGCCTTCGACCACGGAGTGAACGTTTTCGACGTCGGAACGAGCCACTACTACCGCAACGCCGAGGCAAACCTGGCAGCCTTCGCCAAGAAACACCGCGACCGGATATTCCTGATCTCCAAGGGACTCGTCGGCATCGATGTCGAACCGACCGACGTGCTGAACAGCGCACAGTGCAAGACGGCTGCCCGGAACTGGGCCGGCGCACTGGACGCGAGCCTTACGGACCTCGAAACCGACCACGTCGATGCCTACTACGTCATGGCGGTAAACAACACCTCCCTCACGAGGAGTGAGGAGATGCGCGAGGCATTCCTGACCGCGAAGAAGGCGGGGAAGGTCGACCACTGGGGTGTGAGCACGCACCAGAACGCCCAGGCAGTTCTAGACGCCGCCGCAGACACGGGGGAGTATTCGCTCGCCCAGATCGCGATCACGCCGGCGGGCTGGTACGACTGGAGCAGCAAGGGAGTCCTGGCCGGCTCGAAGTCCATGGCGGCTCTTCAGCCTGTGCTCGCCAAGGCGCGCGAAGCGGGCATCGGTTTGATCGGAATGAAGGCGGCACGTCACTTGACCGGTCGTTGGCTCGGTTTCGGTCCCGACCGACCCACCGCCTTCGACGACCACTACGACACCGAGTTCCTTGCGACCCCCCTGTCACCTTTCCAGCGCAGCTACGCCTACGTGCTCGCGCACGGGCTCGACGCGGTCAATGCCGACAGCCAATCCCCGGAGCACCTGCACGAGAATTTCGTCGCGGCGGCGACCGCCCAGAGCTATTTCGCGTAGCGCGGCGAAACAGAAGAGATGCTTGCGAACACCCGGACCGGATGCGGGCACGTCGCGCTCGGGTCCGTGGGCGCGCACCGGGCGTGGGGTATCGTTCGAATCCCGAGTCAGAGGAGCCCTGGATGAAGGATCCCATCGCCGCCGAAGCGCTACAGACCTACGAACGTTTCGTCGCCACCCGCAACGAGATCGACGTGGGAAACAGACCCTGGTCGGCCCTTGCCGACTACTTCACCGAGGATGCCGCCTACATCGATCCGGCCTGGGGACGCATCGAAGGCCGCGAGGCGATCCGCGAGTTCTTCGAAGCGTCGATGGCGGGACTGACCGGGTACGGCTGGTCGACGCCCGAAAACTGGACGCTGGCGCAGGGCCACCGCCTGGTCAGCCAATGGGACCAGGTGCTCGGCCATCGCAAAGACGGAACACCGTGGATGGTTCCCGGCCTGTCGATCCTGTACTACGCGGGCAACCAGCTCTTCTGCTACAGCCACGACATGCTCAACATGACGCATATCGGCCAGACCATGCGCGAAATGGGGTGGGAGCCGCCGAAAATTTTCAACATGCCGCCCCGGAAACCGAACCGGGACGTCTCGTTGCCCTCGGCCTGGACTCATCTCGCGAAATAGCAAAGAATTCGTGAACGCCGATCGCGCCCGAGGTCTCTTTCGCGAGTTCTATTCGAAGCGGTCCGCCTGCGCAGCAGGAATTTCCCCGCCGAGTTCCCGGTACGCGGCCGCGGCCTCGTCGTACGCGGCGCGTGCCTCGTCGCGCTCGGTCACGATGGCGGCCTTTGCATCACCGCTGGGATAGTGGTGGGCCATCATGTTCGAGTAGGCGGCATTTGCGGCCTCGAGGCGAGTGGCAGCCGTATCCAGAGCCTGACGGGCCCGGAGAAACGCTTCGCGGTTCTGGGCCGGCACCGGGGCCGGTTCCGCATCTCCGGGCAGGGGCTCGGGCGACGGGGTCAGGAGAGAATCCGGACTGACCGGTTGCACGTGGGGCACGTCTTCGAGCGGCACTGTCTCCCCTGGCTCCGCCGCCGGGGAATTCGTGACCGCTGCAAAACCGAGCGCTGCCGCCACAAGCAAGGCGGCAAAGCCGCGCCTTCGGAACATATCGATGCTAGAGCGCATTCTCTGCACCTCCTCGCATGGCCGACGGACCGGGCTGCGCCGATCGCGTCGTCTCTGCAACCATCCAATTAGAAGGGGATGTCCCCGGTATCGGGCGGGGGTCCGTCGTGGCTGGGCGGCCCGGCATTGGACTGAGCCGCCAGCTTTTCGAGCGTCCAGACATCGAGGCTGTTGAAATAGCGGACTTCGTTCTTCGGGCTCGTCCACTCGCGCCCCCGCAGGCTGAAATCCACCCGCACCTCGTCGCCCTCTGCGAAGTCGTCCAGGGCTTCGCAGCGATTGCCCGTGAGTTGGAACAGCACGAACTGCGGGTATTGCGGGTTGTCCCCCATCTCGAGCACGAACTCGCGCTTCCGAAAGCGCTCTGTGATCTGCTTGGATTCGAAGACGGCGTGGATCCTACCGGTAGCTGCCAATCCCATCGGGCGAGCATAGTGCGTCGGAACGCGGAATGGCAGAGCCGGCAGGGCCTACGCATCGACCGGGACGCCCGACCTCGAGTTCCGCATCGGAAAAACAACGGCATCTCGGAGGAAACTCGAGGCTCGTCGAGGCTGCAGACCCGCCACTCACATCGAGGCCCCACCCCGTGTTGCCAAGCCGCGTCGTGTGAAACGCCGGAAACCTCATGCAACCGACCGGCCGTGACCCCCCGTGGGGATTTCATCGACGGCCGCACTGAGCCATCCTTGGGCAGGCAGGGGGAACCGAGCCGCAGACGCGCGGGAGGAAACGACATGACGGGTATGAGAAACGCAATGACCGAGTCGCGAGTAGACCGGCGCGGCTTCGTTGGAATCGGGTTGAGAGCGGTCGCAGCGGTCTTCGCGCTGCCCGCCGCGGCTTCGCTGCTCGCGAGCTGCGGGAACGGCGAACAACCCGCCGCGCCTCAGGCACCGAGCCCTCCCCCGGACCGACCCGCCGCGCCTCAGGCACCGAGCCCTCCCCCGGACCGACCCGCCGCGCCGGCACCGAGCCCTCCCCCGGACCGACCCGCCGCGCCGGCACCGAGCCCTCCCCCGGACCGACCCGCCGCGCCTCAGGCACCGAGCCCTCCGAAGGCCGCGGCTCCGGCAGCGCCGCCCGTTCCCGCGGCGTCTCCACCCGGTGGCGGCACCGAGCAGCTCATCACCGAAATCGCGGGCTCGGCCGCCATGGTGCAGGCGCTCCAGTACGTGAATCAGTCCGCGAAGCCCGACCAGAACTGCGGGAACTGCCAGCTCTACACGGCACAGTCCGGGGGCGTCGGAAAGTGTCAGCTCTTCGCAACCGGGCTCGTGAAGGAAGCCGGTTGGTGCGCCTCGTGGGCGGCAAAGGTGACAGCCGAGAACTCTTGAGCCTGCGACGCTCGCCGCGACGCAGCAGAACCGACAATGAGTGCTGAACTGGAGACGCTGATCAGCGGCTTGCCACCCGCTCTTTTCCCGGTGCTGCCCCCACAGGAACTCGGCCCCACGTCAACCTGCGACACGGGGCTCCGAAACAGGTTGGCCTCGGTACAGAAGCGAATGAAGTCGGCCTTCACGAGCTACAGGGTGTTGAACCCCGGAATGAAACGGCCCGCGTGAGCCCCTCCATCCACAGGAAGGTCCACGCCGGTGCAGTGCAGGCTCGCGTCGCTGGCAAAGAAACACACGGCCTCAGCGATCCGATCGAGTGGCGCTTCTCCCGGGATCGCACGGTTTTCCGTGTAGGCGCGGGTCTCGTCCATGAACCCGGCTAGCTGAGACATCCAGGGGCCGTACATCCCGGGGTTTCCACCGGCCGGGCACACCGAATTCACGCGGATGCCGTCGCGACCCAGCTCGAGCGCCGCGGCCTTGCTCATTCCGCGCAAGCCCCACTTGGATGCGCAGTACGACGTGATCCCGTTCATCCCGAAGAGCGAATCCACAGAGCCCACGTTCACGATCGATCCCGCGCGCTGTTCGCGCATCACGGGCACCACGGCGCGCAGTCCCAGATAGGGGCCCACGGTGTTGACCTCGAGCAGCCGGCGCAAAACGTCCTCCGGGGTCTTCTCGATGGTCCCCAGGTGGAGCACCGCGGCGTTGTTGACGAGCACGTCGACCCGCGCTGCGGACTCGACCGCTCGCGTCACGATCCGCTCCCACTCGTCCCGTTTCGTGACGTCGTGGGGCACGTAGATAGCGCGCTCGCCCAGCTCTTCCGCGACACGCTCACCTTCGTCGTGCAGGATGTCTCCAAGCAAGACCGTCGCCCCCAGCTCCACGAGCCGGCTGGCTATGGCAGCCCCCGTGCCCCGTGCAGCACCCGTTACGATCGCGACACGACCTTCCAGACTCTTCATTCGACCTGTCCTTTCTCGAAGTGAGAGCGGCGGTATCCAGAACCCGCTCGGCAAATCATCGACCGGACACCAAACCGCCGGCCGGAGACCCCGAACGAACGCGGGACCCACTTCCAACGCGGCGCCGATCCGGATCGGAACCCTCGAGAGGAACGGCTTTGGCCAGCGGGAGGGCACGCTCCATCGGGTGCATCATCTCACGACTTTTCCCGGGGCATCAACTGGGGAGCGCGCGCACGGATTCGCTGCTGATTGCACCCGCATCGGCTTCTGATGGAGACGCAGGCTCAGCACCGGGGACACGCGGAGAAGACCTCGGAAAAAGAACTCGAGGCCGCCATCGCTGCGGCCACACAGGCACACACGGCCAGATCACACGCGGATTCGGTTCAGCCAGTCCCTGGACTTCCGTGCGGCGCGAGCGCTGGCCCGTGCGGAGGAACGGCTCGATCCGCAGACGCGCGAGGCCCGGCAAACACCACCACACGGGCCCCGAACACCGCCTCGAACCTCTGCGGGAGGGCCAGAGGCCCCAGCACCCCATCCCAGATCCAGCGACTGCGGCGGACCAGATCCAGCGACTGCGGCGGACCAGATCCAGCGACTGCGGCGGACCAGATCCAGCGACTGCGGCGGACCAGATCCAGCGACTGCGGCGGACGGGTCCGCTTGGCACCGCCACTCACCTGGCTGGAATGGCTCCCACGCCGGACTGGCGCGCTCGAAAACGGCGCGATACACCTATCCCCCGTCCGGTGCTAAGTCCATCAACCCACATCCCGGAGGCTCCATGCCCCTCCCCCTTTCCGGCCGTCTCGCCTGCATCCTGCTGGTCCTCCCCTTCAGCCTCGCCGCCTGCAAGACGATCGAACGGAACAATGCCATCCAGACCGAGCGCCTGCTGGCTGCCGCCGGCTTCCAGATGCGCATGGCCGACTCCCCCAATCGCACGAGCGAGCTCACCGCGCTGCCCATACGCAAGCTCGTGCCCACGCACCAAGACGGCAACCTCCGCTTCGTCTACGCCGACGACCTCGGGTGCAAATGCATCTACGTCGGCACCGAGAAGGCCTATCAGCGCTACCAGCGCCTGGTCGTCAAGCAGCAGATTGCCAACCAGCAAATGGAAGCCGCCCTGAGCATGGAGACGATGGGCTTCGACTGGGAAGGTTGGGGCCCGTGGTACGAGCCCTGGTACTAACGGCAAGCCAGCGCTCCTGACACCAACGGACGTTCACGCGCGGGTTGAAGACGTCCCGTCGCCGCGCACGAGCGCGATGAGCGCCAGGCCGCCCAGCACTGTCTCCCCAATCGTTGCGACGAGCGTTGCGGAATCCGTCGCCCCGTCGACTGCGACACCGACCAGACGGCCAAAGGCAAGCCCCAGCATCACGAACGCCGCGGCCCGCAGCGCCGTGATCCGAAAGCTCGACCGCAGAAGGCCCAGCCACATCAGGATGGCGAGGGCCGCAAAGGCCCCGCCGTGAATCGAGCGGGCTTCCGCGATCGCCGTCACCGAAGTGAGCTCGACCCCGTAATCCCCCAGAAAGGCCCCGGGCGCGACAAGACCCCGAATGCCGATCATCGTCATGATCAGACCGTTCAGAATGAGGGCAACTTGCGACATCGCTTCCTCCCGGGTGAAAGCCGGCGCAGCTCAGGCCACCACGCCATCCCGGTAATGCAGCCGGCAGAGCCTAGCCGGCTGGATCGCGGGCGACACGAAGGCGGTACCATGGTCTTCGACTCCCTGGGGCCGGTTGCGCGGACAGGGCGAGCGGGGGAATCGCCTCCCCTCGGCACGGGAGAAGCTTCGTGTTCTTCGAAAACGCAATAGCGGGCGCAGGGTTCGCGGCCATCGTGATGGTGGCCACCGCAGCGATCGCGGGACGCCTTCTCCCGAGCCCCGCCACGCACAGCGCCATGCAGCACCTGGCCGCTGGGATGATTTGCGCTGTAGTCGCGGCGGAGCTCGTCCCGAAGGCCATGCAGACCGGCCGGGGAATGGAGCTCGGCCTGGGCTTCGTGGCCGGCTTCGTGCTGATGCTTTCGGCCAAGGTCGTCGCGGGACGGCTGACGGGCGGGGCCAGCAGCGCGGGAATGCTGATTGCCGTGGGGCTCGACATCGCGATCGATGGCTTGCTGATCGGAATCGCCTTTGCGATCGGAACCGACACCGGGGGCCTGTTCGTGCTCGCGTTCACCATGGAGTTCATCGCGGTGGGGCTCGTGGTCGGCGCCCGGGGAGAGCAGAAACCGTCCCGGTCGATATGGACCGCAGCCATCCTCGCAGCTCCGGTGGTCCCAGCGGCTGCCGCTGGGCAGTCGCTGCTCTCCTCCATGTCTTTGGGGCTAGAGGCCGGACTGATGGGCTTTGCTGCATCCATCTGTCTCTACCTTGTCATCGAAGAGTTGATGCGCGAAGCCCATAAGGTCACTGAACATCCACTGGCCAACTGGCTCTTCTTCGCCGGTTTCCTCGGACTGGTGTTGCTGCAGATGCAGCTCACTCACTGAGCCGAAAGAGATCGGCTAGCCTTCGCAGGCGTACCTCTCCGGGCGATCAACCCAACGGGACTCCAGGACGTTGAAAGCACTGCTCCAGCCATCATGAAGATTCTGGTCACAGGCGCAGCCGGCTTCATTGGCTGCTTCACTTGCAGAAAACTGATCGATCGCGGAGACGAGATCGTCGGACTCGACAATCTCAACGACTACTATGACGTCAGCCTGAAAAAAGCTCGGCTCGAGACGCTGAAACCAGCGGAAGCATTCCGGTTCGTGAAGATGGACCTGGCCGACCGGGGATCCATCGAGGCGCTATTCGATGCCGAGAAGTTCCAGCGGGTGGTCCACCTGGGTGCCCAGGCGGGCGTCCAGTACTCACGTGAAAATCCGCACGCCTATTCCGAAAGCAACCTCACGGGAACCCTGAATATCCTGGAGGGTTGCCGCAAGAACCCGGTGGAGCACCTGGTGTATGCATCCAGCAGCTCGGTCTACGGGGCGAATCGCAACATGCCGTATTCCGTGCACCGGGGAGCTGATCACCCGCTTTCGCTGTACGCCGCTACCAAGAAAGCCAGCGAATCGATGGCTCATGCGTATTCCAGCCTCTACGAGATTCCGGTAACCGGCCTGAGGTTCTTCACCGTCTACGGCCCGTTTGGAAGGCCCGACATGGTGCTGTTTCGATTCACGCGAAACATTCTCGCGGGCAAGCCGATCGATGTCTTCAATTACGGAAATCACCGAAGAGATTTCACCTACATCGACGATATCGTCGAAGGCGTCGTCCGAACGCTCGACCGAATCGCAGCACCCGACCCGAACTGGGATCCCGAGAACCCGGATCCGGCGAGCAGCAGCGCACCCTACCGCCTGTACAACATCGGCAACAGTCAACCCGTGGACCTGATGCGCTACATCGAGGTCCTGGAAGAGTGCCTCGGACGCAAGGCGCAGAAGAACCTGTTGCCCATACAGCCCGGGGACGTACCCGACACCCACGCCGACGTGGGCGACCTGGAAGCCGACATGGGCTATCGACCCTCCACGCGGATCGAAACAGGCGTCAGGCGGTTTGTCGAGTGGTATCTCGATTACTATGGAGTCGAGAAGTAACCCCGGGACGCCGCAATCCCGATTCTCTTCCCGCCAGGCGTCACGGCCCTGGGAGCCAGGTGGTTCCGAGCTTCCAGCCGCCTCCCAGACTCTTGTAGAGCGAGATCACCGCCTGCAGCTCCTCCGTTCGAGTCTCTGCCAGGTCGATGAGCGCCGGAAAGAACTCCTGTTGGGCCTGGAGAACCTCGAAATAGCTCGCGAGGCCCTGGTTGTAACGGAGCAGCGAAAGCCGCACGGATTCGGCGAGTTGTTGTGACTGCCGCTCTCTGGCAATGCGCTGGTCCCGCAACAGCCGCCTCGCCACGAGCGCATCCGAAACCTCTCCGAAGGCCGCCAGCGCCGTCTGTTCGTAGGACGCCTTGGCTTCCTCCCACTGCGCCACCCTGGCCTTGTACTCGGCGTAGAGCATCCCGCCCCGGAACAGCGGACCCCCGAATTCCCCCGCCAAGTTCCAGAGGCTCGCCGAGCCGTTGGCGAGTTCGCTCAGCTTGTCGCTCGACGCACCCCACATTGAGGTGAGGCCAACCCGCGGCAGAAAGTTCCCCATGGCCACACCGACCGCGGCATTCGTGGCGACCACTGCCTGTTCGGCCTGAAGAATATCGGGCCGCCGTTCCAGGAGTTCCGACGGGAGGCCCGGCGGGATCTCTGGAAGCCGCTGCTCGGCCAGGGGCGCGCCGCGCGGGATCGGGCCCGGCGGCCGGCCGAGGAGCAGGGAGAGATGGTTTTCCATCGCTTCGATCTGAATCTTGAGGTTTGGCACCGATGCACTCGCCTGGGCTTCTGCGGCCGCCGCTCGCGTGACCTCGAGTTTCGACGCCACACCTCCCTTGTACTTGCGATCGAAGAGATCGTACGTGTCCTGAAAAGCGGCGACCGCCTCCTCTGCGATCTGGAGTTTGGCGTCGAGTTCCAGGAGTTGCAGGTAGTGCGAAGCAACCTGTGATACGAGCGAGAGCAGGACAGCGCGCTGGTTGTCTTCGGACGCGAGAAGTTCCGCTTTCGCCGCCTCGTTGGCGCGCCGGATCCGGCCCCAGATATCGATTTCCCAGGCGACGCTGAGCCACCCCAGGAAGGACGTGAACTTCTGCTGCGAATCGCCGAGCAGGTTGATCGGATAGTGAGAACGGCGCGCGGAACCCTGGTAATCGACTTGTGGAAAAAATGCCGACCGGGTCGCAATAACCTGGTTCCGGGCCTGCTCGGTTCTCGCCACTGCGATCTTGATGTCGTAGTTCTGCTCGAGGCTGGTCTTCAAGAGATCCTGGAGCACGGAATCTTCGAAGACTTCCCACCAGGGCAGGTCCGCCATCGACTCCGCCAACTGGGGATCGACAGCGAGACCGGAGCCGGCGGGCTCTGCGGGATCCGGTGGCTCCACGGGCTGCTCCGCTTCACCCGCACCCGCGGGCTCCACGGGCTGCTCCGCTTCACCCGCACCCGCGGGCTCCACGGGCTGCTCCGCTTCACCC
>PBYF01000102.1 GCA_002729515.1 Deltaproteobacteria bacterium
CGGGCGATGCCGGCGGCCTGGAATCGGGCGATGCCGGCGGCCTGGAATCGGGCGATGCCGGCGGCCTGGAATCGGGCGATGCCGGCGGCCTGTGAATCTCCTGCCGTTTCACCGGCGGCTGCGCTGGGTGGGAATTCGTTCACGCACGGGTCATCTCGCGAAGCGCTCGAGCATGCGCTGGCACAGGCCCGCAACCAGCGCCTCCTTGGAGGCAAAGTGGTAGAGGAGCCCCTCCCCGCTGCTGACGTCCGCGGACGGTATGGCGCAATCCCCCCAGGGTGCGCCCGCCACCCAGGAAGAGCGGCGGAAGAGGCCGCCGCACGCGCATCGGAACGCAATCGAGGGCTTCAGCCACCATCCTTTTCGGTTTCGATGTAGCCGAGGCGCTCCAACTCCCGCACAACCTCCGGGCTGAGGTCGTCCGGCCGCACGGATACCGGGGCACTCGACCCGCGGAGCCGCACACGGAGAATCTCGTTGTCCTGTCGACTCTTCACGAGCATCCGCTCGAGTGCACGGCGCTGCTCGCCGAATCCTTCCGAGACACTTTCCTTCTCGCCCGGATCGCGCCCGAGATCAAATAGCTTGGAGCTGCCACGCGCTTCCTCGATCAGCTTGTTGGGCCCCAAGCGAACGGCGTTGATTTCGGTGCCGTCGAGCACCAGGCGAGACTGGATCAATCGTTGCGCTGCGGGCAGTGCGAGCAGGGAAATTCCCTGGATGTCCGCTGGGATCGGCAGATCGCTGAACTCCAGCACGGTCGGGACCACATCGACGAGCTCCACCGGTCGAGCGACGCGTTCTCCCGCGGCGACGCGGCCCGGGAGACGCAGGATCAGGGGCACGTGCACCACCTCCTCGAAGAGCGTCTTGCCGTGGCCGCGACCGCCGTGCTCCCAGAACTCTTCGCCGTGGTCCGAAACGAAGATCACCGCGGTGCGATCATAGAGGCCACGGGCTTCCAGATCGTCCACGAGCTTGCCAAATGCGTGGTCGTTGAAAGCGACCTCGCCGTAGTGAAGCGCACGGATGCGCTGCTTGTCCTGGCGGCTCAGATCCAATCGATTGATGAACTCCGGCTTCCCACTCGCGGACCCCTGGTAGTCCCCGCCGAAACGATCGAACTCTGGTGGCGGCTCGTAAGGCGAGTGCGGATCGATGGAGAGCACCAGTAGAAAGAACGGCTCGCTCGCCCGGTCGATCCACTCGATCGCAACCTCACTGACACGATCCGCCGTCGTCACGAATTCGCCGACCCGAACCCGGCCGGCATCGCGCCGCTCGTAGAGTTCGAAGAACTCGTCGAAGCCCTGGCGGAAGCCAAAGGCCGAACCGATGTTCGGGTTGCCTGTGATGGCGGCCGTCGTGTAGCCGGCTTCCGAGAGCATCTCGGGCAGGACGCGCATCTCCTCCGCGAGGGCCTCCATGCGGCCTTCGACCCCGTGGACCGCCGGATAGGTGGAGGTCAAGAGCGACGCCATCGACGTGCGGGTCCACGAGCTCTGCGCGTAAGCGTTCTCGAACAGAGACCCTTCGGCGGCGAGCCGGTCAACGTGCGGCGTCTCGATCAGCGGATTGCCGTAGCAGGCAAGATCATCGGCTCGCAGCGTGTCGGCTACGTAGAGCAAGACGTTCGGTCTCGGATCGTCGCCACACGCAGACGTCAGCAGGGTCAGTGCGAGGGCGGCTCGGAGCGTCACAGAAATCTCTCGCAAGAAAACCTCGGTGTCGAGTCTATCGCAGCGTGACTCCGCCGAGAACGCGCTACAGCTTTCCATAGAATCGGGGCTTGGCGACGGTGGATAACCGCCCCAAGAACAGCTTCCTCTGCTCGTCGCACACTTGCAAGAAAATTTGAGTGTGTTCCGGATCGAGCCCAGCAACCTCTCTCGGGGCCTATCATCTGCACGCTGTCCATCCTCAGATGCTCAGAATCGCAGACGGTGTCAATACTCCGATCATCCTCTGCGACAAGCACACGATGGCCACGCAGCCCTACGGAGTGCCCGGCCCACGCCGGGCGCTGTGGGAATGAGTTCGAGCATCGAGCTCGGCGCGGACGCGCTCGTGGCGCGCGCGGTCGATGCCGAAGCCGCGGATGAACCAGAGAGCTGCGGCGATGAACAATGCCATGGAGAGTCCCTGCGCGAGTCCCAGTTTCGCGGAGACGCTCGGGTCGACTGTCTCGGGCGTCACGCCCGGGGCGAGGCCCACGATGTCGACGATCAGACCCGCCGCTAGAGCGCCAAAGCCGCGCAGCGCCTTCCAGCCGAAGGTCTCGGCGGCGAAGATGACGCCTTCGCGGCGTCTTCCGCACGCGAGTTCGTCGACGTCCGTCACGTCTCCGAGCATCGACGGCTGGAGGATCCCGGGGCCGGCGGTTCCCAGGTGGGCCACGAATCCGGTCGTGAGCACGTAGAGCGCGAACGAGAGCTCGGGGTCGCTGGGGAAGAGGCCGGCAACTTTGAACAGGTAGGGAGCGGAGAAGAACACGAGGTAGATGGCAGTTCCCGCGATGTAGAGGGATCTCTTGTCGAAGCGCGCAGCGAGCCGGTGCCAGATCGGGTAACCGACGAAAAGCCCGGTGAACATTCCGATGCCCCAGACGAAGAGTCCCATCGGGCCGACGTCCCAGAAGAACGTGGCCATGTAGAGTCCCAGGGCGTCCGCGATCCCCCACGCGATCTGTTGCGAGACGGTGGCCCCGAAGACGGCACGGAAGTCGCGCAGCGCGAGCACGTCGCGCATTTCGTGGAACACGCTGACCAGCGGTCCGCGGTCTCCCTGCGGCGGGATGGGGCGTGAGAGCTCGGGAATGCTGCGGCGGGTTCCCCAGGCACACCCCCACATCGCGACCAGCGTCGCGAGCGCCGCCATCCAGGCGAACTGCGGGTAGCCCGCCGGGTTCATCTGTCCGTTCGGATACTCGGGCGTCGCGCGCAGGAAGACGAGCAGGATCAGCGCGCCGGATCCGCTGCGCCCAGCGGTCCAGGCAACCGCACGCAACGTCGTCAGCCGCGTGCGCTCGACGTAGTCCTTGGTGAGTTCTGCGCCGAGCGCCACGTAGGGAACGGCGAGCAAGGTGTCGAACACGCGGGCCACGAGCAGGGCGCCCAGCAGCCAGCCCGTCAGGCCCGGCGTGGAGAGGCCGCTCGGCGGCAGCCAGACCGCGAGGCCGCAGATTGCGGCGGGCAGGGTGGCCCACACAAGATAGGGGTGGCGGCGTCCGAGCCGGCTGCGCGTGCGGTCGCTGAGAACGCCGACGACCGGGTCGCTCACTGCGTCGAAGAACGCGATGGCGAGGAACACCCCGCCGACCAAGGTGCCGGGTACACCGAGCACCTGGTTGTAGAAGAAGACCAGGAAGATGCTCGCGGTCGCGGCGATGCCACCGGGCAGCGCCCCCAGCGCGTACCAGAGCGTGAGGGACCGGGGCAGCGGATCCGTGGGGGCGCTCAAGTCTCCTCCCGTGGGCTCGAAGCTTGGCCTGAGGGACCCCAGAACTCGGAGCGGTTCTACCGGCGCCCCCCGGCAGGACGCCTGGTTCCCGCGAGCCATGGCCGGGTCTCTACCGGGGTGCAGGCGTGAGAACCGACCGTGCTCGTTACCGGAGCGTGTACCGGAAACCGTGTTGGAACAGGCGTGTGCCGCGGCCCCGTATTGGGACCTGGTCCCCTCCCCTGCCGCTATCGGACAGAATGTCTACTACTCGGGCCCAGGGAAAACGCAGCGCGAACTTCCCATGCTCAGCACCTCGCGTCTACACTTCCGCCCTATCCCCCGTAGAAAGTCCCCGCTCCCAGGTCCCGGAGTGCCAGCGTCTCGTCATCGGGGCGGCCTGCAATCTCGCTCGAGAGTCCTGCGTCCACGACTTCTCCGACGAAGATGGAGTGATCTCCGCGCTCCACGGTGTCCGCCAGCGTGCATTCCACGAATCCGAACGCGTTCGAGAGCAGGGGAGCGCCGGTGCCACCGGACGTGAAGGGCTCCCCCGCAATGGTGTTTCCTTCACGCTCGACCGGCTTGAAGAAGGCGAAGGCCAGAGACTGCTGATCCTTGCCCAGAATGTTCAGCGCGAAGGCACCCGAATCCTTGATGACGGAGTGGGATCCCGAGTCTGCCTTGACACCCACCACGACCAGCGGGGGCTGAAAGGATGCCTGGGTGACCCAGTTGACGGTGGAGGCGGCCACCCGACCATCCGCGGACTCGCCGGTCAGCACATAGAGACCGTAGGGAATCATCCGCAAGGCCTGCTTCTTCAGGGATTCGTCCATCTCGACCTGTCTCCTCGATTGAATCGTTCATTCGAATCTACACGTTTGGCACCGGAAAATACATCGACCCAACCGGTGCAGCATCCCGACGAACCGGTTTACCGGTGAGGCCGTTCGCAGCGGTCGGGGTGATTAGGTTTCCTGGACCCATCCCAGGTGCCACTTGTCGACGAAGGTGTCTGGTAGCCCGCGGACTGAAAGTTCCGGAGCACGCAGTACTAGCAGGGATGGCTACCGACGTTGCTCCAGGACAGGATGACGGTGCAGGCGACACCCAGGCCCAGGTCGCCGGCCAGCCGCCGCTCACGCACGGGGGGCTTGCAGCTCTTTTTCTACCGCCTCCACCAGCTCCGCCAGCGCACGGGGCACCGCTTCGGCCAGCTCCCAGATGTCTTCCACGAGGTCCGGATCCGCGATGAACCCCACGTCCACTTTGCCCATGTAGCTGACGACGGTGATGTTGAGGCCCTGGCTCGGCATGAGGATCGAGAGGGGGTACATGGTCTCGATCCGTGCGCCCGCCACGTAGAGCGGGACCGGAGTCCCACGCACGTTGGAGACGAGGACGTTTCCGGGCGTCATGGCAGGCGCCAGGCTGGGCGCGAAGTTCCGCATGAACAGGTTGGTCAGGACCGGCGGGAAGGCCTCGCCCATGCCGCTCAGCAATTCGGCGTCGTAGTTGGCGCAGACCTCCTTGGAGACGGCGGCGTTGTGGTGGATCTTCTTCAGGCGCTCGACCGGGTCGGGCTCGTCGCTGGCCCAGACGCAGGGCACCGTGGTGACCTGGTTGCCGAGGGCACCGTCGCCCTCGGCTCGCTTCGAGACAGCGATGATGGAGACCAGACTCTCCTCGGGCAGCTCGTTGCGTGCGAGCAGGTAGTTGCGGATCGCGGTGCCCGTGATCGCCAGCACCACGTCGTTTACCGTGACCTCGTAGTGATTCTTGACGGTCTTGACGTCGTCCAGGGCCACGCTGGCTGCGGCAAAGGCGCGTCGCGGGCCGACGTCCCGATTGAATGAGGTCGCCGGAATCGAGGTGGGCAGGGGCGGCGCACCCTCCGTACTGGAGTTGAACAGCATGCCTGCCGTCTGGCGCAACAACTTGGCTCCGAAGCCGAGAGTCTTGCGCGGCCCCTGGGCCAGGTGTACCGCCGCACGCAAGCCGATCTCGAGGCTGCTGTAGTTGCGTTGCCCGTCCCGCTCCTCGTCGGCAGCCGTGGCGAATGCGGCCGGCGGCTCGGGCTCCAGGTCGCAGATCAGCTCACCCATGCCGGCGCCGGCGGTGCCGTCCATGAGACAGTGGTGGCTCTTCATGAACAGGGCGCACCTCCCGTCGGAGACGCCCTCGATGAACCACAGCTCCCAGAGCGGCCGGTCCCGGTGGAGCGGCCGTGCGTGCAGGTAGCTCGCCAGCTCCGCCAACTCGCGCAGGCCGCCGGGACTGGAGACACCGATGCGCCGGATGTGATTGCGCACGTCGAAGTCCGGGTCGTCCACGAGATAGGGTCGGTCGAGACCCAGCGGCACCTCGCGCAGCGTCTGGGTGAGGCGCGGCGCGAGATGAATGCGCTCGCTGATCGTCGCCACCAGCTTGTCGAAGCTGAAGTCGGGACTCGTCGTGGGGTCCAGGAGGGTGAGGCCGCCCACGTGGCCCGGGGCCTCGGGGGTCTCGATTGCCAGAAAGGCGGCGTCGGCACCGGGGAGCTGTTCCATGCTTGTCTTCCTCTCTCTGAAAGCGCCCTCTGGAGGCGCAGTTTAGAAACGCAGCTCACCACTCTGGATGGCGGCGAGGGTCTGGGGAGTAAGCGGCTTGTAGATCCGGGTGGCGTCGTCCCGGCAGTAGAGCGGGTCGTTCACCCGGTCGGGATCGAAGCCCTCGGCCTGGAGTTCCACCTTGCGCACCTTGAAGGTGCCGGTGAGCTCGGCCCCGGTCTGCACACGCAGGAAGGCGGGGCGGGCGTACGCAGGCAGGGTCCCGGCCACGTGGGCGTAGAGGGCCCGGCCGTCGAAGCTGCATTCCGGGGCCAGCACCAGCGCCGCCATGCCGCTGCGTCCCTCGCAGCCGGGGATCTCGACGCCGTAGACGGCCGCCAGCTCCACGTCGGGGTTGCGCGTGAGCGCCTCGGCCACCTCCTGGGTGGAGACGTTCTCGCCCTTCCAGCGGAAGGTGTCGCCGATGCGGTCGACGAAGTAGTAAGAGCCCCGGGCGTCGCGGCGCAGGAGGTCACCGGTGCGGAACCAGGCGTCTCCCGCCTCGAAGACGGCGTGCAGGATCTTCTTCTCGGTGGCCTTGGGGTCGGTATAGCCCTCGAAGCGACCGGCCGCGGTGCGGCCCTCGCTGATCTTGCCGAGCAGCTCCCCGGTCTCGCCCACCCCGGCCGCGATGCAGCGCCCGTCGGCCGTCCGCTGGTGCTCTTGCTTCGCCACGTTCCAGCGCACCAGGGCCACTGCAGTGCCCGGTGCGGGACGGCCCACGCTGCCGACCACGCCCTCCAGGTTGACCAGCGATACGTTGCTCTCGGTGGCGCCGTAGAACTCGCTGATGTGGGGAATGGCAAAGCGCTGCTGGAAGGCCTCCCAGATGTCGGGCCGCAGGCCGTTGCCGACGCAGAAGCGGATCCGGTGTCGGGTCTCCCAGTCGCTGGGAGGCACGGCGAGCAGGTAGCGGCAGACCTCGCCGATGTACTGGAACCCCGTCGCATCCATCTCCACCACGTCCTGCCAGAAGCGGCCGGCGCTGAAGCGGCGCGCCAGGGCGAGGGTGCCTCCGCTGCGCAGCACCGCGTTGACGCACATGACTCCGCCGACGGTGTGGTAGAGAGGCAGGGCGCAGTAGAGCGTGTCGCGGCCGGTCATGCCCGACAGCAGGCCGTAGAGGCCACCGCCCATGAAGCGCGCGTGGCTGAAGCGCGCCGCCTTGGGGAGGCCGGTCGTGCCCGAGGTGTAGATGTAGAAGAGCGGGTCGGCACCGCGCAGGTCGGCGCGGACGGAGCGCGGGAGATTCCGGTCGCTGTAGCCGGCCGTCTCTTCGTCGAGGCTCTTGGCTGCGGGCGGCAGGGGCTCGGCGGGGCGGCGCGGATCCTCGGCGACCAGGACCTCCAGGCCGGCGGGGCGCTCGGGGCCCACGCTGACCCAGGCATCGATGCACTCCGATCCCAGGATCAGGGTCTTGCAGCCAGAGGCCTGGAGCACGCGCGAGAGGGAACTGCCGCGCAGGTTGGTGTTGAGCAGCGCCGTGGTGGCACCCGCCTTGGCCAGGCCCGCCCACGCCTCCAGCTGCTCGGGACGGTTCTCCATGAGCAGGGCGACCACGTCGCCCTTGCCCACGCCGCGTGCCAGGGCCCAGTGGGCGATGCGGTTGGCGCGCGCGTTGTACTCGCAGTAGCTGCGGTCGCGCCCCTCGAAGCGCACGAAGCTCTTGTGGGGATGGCGCTCGGCGGCGCGCTCGATCAGATCGGCGGTCGTGCGTCGGCTGCCGGGGCCGGCCAGCGCGATCCCTGGCATCCAACGCAGGGAACGGCCGAGGATGCGGAGGCGTTGAACGAACAGGGACGCGGGCATGGCTGAGCTTCTTTCCTGTCTTTACAGCCGCGTGGCTTCGCGCGCGGCGGCCTTGCGCAGCTCCTCGAAGGAAGCCGCGATCATGTCGGAGAGACGGTCCAGGTCGGGCACGGCCCTCGCGCACGAGTAGAGGCCGAAGTTGAGCTTCCCGGCGTAGCTCCACACCGTGACGTTGAGGCTGGCCACGTACTTGACGTGGCCGACGGAGATGAAGTTCTCGACGGGGCCACCGGGGGCGTAGAGCGTGTCGGGCGGCCCGGGCACGCTGCTCACCGTAATGCCACCCGGGAACTCGGGACGCATGCGCACGAAGGCGCGGGCCAGGCGGCCGACGCCCTTGACGGCGTAGGGCGGGAGCCAGCGCAGCCAATCCTCCACGTCGCTGCCGCGGCGGCGCTGCAGGTCCTCCTTGGCCTCGCGCACGATCTCGGAGGCAGCGCGCAGGCGCGCGATGGGATCGGCAATGTGGGTGGGCAGCGAGAGCGGGCGCCGGGTGACGCGATTGCCCCACTCGCCCTGCTCGGCCTCGCTGCGGATGCTCGCGGGCATGTGGGCCAGGGTGGGAAGCCCCGGGAGCGCGCGGCGCTCCTCCAGGTAACGACGCACGCCGCCGGCCGCAGTGGCGAGAATCACGTCGGTGACGGTGCAGCCCACACAGTTGCGGATGTCGCGAACGGCTTCGAGGGAAACCGTGGTGAAGTGGAAGCGCCGCTGTCGGCCCGGACGGCCGGCGAAGGGTGTGGGCGGACTCGCCAATATGGAGATGCGCCTGCCGCTGTAGAGCGGAACGCTGGGACGCCGACGCAACGCGCGTCGGGTCCGGTGCGCGCTGCGGCTCAGCCTGGGCAGCTCGCGGGTCGCCGCGTGCAGGCGGTCGCGCGCGGCGTCCTTGAGGAGGGTCCAGCGCGAAGGCGGCGACTCGCCCTCACCGCACCAGGTCTGCGTGCCGTCGCGGGTGAGCGTGTCCGGGTCGAAGGGAGCGTCCGCATAGAGGGTCTCGACCAGGCGCCTGCTGGCTGCGCCGTCTGCCAGGGCGTGGCTCATCTTGAGCACGGCGACGACCTTGTCGCCCTCATAGCCTTCCAGCATCCACAGCTCCCACAGCGGGCGCTCGGGATCGAGCGGGACACTGGCGATGTTCGAGATCTCATCGCACAGCTCGGCGCGCCCGCCGGGAAGTGGCAGCGCGCGGCACCGCACGTGGTGGGTGAGGTCGAGGTCGCGATCCTCCAGCCACACCGGGTGGTAGAGGTCGAAGGGCACGCGCAGCGCACGCCAGCGCAGGGGCGGCAGCTCGCCCAGGCGGGCACGCAGGAAGCTGCGCGTGTCTTCGAGCCGGTAGGCGGCGCTGGCCTCGCGGCTCCACACGGCGACCTTCAGGGTGTGCTGAGGCTCGTCGGGCCGCTCGTCGTAGAGGAAGACGGCGTCGTAGCCAGTCATACGATGCATCGGACCCCCCCGGGGGCACTACTCGCAATGGAGTAGATAATTCTCATTATCTAAAAAGATAACCTCAATTATATATTCGTCAAGCTGCTATATCCCTCTTGACCACTTATTATTCTCATGGCAGAATTCTTGGGAAATCACCCCGGAGAGCACGCTCCTGGCCCGAAAGACCACCAAACCCGCCGCAAGAACCCGCCTCGAGGAGGCGCGGACCCGCATGTACCGGGACCTGGTCCTGGAGTCGGCGGAGCTCGTCTTCGCCCGCAAGGGCTTCGACGACGCCACCGTGCAGGAAATCGCGGCGGAGGCTGGGATCTCGCTGAAGACTCTCTACGCCGCCGTGCCCGGCAAGAACGAGCTCTTCGAGATGGTGGTCGAGCGGCGCGGCGCCGAGTTCCTGCAGGAGACGTCCGAGGTCATGGCGACAGACGGGAGCGTGTTGGAGCTGCTGGCCAACGGCGTGCGTGCCTACGTGAGCTTCCTGGTGCGCCACGAGGCGTTCCTGCTCATCCACCTGCGGCAGGGGCGCGCCTGGGGTCTGCCGGCGATGAAGGGGCCGAGCGGTGTGCAGCGCGAGCAGGGAGAATCGCTCTTCCTGACCGTCGTGCGGCGCGGAATCGACGAGGGCATCTTCTACGATGAGGATCCCCAGACGCTGGCGCGCAGCGGAATGGCCGTGATGCAGGCCCACCTGATGCGGGTGGTCGAGGGCATCCACGGGGGCGATATCGAGGCGGTCGCGGACGCCGTACTGCGCAGCCTGCACCGGCTGTTGTGCCGCCCGCAGGTCCTGGCGAGGCTGGGCCTGCCGGGAGCGGCGTAGTCACCCCAGCTGGTCGGCTCCCGACAGGCCCCCCCGGCTGCGCGCGGTCTTCCGGTCTCGGGTCGTCCAGTCATCGGGGCGTCGAGTTGGTCTAGCCGGACTGCTTCTCCGCCTCGCGGGCACGCCGCGCCGCATCCGGTCGCTGCGCCTTGCTGCCGGTGTCGTGCACGGCCGGGCGCTTCGGACGTGCGCCTTCGAGCAGGTCCGCCGTGAAGTCGGTGACCTCGTGGTTCACCTTGCGCACGGCGCGATAGATCGCCGTCAGCGCGTCATCCTGGGCGCGGCGGATATCGGCCATCGTCCTGGGCAGCACGGCCATGCGCTCCAGCACGTCGAGCGGCGCTTCGGCGATCGCCTTGTGGATCTCCTCCACCGTGGTGGCACCGTCGTCGACAGCACCCTGGACCGTGCGCGTGAGCCGCCGGACCTCGCCCGCCTGCTCCGGGCGCTGTGTCGTCTTTTTTGTATGCGTTGCCTCGACCATGATCCTTGCCTCCTGTTGCATCCTCTATCTTGACGCGATGCATCAATCGTGCCGCGCCGCGGTGCAGGCCGTGGCCCCAGGGGCAGTCGTCCGGGGCCACGTGCCACAGAGGGCGGCAGCGGTGGGGCGGGATACCTCGGGTGCACCGGCGACGCGACCCGCGGCTGCCTCGATATCGCCCCCGTGGATGCCCTCGACCACCCGCATCAGGTGGGCCGGCGGCACCTCTTTCTCGAGATCTGTCCACCGCGGATCCGGCCTCGGAACTGAGTCTGGCCCGTATATCTCACCCAGTCGTCAGTGCCGCCATCGAGAGGCTTTCGAATGTCGCGGGCGGGCGTGTCGAAGGGCGCGATGGATTTCGCGAACGAGAAACTTGCCGAATTCTCTGCGGGGGATCAGATCCTGTATCGCCGCCCGAATGGTGGTCCGAACGACGCAGCGAAGAAGGCGGAAGCGTCCCGATCGAGGCGTCTCGTAGCACTGCAGCTCGATCAATTCGCTCGCGCTACAGCCCTTCGATCCGACGACGGCGCCCAGTTCGCTGTGCGGACATTGATCGAGTTCGTTCCCCACCCCGTCAGCGTCGCGGTCTTCGTCGCAGAGATCGCCCAGCCCGTCGCCGTCGTAATCCTCCTGATCGGGATTGGCCTGCTCGGGGCAATTGTCCTCGGGATCGGGGAGGAGATCGCCGTCGCTGTCACCGCCTTTGAGCAGGGTGAATGAATCGATGATCTCTCCGCCCTCGCGAATCCAGAGCGCGTCCATCCGCAGGCCGTCGATGTCGAGCACCATCGAGCCGGTCTCGCGCAGGGACAAGATCATGACGGGATGGTCGAGGCCAAGGGATCCAGTCGCCTTGGACGAACTTCCCACGGTGGAATAGACCGTCCCCTCGTGGGCCACGCCTCCGACCGATTCTTTGACATAGGGCCCCTGACCACCATTGGGGCACGGACTGCAGTCGCTCTCACACAGGCATCCATCCCCATCGTCGACCACGTGGATGTCCGTGAAGGTTGGTGAGAAGCCGTAATGGCCATCGATCAACATCGATCGCTCATAGACGTGGCTGTGCCCGGTGAGTACCAGATCGACGCCACCGGCTTCGAGGATGGGCAGCGCATAGGTCCGCATGTGCACCATGCGCCCACCAGAATCGACGGTTGAGTCGGAGTTGTGAGAGCCCTTCGTGTACGGAGGATGGTGGAAGAACGCGATGATCCAATCTTGATCCGTCGATGCCAGGTCTGCAGCCGCCCAGGTCATCATCGCGCCGCCTGGGCTTCGATTGCTGCCCTGAGAGTCCAGGACGATGACGTGCACATTCGCGTAGTCGAAGGAATAGTAGGCCTCGGTACCCGAGGGCAATCCTCCGGACTCGGCGTGTCTCGGCAGGGTAAAGAGATCGTAGTAGGGGCCACTCTCCAAACTCGAGTTGGCCGAGATTGCGTCGTGATTTCCGAAGGTGGGCCACAGCACCGTATTGCGAAGCTCGTCCGGATAGGTATCGAAGACCGCGGCCTGATATTGCAGTCTCGTACCCGTGGGATACGCGTTGTCGCCCAGCATCCACATGCCATCTGGAATTCGCTCTCCGGTGAAAGCGAGAAAGTCGTCACGAACGGTCCGCGCGGAGCGATTGGCCTCCCCCGAATCTCCCAAGACCCAGAAGCGAACGGGGGCCGATTCCCCGTGCCGGGGAGCGGTGCGAAACGAACCGGAGAGCTGGAGGCTTTCGAGGCTCTGCCCCGGGCTCGCGACCGCGTAGTGATAGAGCGTGTCCGCGTCGAGACCTTCGAGGGCCACTTCGTGGTCGAATGCCAGGGAGCCGTCCCGATGCCGATCGAGGGTGTGGGGATCCCTTCCGAAGTACACCCGTCCGATGCTCTCGCGATGGCTCGACCAGCGCACGACGATCGAATCGGCGCTCACCCGCTGCAGATAGGGCCCCTGAACCACCACCGGATCGTCCGGGTGCGCGAGTCCCAGCAGGGCCAGGTCGAAACTGATATCCGAACTCGAAAGACTCCTCTGATGGACCTCGACTGCCAGCACGTTTTCTCCGGCGACGAGTGCTTCACTCGAAATGTCGTGAGACACGAAGCGAAGCTCCTGATCCCCGCCGACCGCAGTCGAGGCGAAGGTGAAGTAGAGGATCGGTCCCGCCGGCATGTTGCTGCGGACGACCTCGAACCCGTTGAGATAGACCGCCGCCCCATCATCGCGCTTCAGCAGGAGGTGCAGCGCAGCGAAGGCAGCTGGGTCATCCACCCAGAAGCGCTTACGAAAATAGACCGCTGCCGTGGGAAAACCTGCAGGAGCCGTGGCGGTCAGGACCGTGGACTCCTTGTGGTCTCCGAATCCGAGTTCGGCCGGACCCTCGGCCCAGCTCGAATCGTCGAAATCCGGCGCCTGCCAGCCGTGCTGGAGCCCGATATCCCTGTATGTCCAGACGGATCCCTTGGAAATCAAGCTCTCGGAATGGGCACCGGATGACCAGCACAACAGAATCAGGGCCGCGAGGACGAACTCGAATCCGCCCGCCCGGAGTGCCACGCAACGCGCTGTCTGCACCTTCATGGATGCCCTCCCTTCGCGATTGGAGGCGACAGGAAACTCAAAGCTCTTTTTTACACCCGGGAAGAACCATCATGTCAAGTAGGGGGGAGATCGGGGCGGATTGCTGCGCTGCTCAAGATGCCAGCGAGAAGGGGGCCGTGCGAGCGGTAGTTGCCGGTCAGCGTGTCCGGCTCGCGAAGCGCCATACAGGCGCACCCACGCAGGCAGCCTCCGGGCCGATCGAAGGCTGCACGGGTCCGCCGGATCTCGCGAGTGCGGCGCATCCCGACGGCGCGTTGGTCGAACGCGCGAACGCGCCACGTCCGGCGGTGCAGCTCCGGTCCTACTCGGTAGGCGGAGGCGGCGGATCGCTATCGCGCAGATGTGGCATGACCTTGTCGCACATGAGCTCCATCGAGCGCAGTACCTTGCGGTGGTCGAGGCCGCCGAGCCGTGTCCAGCAGAGCAACTCGGTGAATCCGAAGGTCTGCTGGAAGTCCGCAAGCTTCTCGGTCACGTAGTCGGGGCTGCCGCAGATGACCACGTCGCGATCGAGCAGTTCGTCCCACTCGACTTCGTTCAGAAGGTTCTGGAAGTCGGCGTACATCTCGTAGGACTTGATTGCCGGCTTTCCCTTCCCCGGGGCGATGTACTTCGCGATCGTGCGGAAGTACCAGATCACGGCCTCGCGGAAGTCCGCCCGGGCCTGCTCCATGGTCTCCCCCACGTACACCATGGTGAGACAGCCCATCTGGCGACCCTCCGTCGAGTGGCCGTGTTCGCGCAGGCCCCGGTAGTAGTCGGCGCGGCGCAGCGGGGCGGTCTCGGCCGACAAGCCGAAGACGCTTCCGATCAGCAGGTCGAGGCCGTACCGCCCCGCCAGCTCGAACGTGTCCTGTGACAGCGCCGCCATCCAGATGGGCGGGTGGGGTTGTTGCTGCGGGATCGGCCGGATGGGCACATCGCGGAAACGGTAGAACTCGCCCTCGAAGTCGACTCGCCCCTGGGTCCATGCCTGCTGGATCACCTGTAGCGCTTCATCGAATTGCCCCCGGGTCGTCGTCTGATCGATGCCGTAGCGTTCGAACTCGAGCGGCTGGTAACCCCGTCCCACACCGAGATCAATCCGCCCGTTCGAGAGGTGGTCGAGGAAGCCGTAGTCTTCGGCGACGCGCAGAGGGTGATTCATCGGCAGGATCACGATCCCGGTACCGAGCCGGATGCGCTTGGTTTCGTTCGCGATGGCCGCCAGGGAAAGCGCCGGCGACGCACAGAAGCCGTATTCCGTGAAGTGGTGCTCTGCGGGCCAGACCGAGTCGAAGTTGAGGTCCTCTGCTGCTCGCATCAGCTGCATCTGTTCGTGGATGACCTGATGCTCGCTCTTGCCGACAGGGTTTTCGAAGAGGTGGAGCATTCCGAAGCGCATGGGCGGTCTCCCCTTGGTCAGTGCTTTGGTGCAGCATGCTACAGCAAAGCTCGTGCCTCGTGCGCATGCGACGGCACCGCGCATGTGCCACCTGCTGACGCTGAGGGCAACACCGTGCCACAGGTGGCCAGTCTGATCGGGCTCGCGTGAAACACAACGCGATACGTCTCCGGGTGGGTTCGCTTACGGCACGCCCCCGGACGCGCTAGACGATCTCGACCGCGGCGCCCGTCGGTGCGGCCACCTCTCCCACCCGGTGGACGGGCACCCGCCGCTGGCAAAGCTCGCGTTCGAGAGCGGCGGCTGCGCTGGGTGCAACGACGATGAAGAGCCCACCGGAGGTCTCGGCGTCGAACAACAGATCGGCAACGGCGGTGTCGACACCCACACCGACCCGGACCTCTTCCGCCAGGGCCTCGCGCCCGCGCTTCGACCCACCGGAGAGCACGCCACGCCGCGCGAGTTCGAGCGCCCCCGAGAAGAGTGGCGCTCCGACGGCCGGGATGCGGATCGTCACGTCGCTGGCCACGGCCACGTTGCGCGCATGTCCGACGAGCCCAAAGCCCGTCACGTCGGTGCAAGCGTGGGCGCCGACGGCGTTCATCGCCTCGGACCCGGCCGCGTTCAGGGTCGCCATCTGCTCGGCGGCGGGCAACAGCGCGTCCCAGGCGATCTCGTTCCGCTTGGCGGCGGTCGTCAGGGCTCCCATGCCGAGCGGCTTCGTCAGGTAGACGACATCGCCGACCTCCGCCCCATCGTTCGCTATCACCCGCTCACTGTCCACGAGCCCGGTGCACGAGAAGCCGAACTGCACCTCGCCCTCGACCGTGTGCCCCCCCGCAACGACGGCACCCGATTCGCGCACCTTCTCGCAGCCGCCGCGCAGGATCTCGCGCAGCCACTCATCGGGAAAGTCTGCCGGGAAGCTGGCCAGCGTCAGCACCGAGAGCGGCGTCCCGCCCATGGCGTACACGTCCGAGAGTGCGTTCGCCGCCGCGATCGCACCGTAGAGGCGCGGGTCGTCCACGACGGGCGGGAAGAAGTCCACGGTCTGCACGAGCGCAAGCCCAGCGTGCGCACCGCCCCCTCGGCCGAGGCGCACGACGCCCGCATCGTCCATCGTCCCAGGCCCGATGAGCAGCCGCTCGTCCGCGTCGTCAACGATTCCACGCAGCACCTGCGCGAGACGCCCTTGGGGCATCTTTCCCGCTCAGCCAGCCCGTGCCGCGTAGTCGAGGAGGCGTTTATGCCCGAAGGGGGACATGCATGCCGAGTCTAGGCCAGTGGCCGCCGCGCTTCTATGCACACGCAGCCGCGGCGGCAACCGCGTATCGCTGACCGTCAGCGGTACTGCAGAGAGTGCGGCGCTCCCTTCCGCAGGAAGTAGACGAGGGGAAGCTGGCTCAACGAGTCGTTCGGGAGACCACTTCGAGCACCCACAGAGACAGCCGATTCCTCTGCTTGCTGGGGTTCATCCGGATCGCAAGCGCGAGCGGGGCAAGCGTCCACACGAGCAGCATCGAAATTCCAACCGGCAGCTGCAGCGCGCCGACGCCGAGACCGTAAAAGCTGCTGGTGTCTTGTGGCATCAAGGTCATCAGCGACACCAACCGGAATACGTCGGTAGGGCTCAGCAGCAGCACCCAGCTGATCTTGGCGCTAGTGGCGACCCCATCGGTCGCGATCGCCAGACCGACGAAGCCGAGGTCAAATAGCAGCACGAAGAAGAGCCACAAGATGATGCAGGATGCGATGACAAAGGTCCTATCGCGTGAGAGGCTCGAAAAAAGCAGGCCCAGCGAGTTGAAGACGATGCCGAGCCAGACCGAGAGCGCTACGAGGCCGGCAATTGAGGCCGGAGGAATGCCGCTTCCGAACATGCGGTAGGCGGGCAGCAGGAAACCCAGGATGATCGCCAGGCCGAGCACGGCGCTAAACCCCAGCCACTTTCCGATCACCATGTCGGAGAACTCGAGCGGGTAGGAGAGCAGCAGGTCGAGGGTTCCGAGTTCTCGCTCCCTCAGCAATCCGTCGTAGGAAACGATCAGTGCGAGCAGTGGCACGATGTACATCTGGAGATTGATCAGTGACAACAGCATCGCCCGCGGGTCGGCCTGCCCTTCAAAGCCCGAGAACGAGACGCTGAAGCTGATGACGGCGAAATTGAGGATCAGCAGTAGAAGCGCAATCGAAAGGAACGAAGGGCTTCTCAGGTTCGTCTTGGCCTCCTTCTTGGCCACGGTCCGGATCACCCACCAGCTCATGTGGCGACCTCGAGGAAATCCCTCAAAGCCTGTTCCTCGAGCCAGGTCTCTGGCTCTCCCGGCAAGGCGTCGCGATCGATGGCGCGCGCCTTTGTGATTCGCCCCTGAGCCATCAGCACGATCCGGTCCACATTTCCACGCAACTCCGCCAGTTGGTGGTTGGAGAGGATCACGATCGCTCCTTCCCGCGCCAGGCCGCGCAAGATCGGGTAGAAGCTCGTGACGCTCGCGTAGTCGAACCCATTGGTCGGCTCATCCAGGATCACGACCTTGGGCCGTCCGAGAATTGCCTGGGCGAGGTTGAGGCGCTGCTTCATGCCCTTCGACAACGTGTTCACCCGCGTCCGAGCCCGCGCCGCGAGGCCCACCCGCTCGAGTGTTTTCGGCACGGCGCTTTCATCGATGCGCTTTAGCGCACAGAAAAAACCCAGGAGATCTGCCACCCGAGCTTCGGGATACATCTGCAAGAGTTCCGGCATGAAGCCGATCATCCGCTTGTAATCCGGGATGCTCCCGCGAGTGAGTGGACACCCGTCGAAGAGCACCCGTCCGGAATCCGGCGACGCGATCGCCGCCAAGATTCTCAGCAGCGTCGTCTTCCCACTGCCGTTGTTCCCCAGCAGCACCGTGATCTTGCCGCCTTCGAACGTGGCACTCACGCCGTCGAGCACAGCGACTTGCCTGGCATAGGCAAAAGAGACGTCTTCTACTTCGAGTGACGTTGCCCCTGCCATTCGCTAGCGTTTGGCCTCCCGACCGAGTCGCTGATCGTACCAGACCGGTCCTCGCAAACCGAGGTACCAGTAGATGCGCATGCTCTCTGTTGCGACACGCCGCCCGGAAAACGAGGCTGGGGATTAGGGCGCCGATGTCCCGCCCTCTGGCCTTCCTGGCCGCGTGCTTCTTGACGACTGTTCTTGCCGTCCCAGCCGGCGCCACCCGGAACTCCATCGGTCGTGTGCGTCCTGGGCACCTCTCTCTCAAGGACGGAAACTTCTTCTGCAACCCCCACGACTGCGCCATCGCGCTGAAGCCCGGCCAGCAGCTCGCACCCTGGCAGGATTCCGAGAAGATCTTCGTACTGCAAGAAGGCGGAAAGACCCTCCGTTACTACTTCTACTCTACGGACATCGTGAAGATTCCGGCCTATTCCGGCAAACCGATCGGCATCCTGATTGGTCTAAGTCCAGCGGGAATCATCGACTACACCAAGCTCATCTCGATGGATGAGCCGATCCTGCTAGCGGGAATTCCAGCGAGCAAGCTGGTAGACGCAGTTGTTTCTTACCAAGGAAAGGACATCCGGGATAAGATCCGGATCGGGAAGCCTGCGTCCGGCTACATCAGCATCGACATGATCACCGGCGCGACGGTGACATCGTTGGTCACCAATGAGACCGTGCTCTCCAGTTCGCGCAAGGTCGCCGTCCGGGTTGGAATTCTCGAGCGTCAGGCGAGCGTTGCCAAAGCGCAGCTCTCGAAGGCTTTCGAACCGAAGACCTGGGATCAGCTGGTAGAGATGGGCGCCATCGCGCAGCTCACCATCTACCCCCAACAGATGGGTCTGCCGAATAGCAAGACACCCTGGCTCGACATGTATTTTGCGGACCTGGTGCAGCCGACCATCGGGCAGAACATCCTGGGCAAGTCAGTGTACGACTGGCTGATGGGTACTCTAGAGCCGACCGAGTCCGCATTGATGGTCGTGGGCAACGGAACCTGGCAGGGAGGCTTCAAGGGGTCCGCGTTCGTCCGCGGCGGGATCTACGACCGCTTCCGTATTGAACAGGGGATGAACACGTTTACCTTTCGCGATGTCGACTACGACCCGCTCTACTCGATCGCGGCGAAGGGCGCACCTCAGTTCGCCCAGAGCGGCGTCTTCATCGTCACGAGCCCCCTCTACGACCGAACCCAGCCCTGGACAATGCAGGTGCTCGGCAGCAGGCTGACCGGAAAGACCGCTGTTTCCAAGCTGTATCACACCTTCTCGGCGACCTATCAATTCCCCCCCAGCCTGTTCACAGCACCAAAGGTCGTTGCCGGGACCGCGACCCCTGGGGAGCCCGGGGAGTTCTCCATTCTCGAACAAGTCTGGGTCGACCACGAGATCGCAATCGTCTGGTACATCACTCTCTGGCTATTCGTGATCACGCTCTTCATCTTTCGCCGGCGCATGGCCCGCAACGAGAGACGGCTCGAGTGGATTCGTATTGGCGTATTCGTCGCATCCATCCTGACGATCGGTGTATTCCACCGCGGCCAGCCATCCGTGGTGAACATCTTCACCCTGGTCGATGTCATTCGCGAGAGGGAGTCCTACCGGATCTTCTTCATGGACCCCTTCCTCGCGGTTGGCTGGATCATGATCGCGCTGACCACGGCGGTTTGGGGACGCTCACTCTTCTGCGGCTGGATCTGTCCCTTCGGAGCATTGCAGGAGCTGCTCTACAAGATACGAACCAAGCTGACTCCGCTTCACAAGCCCTACGGCCCGAAGGTCGAAACGCTGCGGCGCCTTCGTATCATTCGATTCTTCATCTTCATTTCGCTCTTCATCGTGTCGCTCTTCTCCATGAAGATGGCCGAGCTTCTTGCCGAGGTAGAGCCCTTCAAGACCACCTGGAACATCGGCATCTTCGATCGCCCCGCCGAATACGGCATCTACCTGGTCGCATTGCTGATGATCGGGATCTTCATTTATCGATTCTTCTGCCGCTACCTCTGCCCGCTGGGGGCCGCCCTGGCATTGGTCTCTTTCTTCCCGCCCAAGCCCATCCCGCGCCGGAACTCGTGTGTTGTCTGCAAGAAGTGCCGTCGCGAGTGCGAGCCTCAGGCGATCAACGACAAAGGCCAGATCAATGCGGCCGAGTGCATGGGCTGCTTCAATTGTATCCACTTGATGGACGACAAGACGCAATGCCCGCCACTGATCAGCGCGAAGTGGTGGAAGAAGTTCAATGAGAAGCCTGTGTAGCTGCCTCTTCCAAGGGCTCTTCCTGCTGTTAGCAATACCTGGAGCAACCGCCGGGAATTCGGAGTCAAGCGGACACCCTCGAAGCAACCTTCAGCACACGCTCAGCAAAGCACAAGACGGCGACGTGGTCGTGCTTCCCGGCGGGACCTACACAGGAAACTTCGAGATCCGGAGTTCGATTGTCTTGCGATCCGCTGGCGATGCCACGCTCACCAGCGCGGGCCGCGGCACGGTCATCAGGATCACGGCACCGAATGTCCGCATCGAGGGCCTGAGATTCCGCGACAGCGGCACCAATATCTCCGAGAGGGACTCCTGTATCATGGTCGAGGCGCCCGCATCCGGCGCCACGATCATCGACAATGACTTCCAGGCTTGCGAGTTCGCGGTCTGGGTGGCGTCGGCACCGAAGGCCCGCATCGAGAACAACACCATTGTCGGGACACGGCAACCCATCGTATCCGATCGGGGAAACTCGCTTTACCTCTTCAACACAGTAGGCACGCTGGCGAAGGGAAACCGGATTTCGGGGGGCCGCGATGGGATCTATATCGCGAACTCCGACCACGTTTCCATTGTCGGCAACCGGATGCGCGACACCCGATTCGGCATCCACTTCATGTACAACGACGACTGCACGGTGGTCGGAAATACCACGACGAATTCGAGCGTCGGTGCGGCGATCATGTATTCCAAGCGGATCAAGCTGGAAGAGAACTCGTTTCAGGGCGGCAGGAGGCACGGACTCCTGCTTCGGGGTGTGCTCCACAGCGACGTGATCGGAAACCACACGTCCGAAAGCGAGGATGGCCTCTTTCTCGGTGGATCCTATTTCAATCGAATTCGAGACAACGGGTTCTATCGCAACGGAATCGGCATCGTCATCACCTCACAGAGCGACGACAACCAGGTTGTAGATAACGATTTCGTGGGGAACCGGCTGCAGGCAAAATTCGTCGGCTCGCGCTCGCTGCACTGGGGACAGGAGGGTCGCGGCAACTACTGGTCCGGCTACGTGGGCTGGGACAGCGACCGCAATGGCGTCGGTAATCAGCCCTACTACGCCACCAACCTCGGCAATTGGCTGGTGTTCACCTTCCCGGTCCTGCGACTGGTGCTCGAGAGCCCTTCGATGACGCTCCTTCGGCGGGTAGAGAGCCAATTCCCCGTGCTGCGGCGGGCGGCACTCATAGACGACTTCCCCTTGATGAAACCCGCAAAGCCGCCGCCTGGTCGCGCGTCGTTTACGACACGATGAATCGACTGCGCATCTCCAAGTGGAGGGCGTGGCAGAACCAGGTGCAGTAGAACCACCAGACGCCCTTCTTGTCGGCCGTGAAGGTGACAGAAGCCGTCTCCTGGGGTGCCACGCCAAAGTTTATGTCGTGGCCGCTAAGGCAGAAGCCGTGCGTGAGGTCCTCCACCGCATTGATGTTGGTGACGATCACCGTGACCTCGTCGCCCTTCTTCGCGCGGATCTCTTGCAGCCCGTAGACCGGGGCGAGGCTGGTCATGATCGCATAGAGCTTGTTGCCTTCGCGGATCACCTCGTTGGTTTTTCCGAGTTCCAGCTTCTTTCCGTTTCGCTTTGACAGTTCGGCCACCAGATTGCGCTCCCAGTCGAATTTCCGATCCTTGGGATCCCAGATCTGCTTGGGATGAAAGATCGAACGCCAGGCGAGAATCGCGTCGTGCGGCTCGGGATAGGCCGGCGCGTCGTGCACCAGGACCATGTTCTTCTCCTTGGTGCTGCTGATGTCGATGAATTGATCGTTGTCCGGGAACATCGGTCCGACGGACAGGAAGCGATCCTTCGAGAACTTATTGAGTGACATCAACCACTTGCCGTCCGCATCCTTGGTCTCGCTCATGGTCGCATTCACGTGCCCGGGCTGGTACATGACGTCGATCTTCTGCAACACGGGGTCCTTGCCGGCGACCGCCGTTGCGATGTTCCACTTGGTACACACCGAGTCGATGAAGATCGATGTATAGGCGTTGCCGCGACCATCGAAGGCCGTATGCAGCGGCCCCAGTCCCACCTCGGGCTCCGCCACCACGCAGTCGCGCGGAGTCTTGATCTTGCCGGCGAAGGCGTCGTCGATCTTCGCGAGCGGGATCACCGAAACCGTCGGCGAGAGCTTGCCGCTAGCGATGGCATAGGTTCCGGTGGGATCGATGTTGACGCCGTGCGGATTCTTGGGGACCGGGATGTACAGGACATAGCGATTGTCCTTGCCACGGCCGTCGATCACCGGGATGTCCTTGCGGTCCCCGATATGGATCACGTCTTTGCCGGATTTTACCGCCTCCTCGATTCGCTCCAGGTTGAAGACGGTCAGATGGTCCCGGTCTGCGGCGGTCATCTGATCGAGGTTGACACCCTCTTCGGAGTTGTAGCAGGTGGCCATGGAATACTTGCCATGGTAGTCGGTGGCGCAGATGTCGAGCTGACCGTCGACCCACACCTGCCAGCGAACCTTCATGCTCTCCGCGTCGACGCAGGTATGCAGGCACCCGTATTTTTTGGGCTCATCCAGCAGGCTCCCGTCGTTGGGCATCGGATTGCGGAACTCGGAGTTGCAGTAGACGGCGTTGATGCGATCGCGCGAGGGAAAGATGCCGTGCGTTCCTTGGCAATGCGGCAGGTCGGTGATGGCATCGACCTCCATGTAGTCGAGCCGCACCCTCGCCAGGCGTCCCCTGGCCTTGTCGTTCACCCAGGAGTACTTCCCGTCGTAGGTACCATCGGTGTAGGAGAGATGGACGTGGTGGGTATCTCCAACCTTCGTTTGCTCTCCCGTCTCCGCGTCCGCCAGCAGGCGCTTGCTGTGGTTGGTAACTCCCCAGCCGAAGCAGCAGTCGAAATTGAACACGGGGATGCGTTTGAACAGGCGATTCGACGGCAGTCCCATCACGCGCATGTCCCCGGATTGGCCGCCGGACTTGAAGGCGTAGTAGGTGTCGTACTGGCCCGGCGCGACATAGGTTTTGTCTGCTTCCTTTGAACTCAATTGGGCCATTGCCGGCTTCACCACTGAGGCCGCGCCCGCAAAGTAGGCTGCCGCCGCGCCGACGCCGGCGGACCCCACCGATAGCTTCATGAAATCGCGACGACTCGTCCCCGGGTGTTGTCCCTGCGTCTCTTCCTGCTGGTCTCTTCCGGTGCTCGTAGTGACGTCATCATGCTGCTTACTCACGGATATTCCCTCCCCTGGGCTAGGCCTTGTCAAAACTATGGAATTGATAAGCTGGAAATCGGCGCATGAGACGTTCTGCTGCGTCCGCGGGCGTGTTGAAGAACGCCGTTGCCAATGCGTCCGCAACCGCGGCGTCAGGCCCGACGACCGTTGCGAGTGCGTAGTGGTCCTGTGACGTTCGCGTAATCGGATCGACGATATGATGCTTGATCGCGCCTGCATCGCGGGTCGCACGCTTTCGGTAACCCCCCGAAGATGCAACGGCCCCGGTCGAGATGCGGATGATCTTGCGATCACTCGCTGCGATCGGCGCCTGCGGATCGAGCCCGATGCGCCACGGTGCCGCCGCGCTTCGCCCACCATGGAAGGCCAGATCACCACCGAGCTCGATGGCGGCGTGCTCAATGGCGTGTTGCTGCCGCAGTAGACGGATCGCTTCACGCACGGCGTAGCCCTTCCCGATGCCCCCGAGGTCGAGCATCGTACCCGGCCGGGCAAGACGGACATGACGGCCGCGAATCTCGAGAAGCGGGTCGGATCGAAGCCCCTCGCCGGTCACCCGACCTCGATGATCACCCGCCCCGCCTACCAGCGGCACCCTGGTATCCAGGCCCGGACGAGACAGGAAATTCCCCATGCCCACGTCGAAGCGCCCGCTCGCCTCTGCACCGAGATCGAGCGCCAGCCGCAGTACCGAGGCGGTGTCTCGCGAGACATAGACGTCCTTGCCTGGAGCGGCGTTCAGCCGGCCGATATCGGAATACGGCGAGAACTTGGTGAGCTTCGCTTCGAGGTAGGTGATCCTGGCAAGTGCGTCGTCCAGCGCACGCGCGCCCACAGCGCGACTCCCGGCCACGAGACGCAGCGTCCCGCGGGTTCCCATCGCGAAGAATTCACGCTCGAAGAAGAGCTGCTCCTGCTCCTGCGCCAAGGTCCGCCCATCATCCCGGGTATTCCAGAGGGCGGCACCCGGCAGAAGCAGAACCATCCCGGAGTTGAGACCGGCTTTCAGAAGCTCCCTCCTATTCACCGGCTCGCATCCCTTTCATCGCGTGCGCGTGAAGACCGGGTCCGCCCGGCGCCTCGCGCCTACGCTCCTCACTATGCAGAACCACCTCCGGGGAAATCTGGCCAAAGGTGAGCAACTCACCGCCATTTTCTACCGTGAAGGCTTCCGCGTCCTCGCGCCTGCCAAAGGGAACGTAGGAGAGCCCCATCGAGCCGAACTTGGCGCTATCGACCACGACGAGGGCACTCGCGGCATCGATCCAATGGTCCGCGTGCGATGCCCAAGCGAGGCCGCCCATGTCCTGAACGAAAAAGCCGGCAATGCGATTTCGCTCGATGGGATCCGTCCAGATCGAATAGGCCTCACGAGCTTCACAATAGAAGGTCCGCTGACCGTCCTTCCAGACGATCTGGGCATGCGGTCCGGCATGATCGAGCAAAATCATCCCGTCGGCCGCACAGGTGTCTTGCCTGGTGAGTTCGAGCGGAACCACCGCTTGGACCCGCGGTGAGCAAGCACCGACGATCAACACCGCCATTGACCCGAGGACGCCGAGCGCGATGCCGTTCGGCGTATTCACTCGTGCCTCAACCTTTCCCCGTTTGCTCCGGCCAGCTTCAAGACAGCTCTCGCATCAGATCCTTGCACCCAGCTTCAAGACAGCTCTCGCATCAGATCCTTGCACCCAGCTTCAAGACAGCTCTCGCATC
>PBYF01000103.1 GCA_002729515.1 Deltaproteobacteria bacterium
CCCACTGTGCCCGGGCCCCTGTCCGGCCCACTGTGCCCGGGCCCCTGTCCGGCCCACTGTGCCCGGGCCCCTGTCCGGCCCACTGTGCCCGGGCCCCTGCCCGGCCGCAGCCAGTCAGGCGGTGCTGGGGAGAAGCGCTACGTCGATGACGAGGCGGTCTCCCTCGCGCTCGAGGGAGGCGCGCAGCGCGGGGACGTCGGCGGTGTCTGGAACCTCGGCGATGACCCGAAACTCGTAGCTCGGAGCGCCGCCCGGACCGGGTCGGCTGTGCGTGCTGAGCTCTGTGATGTTCACACCCCGATCGGCGAGCACGCGGCACAAGGAGGCGACGATTCCCGCGCGATCCTCGCCCACTGCCTCGACGCGGTACAGGCGAGTCCCCGGCGCCGGGATCGGGGGCCGCTCGCCTCCCTCGAGCGAGCGCTGGAGGATCGTCAGGCCGTGGTCGCGCTCGAGCTGTTTGGCGCCCGCTGCGATCCGGTCTCCGACTTCCGCGTCGGACGAGGAGCACAGCAGGATCACGGCGAAGTCGGTGCCGAG
This sequence comes from Deltaproteobacteria bacterium, assembly GCA_002729515.1. GTDB lineage: Bacteria > Myxococcota_A > UBA9160 > UBA9160 > SMWR01. The sequence goes on from PBYF01000103.1 coordinate 541, forward strand.
GATGGTCATGCGCGAGTCCTCGAGATTCGCACCGCAGTCGTAGATCAGCTGGGCGAGTTCGGCGACGAGCCCGGGACGGTCGCCGCCCATGGCGGAAAGGGTGAACCAATGCCTCATCGAGGGCCTTTCGTGGTGGGGTCGCCTTCTTCATACCCCGGACAGCGAGTGGCGGGAAGGGGCGGATGGCGCGCAATCGTGGACCCGGTGTCTACCCGGCGACAGCGCCAGAAGGCGCTGCCGCGCTGGACCACGGCGTGGCTGCGGTGCGCGCAAAGACCCACGGCTTGGCGATCCCCGGGCATGCTGTCAGTCTACCGGGCGTTGTCATGGGCCGCGGGAAGACACTGCGCGGGCGCTTCGCCCGCATCCTCCAGCTCGCCGAGCGCGTGCTCGAGGATCTCACCGGCGAGCCGCCCCCGCCGGCGGCCTTCGCGAGCCACTTGGCGTTCCGGTGGGAAGCCGGGCGAGGTCCCGGCCGGCTCGCCGCCGTAGAGGATCCCGCGCTCTTCGACCTCCAGGACCTGGTCGGAGTCGAGCACGCGGTGGCGGCGCTCCTCTCGAATACCGAGCAATTCGTCGGGGGCCTGCCCTCGAATCACGTGCTCCTCTACGGAGAGCGGGGCACCGGAAAGTCGTCGGCCGTTCGCGGCCTGCTGGCGCCCTATGCCGCGCGCGGTCTTCGCATGGTCGAGGTGCACAAGGGAGACCTGTTGCACCTGCCACGCGTGCTCGAGGCGCTGCGCGGCGCGTCCTACCGGTTCGTGCTCTTCTGCGATGACCTCTCGTTCGACGCCGGCGAGTCCAACGTTCGCGAGCTGAAGGCGGCGCTCGAGGGAAGTCTGGTAGCGCCCCCGGAAAACGTGCGCATCTACGCCACCAGCAACCGCCGCCACCTGCTGCCCGAGAGCGCGGCCGACAATCGCACGGCGACCCTGGACGACGCCGGCGAGCTCCACGTGGGCGAGGCGGTGGAGGAGAAGCTCGCGCTCTCCGACCGCTTCGGTCTGGTGCTCGGCTTCTACGGCTTCGACCAGGACACCTATCTCGCGATCGTCGAGCGCTATGCGCGAAAGCTCGGCGTGCGGGCCGAGCCCGGGGAACTCCGCGCCGAGGCGCTGCGCTGGGCGCTGCGTCGCTCGAGCCGTTCGGGCCGGACCGCCCGGCAATTCGTCGACGACTTCGCGGGCCGAGAGGGCCTCGCACGCGCCTAGGCCATCCCGCATACTCCACATGACCGCTCCGGAGGGCAAATTTGGAAAGTCCAGGGATAGGCGTTTCCCTCGTCGGGCTGCTGGTCGTCGTGGCCCTTCTCCTGACAAACGCCTACTTCGTTGCCACCGAGTTCGCGCTGGTGGCGGTGCGCCGCACGCAGGTACAGCTCTGGGTCGAGGAGGGTCGGCGCGGCGCCGTAGCTGCCGCCGCCGCGATCCGAGATCTGGACGACGCGATCGCCGCGACGCAGCTCGGGATCACCATAGCGAGCATTGGGCTCGGCTTCGTGGGCGAGCCCGCGGTCGCGCGGCTCCTGCAGCCGGTCTTTGCCGCGCTGGGTCTGGCCTCGGCCGTGGGGCTACATACGGTTTTTTCGCTGATCGTCGCCTTCTCGATCGTCACCTTCCTGCACGTCGTCGTCGGGGAGCTGGCGCCGAAGGCGCTGGCGCTCGATCGGCCGGGACGTGTGGCGCTGGTCTGCGCCCGGCCGCTGCTGGTGTTCGGACGCGTCTTCCGACCGATCATCGCGCTGATGAACGGCGCTGGAAACGCGCTGGTGCGGACGCTCGGTGTGGACGCGGCGAGCCGGCGCGAGCCCGTACACTCTCCCGAAGAGCTCTCTCTCCTGGTGGACGAGGCGCGCGAGGCGGGCCGGATCCGCCCGTACGCAGGACGCATCCTCGGCAACGTCTTTCGGCTCTCCCAGACGCGGGTGCGCGACGTGATGGTGCCGCGGGAGAAGGTCTTCTCCGTGCACCGCCGCGCGACCCAGGATGAACTCCTCAACGTGTTGCGCGAAGAGGGTTTCACCCGGTTGCCGGTTTACGGGAACGACCCGGACGACATCATCGGCATACTGCACGCAAAAGATCTCTTCCATCTGAGGGCCTCGGACGGGGTCGTGATCCTGGAGGACGCGGTGCGTCCGGCCGTCGAGTTGCGTCCCGATCTGCCGGTGGTCGATGCGCTGCGCCGCTTCCGGAGGGGCCGCAAGCATCTGGCGATCGTGCGGGAGTCCGCGGGGCCGATGCTCGGCGTGTGCACGTTGGAAGACGTCCTCGAGGAGATCGTGGGCGAGATCGAGGACGAGCACGATGAGCCCACCCGGGCCGGGGGCGAGTAGTGCCGCCCGCAGCCCTCGGCGCGGTGGCATCGGGCCACCGCGAGGTCTCCGAGGCGGCTGCGGTGGCGCTGCGCGAGGGGGGCAATGCCTTCGATGCCGCCGTGGCGGCGGGTTTCGCCGCCTGTGTGGCCGAGCCCATGTTCGCGAGCCTCGGCGGTGGGGGTTTTCTGCTGGTGCGCGGTGCCGACGGCGAGGAGGCGTTGTTCGACTTCTTCGTCGACGCGCCTGGCCGGGGGATCGATGCGGCGGCTCTCGAGCCCCACTTCGAGCCCATGACCGTCCACTTCCCCGCGTCGGATCAGGTTTTCAACATCGGGCTCGGATCGGTCGCGGTCCCCGGAGCCCTGTGCGGCCTGCTCGAGGTGCACCGGGTGCTCGGTGTCCTGCCGTTGCGAGTGCTCGTCGAGCCCGCCACGGCTCTCGCGCGCGAGGGCGTGGTGCTCAACGCGCACCAAGCCTACGTGCAAGAGCTGTTGACGCCCATCGTGACCCTGTCGGCGCCCGGCCGCGCGATCTACGCACCCGGAGGGCGGCCGCGCCGGGAGGGCGAGCGGGTGGTGAACGCCGACCTGGCCGCCTTCCTCGAGAGTCTGCCGGGTGCAGCGGACGACCTCTATACCGGCGCGCTCGCCGAGGTCATTGTCCGCGACATGCGGGAGGGGCAGGGGCTTCTCGGGGCCGAGGATCTCTCTGCCTACCGGGTCGAGCGCCGCACCCCGCTGGATTTCGTCTACCGGGGTCACCGGGTGCTGACGAATCCGCCGCCGGCCGTCGGCGGCGGTCTCATCGCCCGGACCTTCGGCTCCTGGGCTGCTCGGCCGGCGCTGGCCTGGGACTCGGCCGGCCGCCGCGTTGCGCTCGCCGAGTTGATGGAGGCGGTCGAGCGGGAGCGAGTGCTTCCGGCGGCGGGAGGCACCACGCACATCAGCGTCGTCGACCGGGCCGGCAATGCCGCGAGCCTGTCGCTGTCGAATGGGGAGGGCTCGGGTTACCTGGTTCCGGGCACCGGGATCATGCTGAACAACATGCTCGGTGAGGACGACTTGTACCCGGAGGGCGTCCGCGCTCTACCCCCCGGCGATCGCGTCGGTTCACTGATGGCACCGACCGTTGTGCTCGAAGCGGGCGGGGTTCGTCTCGTCGTCGGCAGCGGCGGCAGCACGCGCATCTGCGGCGCAATCGTCCAGGTGGTGGCGGGCGTGCTCGATGCCGGACTCCCGGTGCGAGAGGCCGTGGAGGCCCCCCGCCAGCACTGGGACGGTGAGCAGTTCCAGGTGGAGCCCGGTGTCTCCGACGGAGTCCTCGAAGCCCTCCGGGAGCGCTGGCCTGTCAACGCCTGGGGCGCGCGCAACCTCTACTTCGGCGGCGTTCACGCCATCGCCCCACCCACCGATGCGGCGGCAGACCCCCGGCGGGAAGGTCATGCCACGCTCGTTGCCTGAGAACTCGGGCTAGCGGAGCAAGCCCCGGCGTCGGCCGATCTTCTCGAGGGCAGCGAGCGCCGTGTCCAAGTGCTCGCGGGTGTGGGTAGCCATGTAGGAGGTGCGGATCATCGAGCGGCCCGGGGGAACTGCGGGCGTCACCACGGGGTTCACGAAGACGCCCTCCTCCTGGAGTTCCATGGCCGCCGCGTAGGCGTCCATGTCCCCCCCGATCACGATCGGAATCACGGGTGAGGCGGCGTTTCCCGTATCGAACCCGAGCGAATCGAGCGCGCGCTGCATGTATTCGGTGTTTTCCCACAACTGCTTCCGCCGATCGGGCTCGAGTTCGACGATCTCGAGCGCCTTGAGCGCCGCAGCCATGGAGGACGGCGGGGGGGCGGCGGAGAAGATCTCCGAGCGCGCGTGGTGCTTTACGTGATCGATTACGTAGCGATCGCCGGCGACGAAGCCGCCGACCGCCGCAAGGGACTTGGAAAACGTTCCCATGACCAGGTCCACGTCTGCCTCGACGTCGAAGTACTCGGGCGTGCCGCGGCCGTGGGCCCCGAAGACGCCCAGACCGTGGGCATCGTCGACCATGAGACGGGCTCCGTAGCGCTTCTTCAACTCCGCGATCGCGGGCAGCGGCGCCAGGTCGCCCTCCATCGAGAAAACTCCATCCACGACGATGAGCTTGCCCTTGTCTTTCGGTGTAGCGGCGAGCTTCTTCTCCAGGTCTGCAACGTCGTTGTGGCGGAACTTGTGACTGCGGCCGAAGCCCAGTCGGGCGCCGTCGATGATGCAGGCGTGGTCCAGGGCGTCGAGGAAAGCGATATCCGAGCGGTCGAGCAGGCAGGAGAGAACTCCCAGGTTCACCTGGTATCCGGTCGAGAAGGTAATTGCCGCCTCGCGCCCCAGGAAGGCGGCGAGCCGTTCCTCGAGTTCGACGTGGATGTCGAGTGTCCCGTTCAGCAGGCGCGAGCCCGCGCAACCGGTTCCGTAGCGGGCGAGCGCGGCGGCCGCCGCCTCCTTCACCGCCGGGTGGTTGGTGAGCCCGAGATAGTTGTTGGAGCCGAGCATCACCAGGTCCTGGCCCTGGTGCACGACGATGGGGTCCTGGGGAGACGAGATGACCCGGAAATACGGATAGACACCGGCGCTGTGCATCGGGTCAACCCGCTTCGCAAACTCGAGGCACTTCCTGAACACGTCCACGCTATCGCCCTCCGCGAGCAACCTTGTCGGGACATTCAGGGGGAAACTTGGGCACCGAGCCCGGATTTACCAGCGACGCGGGCAGCGTAGCCTATCCGGGAATCCTCTGGCTCGCAGCTACGAGTGAGAGTACATTCCCATGCTGTCTGTTCCGTGGTCGCCCTGTCCTCTTCCCCTCGGGGCTCCGACCCGGGCGTCGCCTGTTCTTATTCTTATGCTTCCGGGAGCCCGGCATGCTTGTGATCCATTGGCAGCGGGCGGCGGTGGCAGGTGTTGCGGCGGGTCTGCTGCTGAGTTCGGGGGGATTTGCCGACGATCGGTCGGCGGGTGGTGCGGAAGAACCGATAAGCTCGACCGAATCCCCCGTGGGGGAGGGCTCCTCAGGGGGTGAGCAGTCGCCTTCCGGTCCGGTTGATGTTGCTGCAGTGGGGGGAGATGGCCCGCAGCAGTTGGTGGTCGTTCCCACCGCCGACCTCGAGTACGACCCCCTCTTCGACGAAGAGGGGGAAGAGGATGAGGTCTACGACCCCCTCGAACCCAGCAACCGGGTCATCTACCGCTTCAACCGGGGAGTCTCGAACTGGATCTTCGAACCGCTGACCCAGGGGTACCGCATCGTGGTGCCCGGCGTGGCTCGGCGGGCGCTCCAGCGCGCCTTTCACAACCTGAACGGGCCGATTTTCATCGTCAACAACCTGCTCCAGCTGCGACTGGTCGCGGCGCTCAAAACGTTCGGCGCCTTCGCAATGAATCTGTCGTTTGGCCTGGGCGGCCTGGTCGATGCGTCCAGCGGTGCCGGGCTCTCGCTCGAGCCGGCGGATTTCGGCCAGACGCTCGCGGGCGTTGGTGTTGGGGCCGGCCCCTACATCATTATGCCGCTGCTCGGCCCGACGACCCTGCGCGATGGGTTCGGCTTCGTGGTAGACCGCGCCTTCCATCCGCTCACGTACATTCTGGCCGTTCCGGTCCAACTCGTCGGCTACGGCGGCATCGGCGTCGTGCGACATGACGAGGTCCAAGACCATATGAAGGCGCTGGAGGAATCCTCCATCGACTCCTACGCAGTGCTCCGCAGCGCTTACGCCCAGGCGAGAGAGAAAGAGATCGAGCAGGCGCGTGCGCACCCCGACGAGTTTCCGGGGTCCCCCTAGCGCTCTTCCCGTTCCCCTCGGATCAAGCCGGGTCCTGCGGCGTCGAGGCGAGTTCCGCGATGCGCTCGTCGAGCGCCGTGAGCAGGGCCTCCAGCCCCTCGCGCTTGATCAACGAAGAATATTCCGCCCGCCTCAGCGCGAGTTCGCTCACCGTTCCGTTGAAGTAGATATCGATGATCTGCCAGCCGCCCGCGTCGGTGTGGCGCAAGCGGTAGTCGAGCTTCACGTCTTCGCCTTCCGGATCCAGGAGCTTCGTGTGTACCAGCACGGTTCCGCGCGCGGACGGCTCCTCCCCGAGACCCTGGAACTCCTGGCCCGACCAGCTGGAAAAGCGGCCGGCGTAGTTGGCGATCGTGTAGCGACTGAAGGCGTCCACGAGCCGTTCCCGATCCTCGGGAGACATGGACTTCCAGTGGCGCCCCGCGATCTTCTGCGCCATGAAGTCGAGATTGAAGAGCTGGTGGATCACGGGAGATAGCCGGTCGAAGCGGCCCGAATAGCCGAGCGTCTTCGCATCCTTCATGACGCTGGTCAGGGTGTCGTCCAATGCGTCGACGACTTGCGTCGGCTGCTTGCCCGGTGCGCTGGGGTCCTGGGCCGGGGCGACGCCCGCGCCGAGGACGGCCGTGAGCAGTGCCGCCAGGATTGCCCGTATGCGCCAGGACAGGGTCAGCTCCGGCGGGGCAGGTCTCATGTTAGCGGGGCTGCCCGGGCGCAGGCTGCGCTTCTTCGTCGGCCAGCACGAACGCCGTGACCGCGCTTCGAAACCCGTCGGGGTTGTCCGTCATTACGGAGTGTCCGGCCTGGGCGACGACCGCTAGGTGTCCGTTCTGGAGCACATCGTCCGCCATGCGGTCTGCGACATCGGGGGCGAAGACGTCCGAGGCGGCACCGCGCACCACGAGCGTGGGGGCCGGGATCTTGCGGAGCGCCTCCCATTGCTCCTCGACGAGGCTCTCCTCCCGTACCGCGGCCTCCGTCTCCGCACTGGACATGGCGCCGCGCAGCACCGGGTCCTGCTTCAGCTCGTAGCGGCCGTCATCGCGCTGGCGCAGGCCGTGGCGGGCCATGCGTTGGATCGCTTGGGCGGTGGCGGCCGGATAGTGAAGCGAGAGCAGCCGGGCGTACTCTTCGGGCGTGTCGAAGACCGGACTCACGCTCGACGTGGTCTCTTGGCTGATTCGCAGGATGCCGCGCGCGTCGAGTTCGGGGCCGATGTCGACGAGGACGAGGCCGGCGACACGCTCGGGGTGGCGACCGGCGAAGACGGTCGATACCCGGCCGCCGAGGGAGTGGCCGACCAGAACCAGACGCTCGATGTCGAGTTCAGCCGTCACGGCCTCCACGTCGTCGACGTAGCAGTCGATGGCGTAGCGGCCCTCCGGATCCCAGCCCGAATCGCCATGCCCGCGGTGGTCCAGGGCGAGGGTGCGGTAGTAGGGGGCGACGGCTGGTGCGAAGTCGTCCCAGATATGCGCCTCGTTGCCGAAGCCGTGAAGGAGCAGGAGGGGAACTCCCTCCGTGCTCCATTCGAGCAGGTGCAGGTCGAATCCGGTCGATCCCGGGACACGTCGAGACGTCGGCTCCATGCTGCACGCATGCTACCACTGGTTCCATGGGCGCACCGACGCGGGTTCTCGATGCGATCGATCGCCGCTTCGACGCGAGCGTGGCGGAGTTGGTCGAGCTGGCCCGGATCCCGGGCGTCAGTGCGGAGAGTTTCGAGCCAGCGGAGCTCGAGCGTTCGGCAGAGGCCGTGGCTGGACTGTTGGGTGACGTGGGGCTCGACAGCGTCGAAGTCTTGCGCGTGCCCGGTGCCCACCCTTATGTGGTGGCAGAAAAACGCGCTGCCGATCCCGACGCGCCGACGGCACTCGTCTACGCCCACCACGACGTGCAGCCACCCGGGCGCCTCGATCGCTGGGAGACGCCGGCCTTCGAGCCGACGGTGCGTGAGGACGGGCGCCTCTACGGGCGCGGAGTGGTGGACGACAAGGCGGGCCTGTGCCTGCACGCCGCAGCGTTGCGCGCGTGGCTCGAAACGGAGGGCGCGTTACCGCTGCACGTGAAGCTCGTCGTCGAAGGCGAGGAGGAGATCGGATCTGGGCACCTGACCGACTTTCTGCGCCAGCACCGCGAGCGGCTCGCTGCAGACGTGCTGGTGGTGTCCGACACCCAGAATCTCGATACGGGCGTGCCGTCGCTCACCACGAGCCTGCGGGGCATCGTGCAGATCGACGTTTCGCTTCGGGTCCTCGAACACAATGTTCACAGCGGCATGTGGGGCGGGCCGGTGCCCGACGCCGCAACTGCGCTGTCGCGCCTGTTGGGCCGGCTCATCGACGACGCCGGTGTTCCGGCGGTGCCGGGCCTCGATGCCGACGTTCCCGAACTCGATCCGGAGGAGCGGGCCCGCATCGCGGAGCTGTCCTTCGACGAGGCATCGTTTCGAGGTGCTGCCGGTCTGGTCTCGGGCGTATCGCTGGTGGGACCGGACGACGTTTCGGTGTACGAGCGATTGTGGCACCGCCCCGCCGTTGCGGTGACGGCACTCGAGGCGGTGCCTTTCGCGACGGCGGCGAACCAGCTCGTCGACGAGGCGCGCGCCCGGGTCGGTGTCCGAATTGCTCCCGGTCAGGATCCGGAGCGCGTCGCGGACTGCGTGATTCGGTTTCTCACACGGGTGCCGCCGGTCGGTGCCCGCGTGGAGGCGCGCGCTGTCGCCAAGGTGGCGGGCTGGCGCACGCAGCCCGACGGGCCCGCTTTCGACGCAGCGCGCCGGGCGCTAACCGCCGGCTTCGGTCGCGATGCGGTGACAATCGGATGTGGCGGCACCATTCCGTTCGTCGGGCCCTTCGGCGAGGTAATGGGGGGAGTGCCGCAACTCCTGCTCGGCCTCGAGGATCCTCCCTGCAATGCCCACGGAGAAAACGAGAGCCTCGATCTCGACGATTTCCGCAAGGCGGCGCACGCGTCTGCACACCTTCTCTCCGAGCTGGGAGTGGCGTTGCGCTAACGTGGCTCGGGGAGGAGCTCATGGCTGCGATCGAAACCACGCCGGAGCTGGTTCGCTCCGTCTACGAAGTCCTGGAGCGCAACGTTGCTACCTTGCGAGAGCGTCTCGAGCGCCCGCTGACCTACGCAGAGAAGATCTTCCTCGGACACCTGGCCGACCCTGCCGGGACGGTGCTCGCACCGGGGCGGAGCTACGTCGAAACGAGCCCCGACCGCATTGCCATGCAAGATGCGACGGCGCAGATGGCGCTGCTCCAATTCATGCTTGCCGGGTGCGAAGAGTCGGCCGTACCGACGACGGTGCACTGCGATCACCTGATCCAGGCGCATGTCGGCGCAGGCGACGATCTTCGCGTTGCCCAGGACGTGAACGGCGAGGTCTACGACTTCCTGCGCACAGCGTCCGCGCGCTACGGCCTCGGCTTCTGGGGGCCCGGTGCCGGCATCATTCACCAGGTGGTGCTGGAAAAGTACGCCTTTCCCGGCGGCATGATGATCGGTACCGACTCGCACACGCCGAACGCCGGGGGCCTCGGCATGTTCGCCTGTGGCGTGGGCGGTGCCGATGCGGTCGACGTGATGGCGGGCTTTGCGTGGGAAGTACTGCAGCCGAATCTCGTGGGGGTCCACTTGACCGGATCCCTCTCGGGCTGGACTGCGCCCAAGGACGTGATCCTCAAAGTCTGTGAGCTGCTTACGGTGAAGGGTGGCACGAACCGCGTGATCGAGTACTTCGGTCCCGGCACAGCGTCGGTCAGCTGCACCGGCAAGGGCACGATCACGAACATGGGCGCGGAACTCGGTGCGACCACGTCGATCTTCCCCTTCGACGAGCGCATGGCGACGTATCTCCGGGCTACCTCCCGCGACGAGATCGCCGGATTGGCCGAGCGCCACGCAGAGCTGCTTCGGGCCGACCCGGAGGTACAGGACGACCCGGAGCGCTTCTTCGACGAGGTGGTCGAAATCGACCTTTCTGAGCTCGAGCCCCACATCGTGGGACCGCACACGCCCGACCTGGCCCGGCCCGTGTCGCGCATGGCGTCCGATGTGCGCGAGAACGACTACCCGGAGGCGCTTTCGTCGGCTCTGATCGGGAGCTGCACGAACTCCTCCTACGAAGACCTCGAGCGTGCGGCGGACGTGGCGCGCCAGGCTGCTGACCACGGTGCCAGGGCGAAGACGAAGCTCTGGGTGACCCCGGGCTCTGAGCAGATTCAGCGCACGATAAAACGCGACGGCCAGATGCAGGCGTTCGAGGCGATCGGTGCCGTCGTGTTGGCGAATGCCTGTGGCCCGTGCATCGGTCAATGGAAGCGCGACGACGTTGCCGAGGGCCAGGCCAATTCGATCATCGACTCCTACAACCGCAACTTCCGGCGCCGCAACGACGGCAATTCCGGAACGCTTTCGTTCATCGCGAGTCCCGAGGTGGTGGTGGCGTTTGCGCTCACCGGGAACCTGGGGGTGAATCCGCTCGCCGACGAACTCGTGGGAGAGGGCGGCGAGCGCTACCGGCTCGAGCCGCCGGCACCTGCGCCCGAAGTGCCGAGCCGGGGCTTTGTGGAGAGCTTCGAGGGTTATCTGGCGCCACCACCGCCAGCGCTGCAAAAGAGCGAGACGGTGGTGGTTGCTCCGGGGAGCGAACGCCTCGAGAGGCTCGAGCCATTCGCGCCCTGGGATGGTGAGGATTTTTTGGAGGTTCAACTGCTGCTCAAGGCGAAGGGCAAGTGCACCACCGACCACATCTCGCCGGGTGGCAAGTGGCTCCGTTTCCGCGGCCACCTGACGAATATCAGTGACAACATGTTCACGGGTGCCGTAAACGCCTTCACCGATGAGACGGGCCACGGGCTCGACCAGCTATCCGGTGACCGCGGTGTGGAGTTCTCGGAGATTGCGAAACGCTACAAGGCCGCGGGAAAGCGCTGGGTCGTGGTGGGAGACGAGAATTATGGCGAGGGCTCGAGCCGAGAACACGCGGCCCTGTCGCCGCGGCTGCTCGGTACGGCAGCGGTCATCGCCCGCGGATTTGCCCGCATTCACGAATCCAATCTGAAGAAGCAGGGCGTCCTTCCGCTCGTGTTCGTGAATCTGGCCGACTACGAGAAGGTGCATGAGACGGATCGGGTGAGTGTGACCGGACTCGCAGACCTCGCTCGCGGGCGCAACCTGGTTGCGGTCTTCCATCACGAAGATGGCAGCCGCGACGAGGCCGAAGTGAGCCATTCGATGTCGGAAGAGCAGATCGAATGGTTCAAGGCGGGGTCGGCGCTCAATCTGCTTCGCGCCCGGAACTGACCGGTCGCACGGCACCAGCCACGCGGAACAGGGGCTCGCGGCGCGTCGGCCGGTTCTCGCTCCCGCACGCGGGTTGTCGACCCTCGGGTACTCTCTGCCCGTGCCTGCGAAGACCCTGGTGGTTCTCAACCCCCGAAGCCGCGGTGGACGACGACGCCGGCGCTGGGCGAGTCTCGAAAAGAGGTTGCGGCAGGCGCTCGGTCCGCTCGAGGTGGAGCGGACGCGGGGGTCCGGGGACGCGGTGCGGATCGCGCGCGAGGCAGTGCGCGCCGGCGTGGAGCGCATCGTCGTAGCTGGAGGGGATGGAACCGTCTCCGAAGTGGTGACCGGGCTGCTGTCGGCGGGACTCGGCAGCAGCGTGCAGATCGGGCTGCTGCCCTTCGGTACCGGCGGGGATCTGGTCCGCTGGCTCGGTTTGCCGCTCGATGCAGAAGAGGCCATCGATGTGCTTGCCGCTGCGAAGCCCCGGACGCTGGACGCCGGGTGTATCCGCTGCCGGGATTCTCACGGCCGGGAGACGACGTCATGGTTCGCCAACGAGGTGAGCGTGGGCGCCAGCGGGCGTGTGGTGGCGCTCGCCGATGCCTACGCGCGTCGTCTCGGGCGCTTCGGTGCCTTCGGCGGTTCAGCCGCATTCTTCCTGGCCATCTTGCGCACGGTGGTCGGTCTGCGGTCGGCACCGGCGACGCTGCGTGTGGACGGCGAGTGCGTTCACGAAGGTCCCCTGGTGCTAGCGGTCGTCGCCAATGGAGGTTATTTCGGCGGCGGCATCCCGGTGGCACCTGGTGCCCTTGCGGACGATGGGCTGCTCGACGTGGTGATTGTCAGCGGTTGTTCGAGATTGCGTCTGCTCGGGAAGCTGCCCAAGCTCTACCGGGGTGCGCACGCCGATGACCCGGTCGTTCGCATTTGCCGCGGGCGCAGCATCGAACTGGACGCGGCGCCGGGGAGCGTCGCGGCGGAGGCGGATGGGGAACCCGTGGGAGCCCTGCCCGCACGGGTCGAGGTGCTTCCGGGGGCGCTCACGCTCCTGGCTCCCTCCGAATGAGGGCCGCTGCAGGGAATGCGGAGGACGTATTCGAACGAGTTCGCCGGGGTTGCGCTCGGGCTCCCTCCGAATGAGGGCCGCTGCAGGGAATGCGGAGGACGTATTCGAACGAGTTCGCCGGGGTTGCGCTCGGGCTCCCTCCGAATGAGGG
>PBYF01000104.1 GCA_002729515.1 Deltaproteobacteria bacterium
CGATGATCTCTTCTGCGGTGTGGCGTTTCCTGCCCATTCGACCTGCTCCTTGCTCGATCCGAATCTACATGCCGGATCGATATGAAGGGGTCAGGTCACCCTGGCGGTAGGAGCCAGAGATTAGTGCAACGGTGGAGTCGAGCGCTTCTCGGCATCGCACCGGATCGCGCTTGCCTTGTGGAGCCGGTGGCTGGGCGAGATTTGGGCGGCGGCCGGAATCTTCGAGCACAGCGGCGCGACATCGCTCAGAGCTGAACGGGAATGCCGGACACCCTCGCCCCCGGCTTGGCGTACCAGGGCAATCTGGACGCTCGAGAGTCCGATGCGTTTCCTGGCCTGTCCGCTGCCCCGCGGCCCACGGATTCACGATCAAAAGAGAACGAGCGTGCGTACTGCCCTTGGACTCCAGTTCAAACGGAGAACTCTATGGGCTTCGCTTGCGGTCGCAGAAAGACAACCCTGCAAGTCCGAGAAGAAGCAGGCAGCCCGTGCTCGGCTCAGGGATCGGCTCAAAATTGTACGTCTCAATGTACCCCGTATACGAGATCGAGACGTCATCGAAGTAGCCCGTCTGGCCCTGGTTGTAGCTTCCTACGCCCACACTGAGAGCCAATAGATCCGCATCCGTAAAGTCTTCGTCGAACACGGAGGCCCAGTCAGAAAGAGTGCGCAGCGGAGGTCCGCCGGAGCTATTGAGCTCTCCAAACCCACCATCCCACCAGAAGCGGCCTGTCGTAGATGTGATCACCGCGGTGATCCATTCATCCGGTGATACCGCTGCGCCGGGAGCGGACTGCCAGGGGTCGGTCTGCCAATAGGGCTCATACACGAGACTGCCGTAGCCATCACTCCCTACAGGGGATGGATTATTCAGCGTCAATCGAATGGCGGGGGCTGCATAGGGACTGAGGTCACCTGCGGACACTTTGTAGAACGAATAGCTTATCTCCAAAGCTCCATCCATCAGGATATTCGAGGCATTGCCGTATGTATCCACCACGCCCACGTGCGCGACATCTAGATTGTTGCTCCCGGTCGTCAACAGCGCCGCACCCACCGGCAGGGGTTGATTGTTCTCGAGATTTCCACCCACACCGGTCAGATCCACTGTGCTGGCCGCCCCACCCTCCTCGACCCTCATCTCATACCAGACACCGTTGCTGGGCGTAGCCGAATACGGGGCAAAGGCGTTGACGGTGACCGTGGCCGAATGTGCAATGGACGAAATAAACAGGATCGCAAGAGCCGCTGTGAGCGCACCACCAGTACGATACGCCAGCAGTCCCGCCGCAAGGTTCTTCCCGATCATGCATCCCTCGAAGCCGGCCCGCGAGCAAACCTGCAACCGCAACCATCTCTTCTTCGAGAACTAGCAAAGAGCAGCCACGGAACAAGCTCGAGCAAGCCTGTAGAAATCCAAGACAGTATCAACGTTGTAGATATGGTATGTGTCGAAACTTACAATTGCGAATGTTCGACGACAGAACGATCAGAAGTGGTTTTGGCTTGCCGAAAACAGTTTCAATACCAAACTACCTAGAGTGACGCTCCGACTCCCCGTACCCGAGGCCTGACCGTCTCACCCACCCTCATTTGACGGAATGCCTCTTCATCGAACCCGAAAAAAACGCACCTTGATCCTCCTATCTGCTCGCGAATCAAGAGAAATAAGAACGCTATCGTTTCCAAAATGATGGGAATTCGCATCACAATCAGGCTTCTGGCAATTCTCCTCGGATTCATGAGCGGTTTCTTCGCCTTGGCCACGGAGGCAGCGGAACCCGGGACCGGTCTGGGTGGGCCGGCCGCGCTGCGCAAGCAACTGCTGGTTGAATTCGCCGAGGCCTACCCTGGCAAGGCGTTGCGGGCTGGGCGCTCGCGCCACTATGAACTGGTCGCAGCCGAGAGTGTCGTCGAGCAATTCGACGGCAAGAAGCTTCGTGTCTGGTCATACAATGGGCAGGTGCCGGGTCCCATCCTGCGAGTGCGGGTTGGGGAAGAGTTGCGAGTAACGCTGCGAAACGAACTCCCTCAGCCGACGACCATTCATTGGCATGGCGTCCGAGTGCCAAACGCGATGGATGGTGTCCCCGGGGTGACGCAGTCGGCGATTGAGCCCGGTGAGACATTCGAATATCGGTTCATCCCGAAGGACGCCGGCACTTTTTGGTTTCACCCGCATGTGCGTACCAGCGAGCAGGTGGAACGGGGTCTCTATGGAGTACTGATCGTGGAGGATGCCCAGCCACTTCCCTATACCCGGGATGAAGTCTGGGTGCTCGATGATTGGCGTCTGGGACCCGACGGCGAGGTCGATCCCCACTTTGTCACACGACATGATCTCGCTCACGACGGCCGATGGGGGCGCAATATCACGGTCAATGGATCATCGAAGGCAGAACTCGTGCTCCATCCCGGGGAAAGAATTCGTCTGCGATTGGTCAACACCTCGAACGGTCGTGTTTTTCGTCCGGATTTCTCTGGCCTCGACGCAAGAATCATTGCCGTCGATGGAATGCACACCCGGCACCCAATCGCTGCTGAAGAATTCAATCTGGCTCCTGGCAACCGGTTGGATCTCGATATCAGCATCCCGTCTGGGTTGAGTAGCGAGCCGGTTCGCATTACTGATCGCTTTACACGTCAAGCATTTACCCTCGCCACGATCCGAGTGGATGAATCCAAATCCGTTGAGCCTCCTGTGTTTGAGCCACCGGCCAATCCCCGGGTGCCGCGGTGGGAACTCGCGCCGAAGATGCCGATCGATGTGCTCTATGCCCTAAACGCCAGACGTGGCGGCCCCTACGGGATCGAGTGGACCATCAATGATCGTGTCTGGGGCGAGCACGAGGCCACCAAACTCATCGCTGGAAAGTGGACGCGGGTGCGCTTTCGAAATGATTCTCCTCGCCTGCATCCGATGCACCTGCATGGCCAGTTCTTCAAGGTTATCGCACGCAACAGTATTCCCGTTGACGAACCGTATTTCCGCGACACGGTGCTCCTGAGCCGCGATGAATCCGTCGATGTCGCGATGGTGCCAATCGATTGGGGACGCTGGGTCATGCACTGCCACATCCTCGAGCACGCAGAGGCGGGGATGATGACACTGGTAGAAGTCGAAGGTGAAGGTGGGGGCAAGAGTAAAGGCGAGGGCACGGAGCACTAGCAGCGCCTTGGGCTCGAGACGATAGGCCCCACAACTCCCAGACGATGTCTCTCGGACCTGGCTTGTGTCGCCGCTGGCCGAGTCCGACCTATGAGGCATGACCGACGAGGCATGGCCGGATCGGGTTCTGGCGCTGCTGGAGCGGAAACGGAGTCAGCAGTGAGGCGGGTCCAGAAGTTCAGGGCCGCGTCACCATTTCGAAACTTCGCTAGAGAATCTGCCATTGCGAGCAGAAGGGAAATTCAAAGTCCCTTTTGTGCCCGAGAAGAACCCGCGTGTCGAACAGGAGGGAGATTGCGGCGGAGTGGGACCCGTCCGGGGTTTCAGTCTCCGAAGCCGAGTTGCTCGAAGATCGAGATCCCGTAGCCCAAGCGCTGTACCGAGAATCCCTGTACGCGAGCGTACTGACCGTGAGCGATCACAAAGACCGGGCCCATCACTGTGAGCATCATCGCCATGCGTTGCAACAGACACAGCAGGCACGGGCACTCCCCCTCGCCGAACTGCACCCAGAAGGCGCCGAGAAGAACACCCGAGACTCCCAGCACGCCGATCTGGGCGTACACCTTTATCGGTGGACCGCCACCGGGATCTCCTCCCGGAGTCGGCGGCTTGCGCTAGGGGCTTGCCTTTTCGCTCGCGTTCTCCTTGTCCCCGGGTTGGCAGCGGCCCTCAGCAAAAAGTGTCTTCACCTTCTCTGCCACAGTTTTTTGTGCAGCCAGTCCCGTGGTCTCAGGGATAGAGATCGATTCGATCCAAGCCAACGAGGCCTCCTGGCTGCACGAGGCGACACGCTCGAAGTTCGCTCGGGCCTCGGCGAAATCCGAGGGTTTGTAGGGGTCGAGGGCCACCATCTCGCTGCGGTAGAGAACGTTGGCGGCGATGGCGATCTGCTCCCAGAATTCGAGAGAGTCGAAACTGCGCATGGCTTCGGCGACCGCTTGGTGCGAGACATTGGCCAATTTTTCGTTGCCTTTTTGCTTGCCATAAGCTTGGATCACCGCCGTGCAGAAGCTGATCGTGCCGTCTCCGAAGGCGCTAAAGCGCTGTGATTCGTAGCCGCCGGGAAAAGTCTCGGCCGTGAAGGTATCTGCGACGGCTTCGCGAAGGTGGTCATTGTGGGCGCTGACGTTTCCGGGCAAGTAGCCGTCCTTGCGGTGGCCGACGCTGTCTTGTGCGATGTGAGCCCCGAACCCGTGGCTGTAGGCGATGGCGTCGAACGAAGGCGTTGTGCCGGCTGGATCGCGTTCCGCAAAACGAAGCTGGAAGGCAGCGAAGTCGGAACTGTGAAGTGGGTTTCCGCCTGGGAGAAAGAGCTTGAAGGCGTCTGGAGCAGAGCTTCCGAGCACGAGGCTTCGACCCTTCGCGGTGGTGAAACAAACGTCGCTGCCATCGCCCGCAAGACGACAGCCAAAGACCTGGTGGGTGACGGGGCCCCAGGCAAGGGCCTGCGCCGCGAAAAGCAGCGTCAAAGGCACGATCAGTTTCATCGAAGGCATACGGACATCGCAGAAAAAGGGGTTCACGGTGCAGAGACGGGGGGCATGGCCGAGCGACTGCGCGCAACGCCGCCCGGGAGTTCGAGCGCCCCAAGACCAATGGGAGACCGCGTCAGCACCGCGATTGGACGGGGTTCGCAGAGGTCGATACAGCGGGGACGAATCAGCATGGAGTCTCGGCCCCCTTGCGCGCGTAGAACCACCAGTTGATCACCAAACAGCTCAGGTAGTAGACCGCGAATCCGTGGAGCGCTTTCTCCGGCGTTCCGGCCTCGATCTGGGTGGCGAAGATCTCCGGGATCAGGAAGGCCCCGTAGGCGGCGATCGCTGAGGTCCAACCCAGGACTGGACCCGCCATCTCCTTCGAAAAGATCATCGGCACCATACGGAAGGTCGATCCGTTGCCGATGCCGGTCGTGGCAAAGAGCAGGATGAAGAGCAGGAGAAAGGGGATGAAGTACTGCTCGGGGGTCTGTGAGCGACTGGCGAGATGGACGAACCAACCCGCGCCGATGGTCGCTCCGATCATCACGATCGTGTCCCATTGGGTCACCCGGGCACCGCCCAGCTTGTCGGCCAGCCATCCGCCCACGGGCCGAAGCAGTGCACCCACACCGGCGCCGATCCAGATGTAGTTCGCCGACAACGGCGCACCCGGATTCACGATGCTCTCCGCCAGCAGATTGCCGGCAGGATCGACGCGGATCACTCCGAAGACGTCATCGATCAGCTTGGGGAACGCGTTGGCATAACCGATGAACGAGCCGAAGGTCATCGTGTACAGCCAAGTCATGATCCAGTTGTGCTTGTTCCGGAAGATCGAGAACTGGGGGACCAGGGCGCCTTTGATTTCCCTGGGAGTCAGGTACCGCATCGCTGCCAGAGTAATGATCACCGCCACGGCGAGCAGCACGAAAATCTTGAGCAGCTTCGGGAAGCCACCCCAGGGCACGAGCAACAAAGCGATTGCCACGGCGGCGCCGATAAACCCGAGCGCCGTCAGCCACAGGTACTTGGCGATCGCCTGCAGCGTAGAGCCGCACTCGTGCTGCGGCAGATTGTCCATGAATAAGAAAGCGGCCACCGCGACGAAGGTGAGGATCGGTACCCACACGAGACCGGCGTTCTGAACCCAGATGATTTCCTCGACACCGTTCGGCCCGAAGACGTCGTAGCCGGCACCCCCGAAGCTCCCGAACGCCCCGAAGGTGATGATCCAGGGCAGCAGGAACTGCATCAGGCTGACGCCGAGGTTCCCGATCCCGGCGTTCAGCCCCAGAGAGAGCCCCTGCATCTTCTTGGGGAAGAAGAAGCTGATGTTCGACATCGAGGAGGCGAATGCACCGCCTCCCACGCCCGCGAGTGCCGAGAGGATCACGAAGACGATGAAGGGTGTGTCGGGGTTCTGCAGGGCGATCCCGGCACCGATGGCCGGGAGCAACAGCAACGTGGTCGTCATGAACTTCACGTTGCGTCCGCCGCAGATGGCGACCATGAACGAATTCGGGCCCCGCAAGGTCGCCCCGGCCAGACCCGCCACTGCTGGAAGTGTGAAGAGAAGCCCGCGGTAGGCGTCGCCACCGTAGGGATTCCCGTCGTTCATGAAGGTGAAATTGAAGAGCGTCCCGTCGTCAAAGTGCAGCTGTTGGATGAACTTCGCGACCATGCCCCAGTACATCCACACGGCGAAGCCACACAGCAAATTGGGGATCGAGACCACGAGGTTGCGGATCGCGACCGGCCGGCCCCTCTCCTCCCAGAACTTCTCGTCGTCCGGCTCCCAGCGGGTCAGGCGACTGCTCGAGTTCTTGCCTTCGCTGCTCATGCGTCCGCCAGGCGGTACGGCACGATGGATCTCCTCATAGCGTTCCCCCGATCTCCTGCAGGTCTTCGGGGTGCCTCTCCTTCAGCATATCCCGCACGACCTTGTGCATCCAAGCCAGACAAGCCAGCGACAGAGCCAGCATGAACATCCAGCAACTGGTCCATAGGCCCGTCCACTCCAGCAGGTACCCGAAGACAATCGGACAGAAGAAACCGCCGAGGCCTCCGAGCACGCCGACCATACCTCCGACCACTCCGACCTCTTCCGGGAAGTAGTCCGGGATGTATTTGTACACCGCAGCCTTCCCGGTTCCCCAGACGCTGCCCAGGAGAATCACCAGGACCGCAAAGATCCAGACGTTTGCCTGGAAATAGATCCGCGTAACTCCTCTTGCCAGGAGCTCTCTTCTCTCGACTCTCTGCCCGACTTCCACGACCGGCGCCTGCCAGACATCCTTCTTCGGAAGGACGAGGACACTGTGATCACCACCTACGACTTCCACAGGCTTCTCGACCAACGGATACTGTGTGCCGTCGACCACGACAGCCAAATCGGAAACCGCTGTGATCACGCCGTCGCGCTTGGCCATGACACCCTTGCCGGGGGAATAGACCTCCATCTTCGGAATCATCACCATGAAACTGATGACGGCCGAAGACGCCAGAATCCAGTACATCACCTTCCTGGCTCCGAACACGTCGGACATCCATCCGCCCAGAGCGCGGATCACTCCCGACGGAAAGCTGAACAAAGCGGCGAGGATCCCCGCCGTGACCAGGGGAAGGTAGTAGACGTTCACGAAGTACGGAACCAGCCACTGCGAGAACGCGACGAAGCACCCGAACACCAGGAAATAGTAGAGGCCGAAGCGCCAGACCCGCATGCTCCTCAGCGGCTGCAGCATCTCGACCAGGCTCCGGTTCGACCTCACGGGCTTCTTGTTGTCCGACAGAAGAAAGAAGAGCACCCCCGTGGCTGCCAGTACGCCGGCATAGACGACCGGCAGTGATCGCCAGCCCTCGAGGTTGGCGCCGTGATTCGTCAACCGGTCCAACAGGGTCGGAGCGAATAGGGTCGTCAACGCCGCTCCCGCGTTGCCCGCTCCGAAGATGCCCAGGGCCGTACCCTGATTCTCCCTGGGATACCAGACAGATGTGTAGGCGATCCCGATTGCGAAGCTCGCGCCCGCTAAGCCGAAGCCGAAGCTGCAGAGCGCGAATGCCAGAAAGCTGTCGGCATAAGAGAGCAGGTACATCGGAATGGTGCAGACGAACAGGAGGGACCCTAAGACCGGTTTGCCACCGAACTTGTCGGCCAACATTCCAGCTGGGAGGCGGAAGATGGAGCCGGTCAGCACGGGAATCCCCATCAGCCAACCGATCTCGACGGGCCCCCAGTCGAATACCTCGTTGGCGGACAGGAAGGTGACGAGAACGCCGTTTAGCATCCATGCTGCAAAACAGACTGTGAAGGTCAGCGTATTTAAGAAGAGCGCCCTGTGCGACCGGGCAGTGGCTGCTTCCTGCATCGCGATAGCGATCCTTCCCCCCCGCGCACGTTCTCACTGAGAGAAAGCTATCGCTTCACTCCTGTGTACCTTCTCATCGAAATGAACGGTCGAGTGGAGTATCCGAAGGGATAACTGATCACGTGCACCAGCTTGGTGAATGGGAAGTAGGCAAAAAAGACAAGTGCAGTGATGATGTGCAGCTTGTTGATGAGCGGAGCGCCTGCGATCATCGAAGTATCGGGCTGCAACTCCAGGATGCTAGCCAGCCAAGGCCCGACCGAATAAGACACTCCGAAGACCAGTGCCACACCGGACTGGTAGAGCCCAAGACCTGCGATGAGAGCCAGGAGCAGGAGGATGACGTAGTCGTCCGCCGTACTCATCGCGTTTACCTGGGGGATGGTGACTCTGCGCACAAAAGCCCAGACCACTCCATAGAGAAAGAGGATCCCGAAACCGAGCCCCACCCACCTGAAGACATCGACCCAGGAGGCGAGGCCGTATGCGCCTCCTATCAGTCCTATCAGGTGAGCAAAGAACAAGATGACGATGCCCCAGTGCAGACATAGAGCGGCAGGGCCTATGGAAGCCCGCCCAAAGAAACCGGTGGAACGTGTCGTCCACAGGTAATCCCCGCGGACGGTCCAATTCCACTTGCCTCTGTGTCCGCCCATGGCACCGCTGAAGCCCCGATAGATGATGCCACCGAAGAAAAGCACGATGGTGACATAGGGCAGTCCGACGAAAAAGAAATTATCCCACATGGCTGCACTCTTCTTGTCGTGGTTGATCCGATCGCGGCTGTGCCTTCAGATCAATGCTCATTAGTTTCTCCAACGCACCAAGGAGATGGAGATACGGTGTCTCCAGCTCTTCCAGCCGGGAGCGCATCGGAGGCAGGAACGGAACAATATATTCGTTGATGAGCTTCCCTCTCACCGGATCATCTCCCGATTCGACGGTCAGCGAAAGGAACTCCACCATCAACGGCAGGAAATCCGGCAACTCGCTTCCATCCGGCGCCTTTCCAAAATGCTTATAGATGCCAACCAGCTCGATCATGTAGCCGTTCCGGTCGGAAACAGCCGCATTGGCACAGGTCTTGGGTTCGTCATACGTATGACTTCCAAGATAGAGAGAACATTTGGGCTGCAATTCGAATAGATCGATATAGTCCTCTTCGGAAATAGCATTCTCCTCGAGGAAGGTAGAAAGCAGCAGCGCACTCTCCTTGTCGATGCTCTCCAGCCCCCCGATGACTCGCCCGGCATCCTTCGCGATTTCTTCCCGCTCCGCATCCGTTTCAGGCGGGCTGCACCACAGTTCCGCTATCAGCGCATAAGCATCTTTCACTACTTGTATTTCACCCATATCACTCAAATTCCTTTGAATCCGTATGATGTGATTTGAAGTAGCTCTTTCTCCTCTTCATGGGCGACCAGGGGTTCATCTTGTCGAAACCGGCAACGCCACGCTCGGTATACGGGCTGATTTCAGCACCTTCGCGCTTTGTATTCGGAACGACGAAGCGTTCGTTGTAAAAGGCGAGGGACAGCCCCCTGACCATTTGCTTCGCGTCTTCTGCCGTCAATCCCACCCTGTTGAGCACGTCGAGATCGGGGCTCTTTTCCACTCTCAGGCTTCGTTCGTAGTGCCGCACAGCCAGTTGACGCAAGAGCGCCGTCCTCACCACTTCTTCATTCCCGGCCCCAAACATGCTGGCCAGATATTTGAAGGGAAGGCGGAACTTGTCCAACTCGTCGAGGCTGATGAGCGGTCCGGATGAAGGCTTCTCCATATCGAACACGTCGGTATCCGAAGGAGAGTCCTTCCCTGCGCTGGTCATGATGGGAGCCAGGGGCGGAATGTAAAACAGGGAAGGCAGCGTTCTGAATTCGGGGTGAAGCGGAAGCGCAATCTCCCATTTCTTGACGATCTTGTAGACGGGCGAGCGCTGTGCTGAGTCGATCCAGTCGTCACTGATGCCTTCTCTCTTGGCTCCTTCGATCACCTCAGGATCAAAGGGATCCAGGATGATATCCCTTTGTGCCGTCACGAGGTCTTTGTCATCTGCCAACGCGGCTTCCTCTACCCGGTCCATGTCGTAGAAGAGGACCCCGAATGATCGGATCTTCCCTACGCAGGAATGGAAGCAGACCGGAGGCAAGCCCGATTCGATTCTCGGGTAGCAGAGGATGCACTTCTCCATCTTTCCGCTGGCCCAGTTGTAGTAGGGCTTCTTGTACGGGCAGGAAGAGATGCAATAACGCCAGTTGCGACATCTGTCTTGATCGATGAGAACGATGCCGTCTTCCTCGCGCTTGTATGCGGCACCGGATGGACAGGCACCCACACACCCCGGATTGAGGCAGTGATTGCAGATGCGGGGAAGATAAAAATAGAAGACGTCTCTGAACCTGAGCGCCGCTTCTATCTCCTCTTCCTCCATATCCTTGAAATTCACGTCGAACTTCCCGGTAACATGGGCGCCACCGGCGTTGTCTTCCCAGTTCACGCCCCAATTGATGGGAACGTCTTCTTCCTCCGTGACCATCGACTTCGGTCTTCCGACCGGTTGCTGCTCACTCTGTTCGGAAGAATGCAAGTCGTCATAGGTGAACGTGTAGACGTCACCATCCCCGTAGTAGTCTGCCAGTTCGGGCGTGTGGGGATTGAAGAAGAGATTGGCGAGCATGTATTTCCTGCTGCCGTATCGCAGCTTCAGCTTGTCGCCATCCTTTACCCATCCTCCCTTCCAGAGGTCCTGGTCTTCCCAACGCTTCGGATATCCCATACCCGGCTTGGTTTCGACGTTGTTCCACCACATGTACTCAGCACCTTCCCTGTTCGTCCACACGTTCTTGCAGGCGACAGTGCAGGTATTGCAACCAATGCACTTTTCCAGGTTGAAGGTCATGCTCATCTGCGCTTTTACTCGCATGGTCTCGACCTACTCTTCCGGCAACTTATGTAGTTCACTTTCCTGATAGACCGGCTTCCCATCGGGACCAAGGGGCATCTTGCGGATGATCACCCCATGGTCGCGTTCCGACGGACTCGTCCCCCAGTAGTTGGTGTAGTACGAGAACTGGGCGTATCCGCCGATCATCGTGTGCGGGTTCATCAGGATTCTCGTGGTCGCGTTGTTGTTCCCGCCTCGCAGATCGGACAGCTTGTTCTTCTTGGCAAGGGGCGAGAACGGAACGTTTACGTGCCGTTCTACCTGGTGATAGGTGATCGCCATATTCTTCGGTACCTGATGGCTGACCACTGCCCTTACCACCTCAATGCCGTTCTCACAGAACATCTCCACCCAGTCGTTGTCCTTCACATCGATCTCGTCCGAATCATCTGGATTCAGCCACACCGTCGGGCCTCCGCGAGACATGTGCATCATGGGCCAGTGATCCCTGAAGGAACTGTGTATCTGCCACTTGCCATGAGGCGTGATGAAGCGGAATACCTTGGACTTGGGGCCGGCCTTGTCCAGATTGATATCTCCGATTGCCACCATGTCCAACGGCGGCTTGTTGGTCGGAAGCGCCTCTCCCAGCTCCCTCAATCCCTGGTGGTCGTAGTAGACCTCCTGCCGTCCCGAAAGGGTGTGCCAGGGCTTCAGCCTCTCGACGTTCATCGTCCAAGGGCCGAACGTCCGCTGCTTTCCATCCTTGTCGTGAAGCATGGCGCTCCACTGGGGCGTGGTGTGTATTCGCCTCGGCTGCGAGATGATGTCCTTGTAGTGGACCTTCCTGCCTTTGACGACTTCGACCATGTCGGCAAGGGGAAGCCCGACCTTCTTCTCCATTTCCTTGAAGAAGAGCCACGACAGCCGTCCGTTGAGCTCGGGAGAGATCTGAAGGATGAGCTCACAGAACTGCTCTGGCTTCTCGAAGAACACGCGTCCGTCCTTGATATCCAGAACTTCGTTGTTCTTGAGCTCCTCCTCCACGATGGGTGTCAGGTCGGTGTACTGCCCCTTGGAGCCGTAGCCCTTGGGCTGGGAGACGAGCGGGCCCAACG
Source organism: Deltaproteobacteria bacterium (assembly GCA_002729515.1). Lineage (GTDB taxonomy): Bacteria > Myxococcota_A > UBA9160 > UBA9160 > SMWR01. The sequence goes on from PBYF01000104.1 coordinate 12,024, forward strand.
AAACCAGCCTGTCGTAGATGTTGGTGTAGTCCCTCTCCACGATGGCGATGCTGGGGAACGTCTTGCCAGCGACGGCCTCCGTGTCTCCGTTTCGCCAGTCCTTGATCTCTCCCAAGGGCTGGGCGAGCTGACCGGGGCTGTCCATCCAGGTGGCGTTGAGCACGACGTCCTTCACCGGCTCCGGGAAGTGTTTCTTCGCCAATTCCTCGAACTTCTTGGCGATGAGCTTGAACGCCTCCCAGTCGTGCTTGGCCTCCCACGGCGGCTGCGTCGCAGGAGTCAAGGGATGAACGAAGGTGTGCATGTCGCCGAACGTGACGTCGTACTTCTCGTACCAGAAGGCCGCCGGCAGAACCACATCCGAGTAGTTGGCAGTAGAGTCCATTCGGATGTTGAGGTTGACCAGGAAGTCCAGCTTGCCGATGGGGGAGTCTTCGTGCCACTCGATCTCGTTCACGAGATCCTTTGCCGGCTCTTCATCCCACATCACGTTGTTGTGCGTACCGAGCCAGTGCTTGAGCGTCAGCTCGTGCCCTCGCATGCTGGTCCCGATGAGGTTCCCGCGGTACACGGTGAGCATCTTGAGGTGATTCTCGGGAGCATCGACATCGTGGATGGCGAAGTTGTACGTGCCATCCTTGAACCTCTCCAGAACCCAGTCCTTCACCTCGTCATCGGACTTGCACCCCGCAGCGACAGCTTCGTTGTAGATCTCGAGCGAGTTCTTCTTGTCGATCTGTGGGAAGAAGGGCAGCCATCCCAATCTGACTGCGAGGGCGTTCATGTCCGCAGCATGATTGAAGGCAGGGAGCTTCTTCGCGCCTTGCGCCCACTGTGTGTCGAGGGACATGTTGTCGTATCGCCACTGACCGGTCTGGAAGTACCACAGCGATGTGGAATTCATCAGCCGGGGAGGCCGCTGCCAGTCGAGAGCACCACTCATGTTCACGAACGCAGCGTTGAGACGAGTGTGCTGGGTGCCGACGTAGTGGTTGAAGTTGCCACCGTTCACGCCGTTGCAACCGCAGAGGGCGAGCATCACCGCCTCGTTGCGGTAGTACAGCGATGCGCCGTGGTAGAAGTGTTGTATCCCCGGACCCGTTATGAAGAGCGACTTCCCCTTCGTCTTTTCGGCGTTGTCAGCGAATTCTCTTCCGATCTGAATGGCGAGATCTTTGCTGACGCCTGTCTGCGCCTCCTGCCAAGCCGGGGTGTAGGGCTTCGGGTCGTTGTAGTCCTCCGGGTAGTCGCCGCCCAACCCCCTCGAAACACCCGCCTGTGCCATCGTGAGATCGAAGGCGGTGGTTACGAGTAGCTCCTCGCCGTCTTTCGTTCTGATTCTCCTGGCGGGAACGCCGCGCAGGATTTCCTTCGCAGTCTGCCCCTTACCTTCCGTTCTGCCGATGTAGATGCTGAAGGTATCGGTGAAGTCACTAAATGAGACGGTTGCCTCTTCGTCATCATTTCCGAGAATGGTGAGGAGCGGGTCGAAGTCCTCCTTGGTGACGGCATTCTTCAGCTGAAGGTTCCAGTTGCCGGTCGGCTGCTCTTCCCACCTGAAGCCGATGGAGCCGGTGGGAACGTGCAGCTTCCCGCTGCCATCGGCCATGATGAGTTTCCAGTCGGCATTTTCCTCGTTGGCGTATTCCGCGATGTCGGAGGCCCGCAGGAACCGCCCCATCTGGTACTTGTCGCCATCCTTGTCCAGGACCACCAGGAAGGGCAGGTTGGTGTATTGCTTCGCGTACTCGGTGAAGTACGGCGTCTCCTTCTCGACGTAGAATTCCTTCAGGATGACGTGGATACAGGCCATCAGGAAGGCGCCATCGCTGCCGGGTACGAGCGGAACCCATGTGTCGGCGTACTTGGCCACATCCGAATAGTTGGGCGACAGCACCACGATCTTCGAGCCGCGATATTTTGCTTCGGAAAGGAAATGGGCGTCAGCTGTCCGGGTCATGTTGATATTCGAACCGGCAACGACCCAGTACGTGCCGAGATACCAGTCGGAACTCTCACAATTCTCCGTCTGGTCGCCGAACATGCTGGAAGAAACGTGCGGGAGGTCGTGATACCACTCGTAATAGCTGCAGTAGATGCCACCGAGCAGGTTGTTGTACCTGTGCCCAGAAATGAAGCTGAGCAGGCTCATGGCAGGGATGGGTGAGAAGTTGGCCATATGGTCGGGGCCATACTTCTTGATGGTGTGAATCTGGCCTGCCGCGACTAGCTCGACCGACTCGTCCCAGCTGACCCTCTTCCAGCCCGCTTTGCCTCTTGCGGACTTGTACTTCTTCGACCTCTCTTCGTCTTCAACGATGCTCGCGTAGGCTTCAACAGGGTCTTTGCCGTGCTTGCGTTCTTCGGCATAGAGGTCCCACAGCACCTTGCGTACGTACGGGAACTTCGGCCGCAAAGGGCTGTAGGGATACCAGGAAGCGGTAACACCTCTCTGACAACCCCTGGGTTCGACATTCGGAATGTCCGGATCGATCTGCGGGTAATCCGTCTTTTGCAGCTCCCAGCAAATGAGCCCGTCTTTTACGAAGACCTCCCAGCTGCAAGCCATGGAACAATTCACGCCATGACCCGTCCGCACGCTGTAGTCGTAGTTCCACCGCTTCCTGTAGAATTCCTCCCAAGAACGGGAATCCTCGGTTACGCTGAACCACTTGCTGCCATTGCTCTTCATGTCAGTTTCCCGGGCCCTTGCTGGTTGTTGCCATCATCTCAGATCGACTTTCTTGTTTCCCGCGCCGAGTCCGATCAAGGTGAATACGATTATCGCCGCGATGCTTATGAGTACCGTAGGCACATAACGAGAAGGAAGGCCGGCTGGTTGGCTGGCTTGTTGTTCGGTGCTCTTCAAGTATGCGATTACAGCTTCGATTTCCGTATCGCTCAGTCCGAGCGGCACCATCGGCACGTTGTTGCTCTCCTTCAAGAGCTCCATGACGATGGGGTCCCCTTCGGCAATCAACTGATCGGGCTCCTTGATCTGCCGTCTGAGCCAGACATCTTCCCTGCGTACCGTTACACCCGACAGATCGGGACCCACCAGTTTTCCCTTGCCGATGGTGTGACAGGCGGTGCATTTCTCGACGAAGACCTGCTTCCCCTCAATTGCGGATGCAGGCGCTGCCCCCGGCTGAGAATGCGCAAGGAGTGGAGCTAGAAAGACAGCGAGGAGCGAAAGGGACAGAACCGTCGAACCAGCCTTTTGCCTCAACATGACCAAGCTCCTCATTCCGGGGAATCGGCTTGTTGTCCCAATCGCGACGCGGACGGGCAGCTCCCCGTGTCTTGCTTACTCCCGCTCAATCGATTCCGCAGCAGCGGCGATCGGTGCGAAGGCCCGCTTCGGGAAATTGACAGCCCTCAGATTCTCTCGGACCTGCTTGCTCCTCGACCCGTCCACTGATCGGACTTCCCCGCGAAACACCCGGCGGATACCGCACGAAACGCCCCGCGAGTCAGAGCGGATATCTATACCTCGCGCGGCTTACGTTGACAAATGTTGTCAACGTAAGCAAGCTGCTCGCCGAAGGAACGACGAAAGCGTGAAGATTGCTCTGGGGAAAAAGGGCGATTACTCGGTGCGCGCAGTGCTCGATCTCGCGATCCACTACGGCATGGGGCGGCGCAAGGCCCAAGAGATCGCCACCACGATGCGGATTCCGAGGAAATCCCTGGCGCGGGTCCTGGCGGACCTCGTTCACTCCGGTCTGATCACTGCAACCGCCGGACCGGATGGGGGCTACGAACTCCTGCGACCGCCCTCACAGATCCACCTGCTCGACGTGGTCGAGGCGGCCGAAGGTGGCATCGAGATGAACAACTGCATATTGAGGGGAATACCCTGCGGGATCCAGGGTACCTGCCCCGTGCACGAGCCGTGGTCCGAGGCTCAAGCGGCGATGCTGCGGCGGCTGCGAAAAACGACCTTCGCCGAGATCGTGCGCCAGCTCGCACTTGGCCAACTTGATCCGGCCGATCATGTCGCGGAACTCTGCCCTCGATGACGTGAGCGCAGCCGCGCTCCAAGTCGACAAGAACGTGCCGGACCCAGGGAAAACGCAATTTGGACTTCCTGTTCTCGCGAACAGGCGAATCAAACTGTGTTTTCGGCATCGAGTCCGATCACAGGGCGCTATGGCGAGTCGTTCGCAGCGGCGCCGCACCCCCGTTCCCGGGCCAGACCCGGCCCGCCATGACGCTGAGTCATTCGTCGGAGTCCCATGATTCCGGAGACTCGGGTCGCGTGGTGCCGCGCGGCTCGACACGCTGCACTGAAGGGCGGGGGGGGGTCTGGTGACCTTTCAGTCGTTATCCCCGCGCAACTCGCCTTGCATCAGCAACTCGAGACCCATCTCGAAGGGGAAGCGCTGCAGGATCCTCGCGAGATCCGCCGCCCCGTCGACGATGTTCCGGTAATCGGGCCGCGGCGCCGATTCGATGCTGAGCCGGATCTGGCGCAAGCCCTCTTCCGAATCCCGCTCGCCCGCAGCGACTCTCGACGCCGAGGCGAGACCGGCGGAGCCAATCGTGTAGGCGCACATCACCGCGAAGGCGTCGACGGCCTGGCGCTCCGATTTGCCCGCCTGGCGCAGCACTCCGAGAATCGTGTCCAGAACCGCCATGGCGGAGGGCCCGAAGCGTGAAGCCGTACTCAGAAACGGCATCACACCCGGTGTCTCTACCAGGGCGTTGAACATCCTGCGAAACGTGCAGAGCATCCAGCGCTGCCAATCCTCAGGATTCCGGCTCGCCTCGTGCTCAGTCACCGCGGCATCGCGCACGAAGAGGTCGAGCACACCATCGACGACCTCCGCCTTGTTCGTGAAGTGCCGATAGATCGCCATGGGGGTGACGGCCAGCTGTTCGGCCAGCTTCTTCATGGTCAGGCCGGCAAGCTCATCCCGCCTCGCGATGAGCAGGCCCGCCTCGAGGATCTCTTCACGCGAGAGCGACCCGCGCGGGCGTCGGCTGGGTGGAGTGGCGGTACTTCCTCGGGACCGAGCCATGTCAGAAGAAGTTGCCCATATGCGATGAGTCGCAGATGTTCATGTCCAGCACCACGACCCGCCTGGCCAACATCAGCCCCTTATCCGTTCGCCGCAGCATATCGCGGCGCTGCCCCACGAACTGCGACACCTCGTCGGCGCGACGGGAACGGTAGAGCACGAGGTTCGAATGGACGAGCAACTCGTCCGGCTTCTCGCCCCGTGTGACCTCCACGTTGCTCACCATGCGCCGCGTGCGCGAGGGTGGATTCTCACCCCACGCGGTTCCGGTCCCGAGGCGCAACGCCTTGGCCGTCAGTGTGAGCTTGTCGTCGTCGAAGTACGCGAGGCCGCTCAGCTCGTCTTCGATGGTGACCGCGGGCTTGCCCCGAACGGCCTGGACGTTCTCACGGATCGGGACCCTGTAGGTGCAGTCGTCGGTCAGCAGGCCGAGCCAATCCATGTAGAGGCGATCGTCGAGCATGCGCGCTTCGCGGTAGAGGAACTGCTCCACTGTGTGCTGCTCTTCCAGACTGGTGGTCGTGCCCGGGATGTCGGCTGTAGATTGGCTCATCGATGGCTCCTGTCGTCTGTCGTCCGCAAGGGTCGTCGCCCGGCCTGGCCATTCCCCGGACGATTCATGGAGTGAGCATCAGGTCGTGCCAGCGGCGGTACATGCCGCGCTGCGTGTGCTCACTGTACGCCGTGCTCACGGTGCCGGGCAGCTCCGGATGGCGCCCTGCGTCGAGCCCCGCACCGTAATGGAAGGCGTGATCTCTCGTGCCGACGCCCGACGCGCCATAGGTGACACCCTCCCAGTTCTCGCCATCGTCCTGCTCGAAGATGCCACCCGGGCCGAATGTCAGGCTGAAGAACTTGCGCATCGCATCCTTGACTTCGGTGGGTGCATCCCGATCGACGAAGACCCACGACCAGACCTCGGACTTCATCGGACCACGCGGGTGCGCGACCCGAAAGGTGAAGTTGCTTCCGAGCAGCGAGAAGTTCGGGAAGGTCGTGCAGGTGGCAATCTTCACACGCTTGCGCACATCGCCCAGGCGCTCCTCGGCCTCGTCCTGAACGGAGGCCAGGTATTCGCCGACGCCCGGGACACCGCGCAAGGTGCTCTCTCCGGGCAGGCGCCCATCCGTGTCGTCCTTGGGATAGAGCCGGAAAGTGCCGCCGTGACCGTGGGGGAGAGCCACGTTGCGCCCGTACTCGAGCACCGACTTCAGGGCCTGGTCGGAAGCGGGGTCGCCGGGCACGATCTGAAACACGGATGAATGAGTGGCGGGCGCGTGCGCCACGTCACCAATCATATTCTCGGCCGGGAGCTTCCAGTTCGTGCCGATCCGCCACTTCTGGACGCCGACGACCTCGACGCCTCCCTCACGGCGGTTCAAGCTCGTGTCGAGGTACCAGGTCATGTCTCCCAGGTAGTCCTCGAGAGACATGGCCTCCGCGTCGTGGTTGGCGAAGATCAGGCCGCAGTAGGTCTCGATCCGGGGCACCCCGATGAGACCGAGGTTCGATTTGTCGAAGTCCTCCGGATAGGACGCCCGCTGGTTGGGGAGGCCCACGAGACGGCCATCCCGGCTGAAGTTCCAGCCGTGATAGGCGCAGAAGAAAGTCCGCGCATTGCCGCGATCTTCCCTGCAGACGGGCATTCCGCGGTGGGGGCAGGTGTTGAGGTGGACGCGAATCGCGCCCTCGTTGTCGCGAACCACGATCACGGACTGCTCGCCCATGAAGGAGAGGAAGAAATCCCCCGGATTCGGAATCTGGCTCTCGTGCCCCACCATCAGCCACGAGCGGCCGAATACCCGATGCTTTTCGATCTCGTAGAGCTCCGGATCGAAGAAGAGTCTGCGACTCACCCACGTGCCATCGTCGCTGAGCAGCCCGGGGATCTCCGCTGCGATGGCCCCGTCCACGCTTTGCCCCATTGCCAGAACCTCCGGTGGTGATATCGCCGTAGTATACCGCATATACTCGTGGCCGCGGTCATGTTTCGGGGCGGCGTGTCGCACGGCGAGCGGAAGCGCCTTGTCGGACGAGCGGCTCTTCCACAAGCGCTTCGGAGGAGGCGTCTACCGCGGTGAACGGAAGCTGTCTTTGCGGGGGTGTGGCGTTCGCGATCGACGGGCAGTTCACTCCAATACAACTCTGCCACGCGCAAAGATGTCGGAAGTTCACGGGACCGACTATGTCGTGGTGCTCGCGGGCGTGCTAGACGACGACCCGGGCACGAAGCCATTTCAGCCACATCTTCGTCGATCAGGATGCTCCCTGGCACAGCATCCACGTCGCCCGACCGTGGCGGTCGGAAGAGGTGAACACACATTCGAGTTCCGCGGCGCCTGTATTCGTGTAGACGACGCCCGGATTCCAGGATTCGAGCCACTCCTGCTCCCGCACGGGGCAGAAGAGCGGGAAGACGACGTCGGCGCTCTGGTGCAGCGGGAAGCAGCTATTTCGAGTTGCTCGGCGAGGCTCTCGAACTTCCATGTCGCCGCCGGACGCAGGGGGCGGTCAGCTGCCGGTTCCGAGCGCCCGCGTTTAGATGCCAGACGATCCTAGCACTCGCCTGGAACACGCCGTGCCCCGGCGAGGTGATACCGCGCGGCGGGGGCCTGGGCTCAGCGCACTTCCGGAGCCGGTGCGCTACAGCCAGGCGTAGGCGCGGCGCAGCACCTCGCGCCCGTCGCTCTCGATCATCTCGCCGTGGGAGAGCACGATGCGCTCGATGTCCCAGGCGAGCATCCGGTCGATCTGCTCCCGGGCTCCCGCGCGGTCCCGGATCATCAGATGCTCGAGCCAGGTGGCACCCGGCCGCCGGTTGGCGAGCAGCGCGGCGACCAACCGGGTGAGGCGCGACGGGTGCTCGCACAGGTTGAAGACGATGTCGCAACAGACGAGAGAGCGCGACGCGCGGTGGTAGAAGACCACCTCGTTTTCCATCGTGCGCGCGGCAAAGAAGACCTGGTCGATGTCTTCGCTCCACGGTGCCTCGGGCAGGTCGCCCAGCACCCGGTCCCACGGCAAGTCGTCGCGCTTCTTCTCGAGGCCGGGGCAGGCGCACAGCAGGGCATCCGGGTAGGCAGTCTTCCACTCGCCCGCCCAGAGGTGGTGGAACAGGCTCGGCGCCACCACCGCGACCACCGGGCCGAGACCGTCGACGAGTTTTCGCACCTCGGCATCGAGTGGCCCCGGGGAGTGGACGAAGATTCCGCCGTTGGCGAGGCGCACAAGGGTGGTGCGCGTGCCGGTCTCGACGCCGAGGAAGCGCAGCCGGCGGGTCTGGCTCCAGAGATCGTCGGCGAGCTGCTCCACGGCGTGGCCGATTCTAGGCGAGGCCGCATGCCCTCGCTGGGATGCGGACCGGTTGGCCGCGGCGGGTCGTTCGGCGCTTACCGGCCGGCACTTCGACCGAAGGACTGAGCGTCGAGCGCCGGCGGCTCGAGAAGCGGGTGGCCGTAGGGCTTCGGGTTGGGAATCGGCCTCATCTCGCGGTGCGGCACTTCCCGCGCGTCTTTCTCCGCGTCGCCGGGTGGCTCCAGCGGCGCTGGCGGTACAGGGTTCGGTTGATGCGCACGCGAACCTCGGAGTGAAATACCATACCGGACAAGATATCCGACAAGGCGAGAAACGGGCTGCTATCTGGCTCCGCCTAGCATTCTGATCGATGAATCCCAAACGGCACATACGGTCCGGCAGTTGCGTACTCGGGTGGTCACGCTGTGCCGAAAGATGAAGTCATAGGGATGCAAACTGCTGTGACGATCTGCGGAACGGGGCTTTGCGCCAGCCCAGCCGAGACCCGCTGAAGGACCCCTCGGCATGGACTCGGCGAACCGCAAACTGGACCTGGGTAAAAGACAGGAACTCCAACCTGCCTTTTCCCCGGATCCGATGAGTGGACATTTCGTCACGAGGAGCGTCAGCGCTGGTCAGCCCGCACGGGCCTTCCGAACGGGTCCATGCCGACGCCGGGCCCATAGGCATCCGGTTGGACATCGTCTTGAAAGCTCGGATCCACCGGCTGGCCGTCCCGGGTCTCCCATTCGGCAGGTCTGCCGTATTGGTCGGCGCCAACCCCGAGCCCGTAGGCATCGGGTTCCACATCTACGTACGGGTCTTCGTACTCGCCCGTGCCCCCGTAGTCGGAGTGTTGAGCCACGGCAGCTGTCGCAAACAGCGCCGCGAAAAGACCGATTGCGTATCTCATTTATCCTCCAGGCGGTGAGCCAACCCTCTTTGTCCCTGGCGTGCACACGGCTCCACGAGTTGCGGGCCGCGACCCTGGCGGGTTTTTACCAGTCACGACGTCTCCTCTCCGTCGACGGGAGCGATCGAGAAAGGGTAACGTGCGTCCGCACCCTATGAGCCGCCCACCGTCTCGGGCGGGCTCGGCCGGTCGGGTCGGTCCGCGCTCTCCTCGGATGCTCTGCTGCAATCAGTTGCCGAAGTCCCAGCCGTCGCCGCTGCGGTACTGCTTGAGGACGTTCTTCGCGATCAGGATCTTGTGGACCTCGTCCGGGCCGTCGGCAATGCGCAGGATGCGGGCGCCCTGATACATGGCGGAGAGGGGCAGGTCGCCCGTGACGCCCGCGGCGCCCCAAACCTGGATCGCCCGATCGACCACGCGCGTATATGCCTCGGGCACCGAGATCTTGATGGCCGAGATGGCGGTCCGCGCGTCGGCCCCGCTCTCCATCTGCTCTGCGCAGTGGAGCGTCATGAGCCGCGACGATTGGATGTCGATGTACGAATCGGCGATGAAGCCCTGCACGAACTGCTTCTCGGCGAGCAGCCCACCGTGCACCTCGCGATTCTGGGCGCGCTCGACCATCAGATCGAAGGCGCGCCACATCTGGCCGACCGAGTTCATGCAGTGATAGACACGCCCGGCGCCGAGCCGATCCTGGGCAGCGGCATGGCCCGAGCCCGTCTGTCCGAGCTGGTTCTCGAGCGGGACGCGCACGTCCTCGTAGATCACCTCGGCGTGACCGCCGATGCGGCCCCACACCTCGATGTCGCGCACGATGTTCACGCCGGGGGTATCGGTGGGCACGATGATCTGCGTCATCTTGCCGTTGCGCTCGGCCGGGCCCTCCGGATCATCGGTGCGGCACATGACGATCAGGAAGTCCGAGCGGCTGCCATTCGACGTGAACCACTTGTGGCCGTTGATCACCCACTCGTCGCCCTCACGCCTTGCCGTCGTCTTGATCGAGCGGGGATCCGAGCCGGCGTTGTCGGGCTCCGTCATCGAAAAGCCCGACTCCATCTTGCCCTCGGTCAGCGGCACCAGCCATTTCTTGCGCTGCTCCTCGGTGCCGTACTTGAGCAGGATCTTCTGGTTGCCCGAGTTCGGCGCCACGACGCCGAACAATGCGGCCGCACCCGTCGCGTAGGCGAGCACCTCGTTCATGTAGGCGTGCTCGAGAAAGGTGAGCCCGCAGCCGCCGTACTCCTCGGGCAGGTGCGGCGCCCAGAGCCCCGCCTCCTTGACGCGGTCCTTGATGTGGCCGCGCAGTTCCCGCGCCTCGGCGATCTCACTCTCGGACACCGTGCCGTCCCGATAGAACCGCCACAGCGTGTTCTCGTTCGGGAGGATCTCCTTGTTGACGATCTCCGCGGTCAAGAGCCGGATCTGGTTGATCCGGTCCGGCAGCGAGGCGATCGACTGTATGTTCATGGCCATGGCGGGTGCTCCTTCGTGGGCGAGGCGGTCTGCAAGTTCTCGATTCGTGTCCGGAGGGCGGAGTATCGCAGCGTCGCGCGGGCCATCGCCAGGGCCTTCGACTTGCCGCGGCGGACCAGGGCTAGGCGGCGGGCGGGCCCTTGCGCCGCACGAAATGGTTGTACGGCAATACGATGACAAGCGCTCCATAGCCGCTGTAGCAGACCAGCCAGAACAGGCCGATCAGGAAGCCCTTCAGCGTCACCGGCCAGGTGAAGCCCGGCAGCAGCGGCATCCACGCCTGGTACATCGTCCAGTCGAACAGGATGTCTCCAGCGATGCACAGTACATAACTGACCACCAAGCTGATCAAGAACGTGATGGCCATCGCCCGCAGGTCAAGTAGTCCGTTCATGATGCTTTTCTCCTCTTGAGGCACGACCGTTCACCGTTGGATTCTGGGAACACCCACGCTTCTGCTCGCTGCTATTCCTCGAACGATGTCGAGCAACCACCGGGACCGCGTCGAGAAATCATCGATTCATACGGCAAGGCCTCTCGGCCTCGAATCGTACCTCTAACGGAGGAACAATCGAGCCCCGGCGCCCAAAACTGCCGAGGAGATCCGAGCCAATCCGAGAGATTCCCTACCCCCTTGCCTAGCGAATCCGGGGCTCGTTCTTCCTATCCACACACACTGCAGAGCGCCGGCATGCTGCGCCCACCGCAGAGCGCCGGCATGCTGCGCCCACCGCAGAGCGCCGGCATGCTGCGCCCACCGCAGA
>PBYF01000105.1 GCA_002729515.1 Deltaproteobacteria bacterium
CCGGACCAAGCGCACCGCCAGTCTCGCCCTGCTGTTGGGTTTCGCCGCCCTGCTGTTGGGTTTCGCCGCCCTGCTGTTGGGTTTCGCCGCCTGCTCTGGAGAGCATGTAGGCCCGGGTGAGATCACCGCTGCAGCGCTTCCCGAGCCCGTGGTCACTGCTCGGGCCCGGCGCCAGACCGACGCTCGCGACGCCCTCGCTGCCGCCGGAAAACGCCAGATCTTATTCGGCGATTTGCACGTACACACCGCCTTTTCACCCGATGCCTTCATCACGAGCCTGCCCATGCTGGGCGGCTCGGGCCTCCACCCCCCGGCCGATGCCTGCGACTTCGCGCGTTTCTGCGCAGACCTCGACTTCTGGAGCATCAACGACCACGCGGAGGGGATAAGCCCGCAGCACTGGAGAGAGACCATCGAGTCGATCCAGCAGTGCAATGCGGTGGCGCGCCACCCCACGAGTCCGGACCTCGTGTCATTCCTGGGATGGGAATGGACGCAGGTGGGCTCAACACCGGGCGACCACTTTGGACACAAGAATGTGGTGCTGCTCGATACCGCCGCCGATCGAGTTCCGCGAAGACCGATCGCCGCGCCCCGGCCCGAATTTCGTGCCGCGCCCTTGCCGGGAATCACGCGCCTCGTGGCCCCCCTTTTGAACTTCGGGGATCGCCAACTCTATTTCGACTACCAACGCTACACCGAGGAGGTGCAAGAGGCTCCTCTGTGTGCGAGGGACATTCCGAGCCCAGAGCTTCCCGACACGTGCCACGAGGTCGCACGGGATCCCAGCGAGCTTTTCGACAAGCTCGACGAGTGGGGCTTCGAAAGCCTCGTGATTCCCCACGGCACATCGTGGGGTTTGATGACACCGACCGGGTTTTCGCTGGCAAGGCCGCTGGCCGCGGGGCACCACGACCCCGAGCGCGAGCGGCTCTTCGAGCTCTACTCCGGACATGGGTCCGCCGAAACCTGGCACGACCAGCCGGGTGGCCTCGTTGGGGTGGAGACTCCTGCCGCATGCCCGCCGCCCAGCGATGAGTTTCTGCCGTGCTGCTGGCAGGCGGGGGAGATTATCCGCGGGCGCTGTGGGGAGCCGGCCTCTGCGGACTGCGAAGCGAGAGTCCGCGAAGCACGGCGGATCTACCTGGAAGCAGGCGCCGCCGGCCACACCACCGTGCCCGGTGCTGGAGCTGCCGAATGGCTCGATTGCGACCAGTGCCGGGACTGCTTCAATCCCGCGTTCTCGCACCGCCCGGGCGGCTCGGCGCAATACGCGCTGGCCATCACGCGCGGTGGATCTGCTGCGCCGCGCCGCTACCGCTTCGGGATGATTGGCTCGAGCGACACCCACGACGCACGCGCCGGCAACGGCTTCAAGGAATTTTCACGAGTCGAAAACACCGAAGCATCCGACCGGCCTGCGCTCATGCGACGTCTTGCCGCGGACCGGCGCGAGCCCGTTGCGCGTGCCGAGAGCGTCATCCTCTCCGAGCTTCCCCTGAGTCAGCGGCGCGACATGGAGCGCGGCGCCTCCTTCCTTTTCACCGGGGGGCTCGTTGCGGTACACGCAGACGGGCGCAACCGCCGGGCGATCTGGGACGCGTTGATGCGACGCGAGGTCTACGCAACCTCGGGCGAACGCATCCTGCTCTGGTTCGACCTCCTGAACGGACCCTCGGGACCGGCGCCGATGGGGAGCGAAGTGCGGGGGCAGCGCGGGGCGCCGCGGTTGCGCGTCGCTGCCGTCGGCGCGTTCGAACAGCGCCCGGGTTGCCCAGACCACGTGATGAGAGCCCTGCCCCCCGAGCGGCTCGAGGCACTCTGCCTCGGCGAGTGTTACTTCCCGGGCGAGCGGCGACACGCGATCCAACGGATCGAAGTGGTGCGCATTCGTGCCCAGCAAGACCCAAGCGAGCCCGTCTCGAGTCTCATCGAGGATCCGTGGCGCATCTTTCCCTGCCCTGGAGATGGTGCGGGCTGCAGCGTGGAATTCGAAGATCCGCAGTGGCTTCTCGAAGCGCGCGAATTCGTCTACTACGCCCGGGCCATTCAGGAGCCGACGCCAGCCGTGAATGCAGGTGGCCTTCGCTGCACCCGCGACGCTTCCGGAACATGCATCGCCGTGAATCCGTGCTGGGGGGACGACCGAACGCCCGCTGGCGACGACTGCCTTGCCGACAATGAGGAGCGCGCCTGGTCCTCGCCGATTTTCTTGCAGCCAGCCGAACAGTGAAGCCTAGAGACCTTTTTCTGCCACCAGAATCCGGTTCACGGCGCGGCGCAGGGCGGCGTCATGCTCCAGGAAGCGCTCGGGGTCGGCGACGGCGTCGAGAGAGGCGAGCGCTTCTTCGGCACGCGTTCGGGCGTGCTCGGCCCGGGCGAAGTCGATCTCGTCGGCGGTTTCGCAGGACTCCGCCAGCACCACCGCCTCGGACCCACCGACGTCGGCAAAGCCTCCCGCCACGGCGGCCCTGAGGCTGCCCCCCCCCTCCAGGGTGAGCTGGATCTCGCCGGTTCGCAGCGAGCAGAGGAAGCGCTCGTGACCCTCGAGCACGCCGAAGTCTCCCTCACTGCCCGGCAGCACCACGCGCTCCACCTCGCCGCGGTAAGCCTCGCCCGACGGCGTGACGATCACCAGCTCGACACTCACGCGAGCCTCTTGGCCTTCTCGAGCACCTCTTCGATCGTGCTCACCATGTAGAAGGCCTGCTCGGGCAGATCGTCGTGCTTGCCGTCGATGATTTCCTTGAAACCGCGGATCGTGTCCTCGAGGCGCACGTAGACACCGGGCGTGCCCGTGAACTGTTCGGCCACACTGAAGGGCTGGGACAGGAACCGCTCGAGCTTGCGGGCGCGGGCCACCGCCAGCTTGTCGTCCTCGGAGAGTTCGTCCATACCGAGGATGGCAATGATGTCCTGGAGGTCCTTGTACTTCTGGAGCACCTGTTGAACGCCGCGCGCGACCTCGTAGTGCTCCTGTCCCAGAACCTGCGGGTCGAGAATGCGGCTCGTCGAATCGAGCGGATCGACGGCCGGATAGATGCCGCGCGCCGCGATGTCGCGATTCAACACCGTCGTGGCATCGAGATGGGTGAAAGCGGTCGCCGGCGCGGGATCGGTCAGGTCGTCGGCCGGGACGTAGATCGCCTGCACGGACGTGATCGAGCCCTTCTTCGTCGAGGTGATCCGCTCCTGGAGCTCGCCCATGTCGGTGGCGAGCGTCGGCTGGTAACCCACGGCCGACGGAATCCGGCCCAGCAGCGCCGATACCTCGGAGCCGGCCTGGGTGAACCGGAAGATGTTGTCGATGAAGAGCAGGACGTCCTTGCCCTCTTCGTCGCGGAAGTACTCGGCGACTGTGAGCGCCGAGAGACCGACCCGCGCGCGCGCGCCCGGCGGCTCGTTCATCTGTCCGTAGACGAGCGCCGCCTTGTCGAGCACCGTCGTCCCGTCCGAGAGCTTGGCTTCCATCATTTCGTTCCAGAGATCGTTGCCCTCGCGCGTTCGCTCGCCCACACCGCCAAATACCGAGTAGCCCGCGTGCTCCTTGGCGATGTTGTTGATGAGCTCCATGATGACGACCGTCTTGCCCACACCGGCACCGCCGAACAGACCCACCTTGCCGCCCTTCGGGTAGGGCGCGATCAAGTCGACGACCTTGATACCGGTCTCCAGGGCCTCGACCGAAGTCGCCTGATCGATGAATTCGGGTGTTTCGCGATGGATCGGGAAGGTGACGTCGGCCTCGATCGGTCCGCGTTCGTCCACCGGTTCTCCGATGACGTTCATGATGCGGCCCAACGTATTCGGACCCACCGGAACGCGAATCCCGTCTCCGGTGTTCACGGCGACTTGACCGCGCACCAGCCCGTCGGTCGTGTCCATGGCCACACAGCGAACCGTGTTCTCACCGAGGTGCTGCGCGACCTCGAGCACCAGGTTCCCCTGGCGGTCGTCGATGCTGGCATTGCTGACACGCAGCGCGGTGTAGATCTCGGGCAGGGCGCCGGGCTCGAACTCGACGTCGACCACGGGGCCGAGTACCTGCACGATCTTGCCGTCTCCGTTCGCCATTTGAGCGATCCTTCCTTGTCTAGAGCGCTTCCGCGCCGCTCACGATCTCGACCAGTTCCTTCGTGATCGCGGCCTGGCGAGCGCGGTTGTACTGGAGCGTGAGCTTTTCGATCAGTTCCTCGGTGTTGCGAGTCGCCGCCTCCATGGCAGCCATCCGCGCGGCGTGCTCGCCCGCCTGGTTCTCGAGCAGTGCCCGATAGATCTCCACCTCGAGCGCGCGCGGCACCAGAGCCGCGAGCAGGGCTTGGGCATTCGGCTCGATCTCGTACGCCAGGGTGTCTTCCCCAGCTCCCGTATCGTCTGGGGCGAAGGGCACCAGCCTGACGTCGCGCGGGGTCTGGGTCAGCGCGGAAACGAACTCGCTGTAGACGAGCCGGACCTCGTCGACTTCTCCCGCCGCGTACCGGCTGGCGACGCGACGCGCGATCTCCGCCGCCTGTCCGTACTCGACCCAACTCTCCTGGGGATAGTCACCGCCCAGGCGCCCGGCCTGCCGGCGCCCGTAGTGATCCCGCACCTTCCCGCCGGCCGTCGTGACCGTAATCGTGCGGCCGGCGCCAAGGGCCTCGGAGACCAGGGCTTCCGAGTGCTTCACCACATTGGCGTTGAACGCGCCGCAGAGGCCGCGGTCGGAACTCACCACCACGAACTCCACGCTGCGCAGCTGTTCGCGAACCTCGAACAGCGGGTGCGTCGCGTCCGTCTGCGCCCGCGCCACCTCAGACAGGGTGCCGCGCATTCGATCTGAGTACGGCCGTGCCGCGTCGATCGCCTGCTGTGACCGGCGGAGCTTGGCTCCCGCCACCATACGCATGGCGCGTGTGATCTGCTGCGTCTTGCCGACGCTGTCGATCCGGCGCCTGATGTCCTTCAGGTTCGGCACGTTACTCGCTGACACTCCGCGAGGGTTGGAATACATCCGCGAACGCGTCGAGCGCGGCGGCCAGCTTCGTTTCCGTCTCTGCCTCGAGCTTTCCGCTGTCGCGAATCGTGTTCAGCACGTCCCCGTGACTCGCGCGCATGTATTCGAGCAACTCCACCTCGTAGCGGCCGATGTCTGAAAGCTCGAGTTCGATCACCCAGGAATCCCGCTCGTCTTGCGGTGTGCAGGAGTAGATCGACACGACCTGCTCCTCCATGGGCAGCGGTGAATACTGGGGCTGCTTGAGCATCTCGGTCTGGCGCTCTCCGTTTGCGAGCTGCGCCTGCGTCGCCTTGTCGAGGTCACTGCCGAACTGGGCGAAAGCAGCCATTTCGCGGTACTGCGCGAGGTTGAGCTTGAGCGTTCCAGCGACTGCTTTGGTCGCCTTCGTCTGGGCCGCCCCTCCCACCCGGGATACGGAGATACCGACATTGACCGCCGGGCGAATGCCCGCGTTGAAGAGATCCGTCTCCAGGAAGATCTGGCCGTCGGTGATGGAGATGACGTTCGTGGGGATGTACGCCGAGACGTCACCGGCCTGCGTTTCGATGATCGGCAGTGCCGTCAAGCTGCCGCCGCCCGCTTCCTCGTTCATCTTCGCCGCGCGCTCGAGCAAACGCGAGTGCAGGTAGAAGACGTCGCCGGGGTAGGCCTCGCGGCCCGGCGGGCGGCGCAGCAATAGCGACAACTGGCGGTAGGCGACGGCGTGCTTCGACAGGTCGTCGTAGACGATGAGCGCGTGCTTGCCGTTGTCGCGGAACCACTCGCCCATGGTGCAGCCCGTGTAGGGCGATATGAACTGGAGGGGCGCCGGCTCGCTGGCCGCCGCCAAGACGACGGTCGTAAATTCCATCGCGCCGTGCTGGCTCAGCTTGTCCACCACCTGGGCCACAGTCGACTGCTTCTGGCCCGTCGCGACGTAGATACAGAAGACGTCCTGTCCCTTCTGGTTGATGATCGTGTCCACCGCGATGGCGGTCTTGCCCGTCTGCCGGTCTCCAATGATGAGTTCGCGCTGGCCCCGACCGATCGGCGTCATCGTGTCGATGGCCTTGATACCGGTCTGCAGCGGTTCGTGAACCGACTTTCGCAGCACGATACCCGGCGCCTTCAACTCGACGAGGCGGTTCTCGCGGCTCTCGATCGGACCCTTGCCATCGATCGGGTTCCCCAGGGCATCGACCACGCGGCCGATGAGGCCCTCTCCAACGGACACCTGGATGATCTCACCAGTGCGCCGGACCAGGTCCCCTTCCTTCACGTGAGTGGTCTCACCCATTACGGCGACGCCGACGTTGTCCTCCTCCAGGTTGAGCACCATGCCGCGCAGGCCGCCGTGGAACTCGACGAGTTCGCCCGCCATCACCTGTTCGAGGCCAAAGACGCGCGCGATACCATCGCCCACCGAGAGCACGGTGCCGGTCTCCGCCACATCGATCTCTCGATCGTAGTCCTTGATCTCGCGCTTGAGGATGTCTGTGATCTCGCCGGGTCGAATGTCCATCTGCCTATCCTTCCGTCAAACTGGCGCGCAGCCGCTGGAGCTGCGTGCGGAGACTTCCATCGAAGACGAGGCCGCCTACCGAGGCGACGGCACCACCGAGCAACGCGGGGTCCACGCTCTCGTCTAGTTCGACTTGTTGACCGGTGCGTACCGTCAGCGCCGCGCGCAAACGTTCGCGCTGGTCGTCGCGAAGCGCGCTCGCCGATACGATCCGAGCTTGGACACGCCCGGCTACGCGGTCGGCGAGCTCGCCGTACTCCGTGCAAATCGCTTCGAAATCGATCGCACGGCGCTGGTCGATCAGAAACGCGCAGAAGTTGCGCACGATCCCACTGGTACCGATCTCGTCGCAGACCGCCTTCAGGACTGCGCGGCGCTCTGCACCCGGGTGGAGCGGCCGGAGAATCGCGTCGCGGAATTCCCGGTTTTCTACCAAGAGGCGCGCGAGGGTCGTCAGCTCGCCGCGGATTGTGTCGATGGCATTCTCGTCGCGCGCGAGGCCAAAGAGGGCCTTCGAGTAACGTCGCGCTGCCGTGCTGGATCGCATCGGCGTCAGCTCCCCGCGCCGCTCGACGGCCGCTCGATCTCCGTCACGAATTCATCGAGCAAACGGTCCCGGTCGGCGTCGGTGATCTGACCGCGCAACAGCTCCGCCGCGAGTTCCACTGAGAGGTCAGAAGCCTCGCGGCGCAACTCTTCTCTGGCGCGACGCACTTCCTGGTCGATGGCCAGCTGTGCATCGGCCCGGATGCGCCGGGCCGATGCGCGCGCATCTTCGAGGATACGATCGCGTTCACCCTCAGCGCGACCACGGGCGGTGTGACGAATCCCCTCCAGTTCGGTCTCGAGCTGCTCCAACTTGCGCTGCCAGCGCGCGTGGCGCTCCTCGGCCTCGCGGTGCAACTTCGCCGCGCTCGCGACCTCACCCTCGATGCGGTCGCGGCGCTCGCGAAACCAGTTGACCAAAGGCTTGCGCGCGAAATACCAGATCGCCGCACCGAGGATCGCGAGGTTCAGCACCTGCCAGAGAAAGTTCTCCAGTTCGGACGCGCCGCTTGCCGCCATTGCGCGGCTGGGAACTAGCGCGGCGCAAAGGGTCACGGCAACACACAGCGATCGGTGGGAGTTGCGAATCACGTGAGCGACCTCCCGAGCACAGTCGCCGCCGCCTCGCGTGCGAGCGCATCGGCCCGCTGCCCGAGCGTCTCCCGAGCGGATTCGAGTTCGCGCCCGATTTCCTGACGCGCGTTGTCGAGCGTGCTTTCCGTCTCGGCACGGGCATCCTGCGTCTCGTTCTGGAAGACCGCGCGCGCGCTGGCGAGCGTGGCCTTCCGGGCCTGCTCGGCCTCGTTCCGCACCTGCTGAACGGCGTGCTCATAGCGGGTGAGCGCCGCCTTTGCTTCCGCCTCGAGCTCTTCGGCCCGGGCTCGGGTGCCCTCGATGCGCTCGCGGCGAGCTTCGAGGGCCGCAAAGATCGGCTGAAAGAGGAGTGTGTTGACGGGGAAAATGAGCAGGACGAAAAATATCACGAGGCCGATCAACAGTCGGTGATCCGGAATCAGCTCCAGGCCGTTGTCGGAGGCGGCAGCATCCTGCGCGAGGCACAGACCCAGCGCGAAAATGGCCAGCAGGAAGCTTGTCAGGTGCCGGGTCCAACGACTGGGGGGGGGCAAGTCTTCTTCGTCCTTCCCCGCTGCGCAGCAGCCGCGTGCGAGGCGCGCTTTTCTGGGAACCTTTCAATCGGTCCGCTGGGATCGACCCGGCCCGGTGCCAGTCGATCGCCGTGTGTGTGGCCGCCGCGCGAGGCGTCAGCCCGTCATGGGGCGCCGTCGCACTGGGCGGCGGGAGTCTCGCATAGCCGCGCGGAAGTTCAAAGCTCTGAGGGCATCCTTCTGTAGCCCGGGCGGCCCCAGCCGCCAGAAATTCGAGACGCGGCGGGCGCTCTGATGCGACCCCAGCCGCCAGAAATTCGAGACGCGGCGGGCGCTCTGATGCGACCCCAGCCGCCAGAGACACTCGCGTCTGCTCAGGGCGCCTCGGGCG
>PBYF01000106.1 GCA_002729515.1 Deltaproteobacteria bacterium
CCCGTCGGGCGCCGCTCACACCGAGTCCCCGTCGGGCGCCGCTCACACCGAGTCCCCGTCGGGCGCCGCTCACACCGAGTCCCCGTCGGGCGCCGCTCACACCGAGTCCCCGTCGGGCGCCTCCGGGTGCACCGAGACGTGGTCGAATTGCACCCCGCGCGGCGCCTCCACGGCCTGCACCACCGCAAGCGCCACCTGCTCGGGCCGCAAGAGCCCCCCGTGGCGAATCAGCCCGAGGCGTTGCCACACTTCGAGCGCGGGCGTCGCCCGCGGGCCCCACTCGGCGGCCCACTCGGTGCCGAGGGTGTTGCCCACGCGCACGACGAGACAGCGCACGCCGGTTCCCTCGCATTCGAGCGCCAGGCTGCGCGCCGCCTGCTCGATCCCGGCCTTGATGGCGGCGTAGGGCGCGAGCCACGGCCACGGTGTCACTGCCGAAGTCGATGAAATGAAAACCGCGTCTCCCGGGAGATTGCGCTCGAGCAGGGCGGCAATGCCGCGTCTCGAGAAGAGGAGCGTTCCGAGCAGGCCCGTTTCGATCTCCGCACGGATTTCGTCCGGCGGCTTCTCGACGAGCCGGCCCGGCCGCGCGTGCCCGGCGCAGTTCACCACCAGATCGGCCGGACCGAGCGACTTCTCGACGCCGGCGAAGAAGGCCTCGACCGAGTCGGCATCCGACACGTCGAGCGGCAGGCCGAGCGCCCGGGCGCCGCCGGTCTCGAGCGCTTTCACCGCCTCCTGCACCCGCGCTTCACGGCGCCCCCCGACGGCTATGGCGAAGCCGCGCGCGGCGAAAGCCTCCGCGACGGCACGGCCGATCCCCGTTGCCCCGCCGCTCACCACGGCCACACGCGCCGTCCGCTCCGACATCGCCCCAGTCTACCTCGAACGGCGGCATCCAATGGGTCCATCGACCGGCGAGCGCGGTGCTAGCCTCCGCGCCCAGGAGACGCACCCGTGACGGATTTTCAATACCAGCCCCTCTTCGAACTCGAACCCGAAGACACGCCCTACCGCCCGCTCGGATCGGAGGGGGTTTCCCGCATCGAGCTCGCCGGAAGAAACTTTCTGCAAGTCGAGCCCGATGCACTGACACAACTCGCCGCGGAGGCCTACACCGATGTCTCCTTCCTGTTGCGTCCCGGCCACCTCGGGCAGCTGCGGAGAATCCTCGACGACCCGGAGGCTTCGGAAAACGAGCGCTTCGTCGCGCTCGAGCTGCTGAAGAATGCAAACATCGCCTCCGGCCGGGTGCTGCCGAGCTGCCAGGACACCGGCACCGCCATCGTGCTCGGCCACAAGGGCGAGCAGGTGCTCACCTTCGGAGACGACGCAGAGGCTCTGGCACGGGGTATCCACCGCGCCTATGGCGAAAACAATCTGCGCTATTCGCAGATGACACCGCTCGATATGTACACGGAAAAGAACACGGGCTCGAACCTTCCGGCCCAGATCGAGCTCTACTCCGAGCCGGGCGACGCCTACGAATTCCTCTTCGTGGCCAAGGGTGGGGGTTCGGCGAATAAGACCTTCCTCTTCCAGGAGACGAAAGCACTGCTCAACCCGGAGTCCCTGGTCCGGTTCGTCGCGGAGAAGATCCGCGCGATCGGCACGTCCGCCTGCCCGCCCTACCACCTGGCGCTGGTCGTCGGCGGCCCGTCCGCCGAATTCA
Source organism: Deltaproteobacteria bacterium (assembly GCA_002729515.1). Taxonomy (GTDB): domain Bacteria; phylum Myxococcota_A; class UBA9160; order UBA9160; family SMWR01. The sequence goes on from PBYF01000106.1 coordinate 1,673, forward strand.
CCCTCAAGACAGTGAAGCTCGCGAGCTGTCACTACCTGGACGGACTGCCCCGGGAAGGCAACGAACTCGGCCGCGCCTTCCGCGACACGGAGCTGGAGGCCACGGTCCTCAAACTCTGCAACGAGACCGGCATCGGGGCGCAGTTCGGCGGGAAGTACTTTGCCCACGACGTGCGCGTGATCCGGCTGCCCCGCCACGGCGCCTCGTGCCCGGTGGGGCTCGGCGTTTCCTGCTCGGCAGACCGCCAGATCAAGGCCAAGATCAACGCAGATGGCATCTTCCTCGAACAGCTCGAGACGAATCCGGCGCGATTCCTGCCAGAGATCACCGAGGAGGAGCTTCCGGCGGAAGTGGTGCCGATCGATCTGCGCCGACCGATGCCGGAGATCCTGGCCGAACTATCACGCCACCCGGTGACGACGCGGCTCTCGCTCAACGGCCCGATGGTCGTGGCGCGCGACATCGCCCACGCGAAGCTCAAGGAACGACTCGACGCGGGCGGAAACCTGCCCGACTACTTCAAGCAACACATGGTCTACTACGCCGGCCCGGCGAAGAAACCCGAGGGACGCCCGTCGGGCTCCTTCGGCCCGACCACGGCGGGCCGCATGGACTCCTACGTCGATCTCTTCCAGTCCCGGGGCGGCAGCATGGTCATGCTCGCCAAGGGCAACCGGTCGAAGCCGGTGCGCGACGCCTGCAACGCCCACGGCGGCTTCTACCTGGGCTCGATCGGAGGGCCGGCCGCGCGGCTCGCCGACCACTCGATCCGCAAGGTCGAGGTCCAGGAGTTTCCCGAGCTCGGCATGGAGGCGATCTGGCGCATCGAAGTCGAGGACTTCCCCGCCTTCATCGTCATCGACGACAAGGGAAACGACTTCTACGCCGACATCAGCGCGAAGCATCGCGAACCGCCGCTGCAAATCGACGGCTAGGCGCGGAAGAGCGCCTCGCAGCCCGTACCCGCCAGGATGCCGTCTGCGGCGTCCCGGTCCGCACCCGAAAGTGCGGCGTGCTGCGCGCGCAGCGACGCGAGGCATTTGCCCTGGTAGGGGAAGGGCTTCTGCACCCAGGGCTCGCCGTCGATCTCGCACTCGACACGCTCGGCACCGGCATCGAGCGCCGCCGCGTTCGCGAGCAGGAAGGGCGCGTACACGCGGCCCACCTCGCCGAGGAGCGCGCGCAGGGTGTCGCGCACCGCGTCGCGCGGTGTCCAGCCCGCTTCATCGGGCTCGGTGCCCGATAGATCCTCCACGACCTCGACCCAGGAAATGACGCGCGGCGCGGTCTCGAGCGTCACCGCCGCGGGCGTGGGATCGAACAAACCGAGCTGCGTGAGCTGGCCGAATGCGCCGAAGTCACTCGAAGCCGGCCGCGTTCCCATCAGGAAGGGTTGGCGCGTGAGGTGCGCGTCGAGGAGCGTGAGATAACGGCGGTAGCTCGCCTCGATCACCGGGCCGGTGGTCTCGTTCGAACCCACCACCCAGAGCCTCGCGATCTGGCGCTCGCTGAACTGCTTTGCGAGCGGCGCGATCCGCTGGTCGGGAACGTCCCAGCGGGTCCAGAACGGCAGGACGGAGGCCGCCTTCGCCACGTCCGCACCGAAGGCCCACCGGTAGTGGAACATCGCCTTCGTCAGCCATTCATCGGCGTAATCCTCGAGAAGCGCGTCGATGAAGGCCATCACCGGGTCCGTCGGAATCACCGAGCGCCCCGGGTAGTCGGATTCGAGGCGGCGAATCAATGGCGTCGAGTCGATGGCGGCTGTGTCCGGCGCGCCGTCCTCTCCCGGAAAGACGAGAACCGGAAGCAGCGAAACCGGCACCTCGGGGGTGTCGCAATCGTCCCGGGAATTGCGCTGGATCCAGAGGTGGGGGATTCGCCGGTAGCGCAGCACGCTGCGCAGCTTGCGACTGTAGGGGGAGCCGGGAGCACCGAGAATCTTGAGCGGTCGGGGGGACATGTTGGGAGCACCTCGGAGCGGAGTGACGATGAAGGCGGCACCATGCCACAAGAGATCCCCGCCAGCGACTGCCAACGCTCCATCTGGGCCCGGAAGCGGATCCCAGCCCATCTTCAATCCACCCAGATGGGTTCGAAACCGGCGGCGGCGTATGCTCGGAGGACGGTGCAGGAGGAAATGTGGGCGAAGACTTTGCGGTGATCCTGCTCATCGTCTTCGCGACCCACCTGCCGTTGTTCGCGTGGCGCTGGTGGCGCACCGGTGAGCGGCGACACGCCGCCACGACGCTGACCTTCAGCCTGCTCGTCATCACCTACGCACTCCGCATCTTCGCACCCGGGCTCGAAGTCGCAGGCCTCCCGGCCTGGTGGCTCGTGCGCGTTCCCGCGTGGGCGTGCGCAGCGCTGAGTCTCAGTCTGCTGGCCCGACACTGGTTCGCAAGCGGGCGTGACTTCGTCGGCAGACTCTCGTGACGGAACCCCTCGCGTTCATGCCCATCGACCCGCCCGCCGGCCCCATCGCTCGAGTGAAGCGTCCCGCGCGGCTCGCGTGAAGCGGCCCGCGCGGGCCCTAGCTCCCGGCGGCGACGCGGCCGGCGATCCGGCCGAAGAAAGTCCCATCTCCCAACGACAGGCCACTCGAGTAGCCACGCGAGGGCACTCCGGACGTCGAGCGGCCGGCGCCTAGCAGCCCCGGAATCGGACGCCCCTCCGGGTCGAGCACCCGCCCGTCGACATCGGTCACGAGCCCGCCCAGGGTAAAGGCCGCGTAGAGACTGTTTTCCGTCGTACAGTCGAAGGCACCGAAGGGCGGCTTCTCGAGCGGTGCCAGGTATTCGTCTGTCTTGTGGAAGAGCGGGTCCAGGCCGTTTCGAGCGTGGCGATTGTAGAGCTCGAGCGTGGATTCGAGAGCACCCTCGGGCAAGCCCAGTTCGTGCGCCAGCTCCGCCGGCGTGTCCCCGACGGCCGCGACGGGAAAGGGCTCGTAGGACGGCTTTTCGTACACGGCGTCGTCGACGACGAGCCAACAGCGTCCGGCATGGCGGAACAGAGCCCACTCGCCAATACGGCCGTAGTAGTCGTCTTCGTTGTGGAAGCGCTGGCCCTGTGCATTGACCAGGATGCCGCGTTTTAGCCCCCAGGGCTGGCAGATCGGCAGGGAGATCGAGGCCTGGTCCATATTCGCCGTGTCGGCACCGGCCGCGATGCCGAGCCTGATGCCCGAGCCGTCGTCACCGTCGGCGGCGACGCGCAGCTGGCAGTGCCGCGCGAGCGGAACGTGGGCGTCGAGCATGGCGTCGTTCAGGATGAAGCCACCTGTCGTAACCACGATGCCCCGGCGCGCCCGCACGTTGCGCGGCTCACCGAAGCTCTCGGCCACGGCGCCTACCACGCTCCCATCCGGTTCCTGGACGAGGGCGACCGCGCGGTGATTTGCGGCGATGCGAGCCGGGCTCTTCTCGACCGCTTCGCAGAGCTTCTGCATCAGCAACGGACCCGCCTGTGCCGGACGCTCGGGCACGTGGCCGCGGGGAGCCGGTGTCGCGATGTCGACGAAGGGGTGCACCCGCTCCGAGCCCGACCAGACCAGGCCATCGCTGTTGGGGGGCTCGCCGCTGCAGCCGTAATGGAAGACCGGCTTGAAGGGAACACCCTGGGCCACGATCCAGTCGTAGTGCTCGACCGAACCCTCGCAGTAGCGGCGGATCTTCTCCTCGTCGGGAGCGTCACCCACCGAGGCCATCAGGTACTTGAACATCTCCTCGGACGTGTCCTCGAAACCACAGGCTCTCTGGAGCGCGGTGCCGCCGCCGAGGTAGAGCACGCCGCCCGACATCGCCGAGGTGCCTCCACCGCCGCCGGCGCGCTCGAGCACGAGAGTCTCGGCACCGGAGCGCGAGGCCTCGAGTGCGGCACAGGCGCCGGCCGCGCCGAGCCCGACGACGAGGACGTCCACCTCCTCGTCCCAGTTCGAAATTTCCCTCGGATCGCGGACACCGCTGAGCATGGCACCTCCCGAGGCACCATTCTGCACTCTCCGAGCACAATCGGCGACAATGGAGTCGTCATGGACGACGGCGACTCCCGCGACGAGCCCGAACCGCGCCCGGAGAGCGCCGTCGATTCAGTGCTGCTCGAATACGTGCGCGACCCGGCGCTCTGGCCGGTACTGGCGGTCCTGGTGCTCGTCGCGGCGACGCTGGGCGCCTGCGTTCTCCTGCTCGCGATCGTCGACCGCAACCTCTTCGCCATGGCAGCGCTGGCGCTGCTCGTCGGAATGAGCGCCCATGCCGTCGGACGCAACCTGCGCCGGTGGCGCTCTGGCGTCGCGCCGCGAGTGGTGGCCGCGCTCTGGGGCGCGAGCGCGGCGCTCGCAGCCGGTATCCACGCGCTCGGGGTCTTCTGAACCCCGAGCGGTAGACCGACCTGCTGGACGGTATCGTCGTGCCATGCCGACTGCCGCTGGCCGCTGGCCGGGTGACCGATGCGCGACGCACTGGCCCGAACCTTCGCGGTAGACGGGAGCGTCTCGGTGCGGGTGCTCGCCGCGACCGAACTCGTGCGCGAGGCCGCAGAGCGCCACGGCGCTTCGCCGACCGGCGCAGTGGCTCTCGGCCGGGCGCTCATGGGCGCCCTTCTCCTGGCCACCGAGGGACAGGATGGTGAGCGCGTGCAGCTGCACATTCGCGGCGACGGACCCCTCGGAGCGCTCCTCGTCACCGCGGACGCCGCCGGATCCGCGCGGGGCTACGCGCGCAACCCGGGAACGAACGCACCCCTGCACGGCGCAGAGCTCGGCCTGCGCGAGGCAATCGGCCTGGGCGAACTGACCGTCGAGCGCAACCACCCCAGCTGGAAGCGACCCTACGCGGGCATCGTTCCCCTCGTTTCCGGAGAGATCGCCCAGGACCTGGCGCGCTACCTGCTCGAAAGCGAGCAGAAGCCGTCGGCCGTCGCACTGGGCGTCTACCTGGAGCCCGGCGGCCAGGTCGCGGCGGCGGGGGGATACCTGGTGCAGAAGCTGCCGGGGGCGGACGCCGGCGTCATCGCCGACTTCGAGGCGCGAGTCGAGCAGACACTCCATCCTTCGGAACTCCTCCACGCCGGATCGGACGTGGACGAGATTCTGGAGCAGCTCTTGGGAGACGTCCCGCGCCACCGGGTCGACCACATCACTCCGCGCTTCCACTGCCCGTGCACCATGGACCGGGTGCTGCGCGCCGCGCTGTTGCTCGGGCGTGAGGAGATCCGCGAAATCATCGAGCGCGACGAGGAGCTCGAGGTTCGCTGTGAGTTCTGCTCCGAGGTCTACCGGCTTCCGGCGAACGAACTGGGCCGGCACTGCCCCGACGCTTGAAGCGCCGTCGTCACGGACGCTCCGAAGAACCAGGCGCTGCACCGACGGTTCCGAGATCGAGCGAGAAAGGCAGCGAAGCCATCAGAGCCTCGAGAGCAGCCTCGATTTCGCCCGGAGCCGCGATCGACACGCTGCAAGACATCTCGCAGCTTGCACCGCCCGCGAGACAGGCCGCCTCGCAGCTGCCGCAATCGTCGAGGACAGCTGCAATCGCGTTTGCTGCCGAGAATTGTCCAGACGGCGCCGCTACCTCACTGAAGCCAAGTTCGCTGTCGTTGTTCGAATCGACGGTCCTCAGCCGCCCGAGACGGCGGCCGTCTCCCGCAACTCGGCGGCGGGAGGCGTCGCATCACCGAGGTCGTCTAGATAGCCGTCTGGCAGCGCCACGGTCTGGCGGCCGCCGCTCTTCCCACGAGGGATGCGCATAGCATCCGGCGGAAAGGGCACGTCCGGGTCGGCCCCGGCGAGGATGCGCTCGAGATCGCCGAGCGTGTCGATCCGGGTGAGGTCGCCCCGCAGCCGCGCACTTCCCGGAAAGCCCTTCGTATACCAGGTGGCATGCTTCCGAAAGTTGCGTACGCCGAGCTCGGGACCCATCCAGTCGGCCAAGCGCCGCGCGTGCTCGCGCATCACCTGAGCGACCTCGCCGAAGCGCGGAGGATCGCGCGGCTCACGACCCGCGAATACGTCCGCCAGGTCCCGGAAGAGCCACGGGCGGCCCAGACAACCGCGCCCGACCACGACCCCGTCGCAGCCCGTCTCGCGCAGCATGCGGAGGGCATCCCAGGCTTCCCAGATGTCTCCGTTGCCGAGCACGGGAATGGTTTGAACCGCCTGCTTGAGCTTCGCGATCACCGACCAATCCGCCTCGCCTTCGTAGTGCTGTGCGGCGGTGCGAGCGTGGAGCGCGACAGCCGCACAGCCCTCCTCCTCGGCGACCCGTCCGGCATCGCGCCAGGTATGCCTGCTCTCGTCGATCCCGATGCGAAACTTCAGCGTCACGGGAACGTCTCCCGCCGCGCGCACCGCGGCGCGCACGACGCGGCGCAGCAGCTTCGGCTTGAGTGGCACGGCGGCCCCGCCGCCGCGGCGCGTCACCTTGCGCACCGGACAGCCAAAGTTCAGATCGATGTGATCGACACGCCCCTCGTCGACGAGCCAGCGCACCGCCTCACCGGTGTAGTGGCCGTCGACACCGTAGAGCTGGAGACTCCGCGGCGTCTCTGCCGAATCGAAACCCGCGAGGCGCAGAGTCTTGGCGTGGCCCTCGACGAGGGCCCGGGCCGTGATCATTTCGCTCACATAGAGCCCCGCCCCGAAGCCGCGGCAGAGCGTGCGAAACGGGGCGTTGGTGATGCCGGCCATCGGCGCCAGCACGACCGGCGGGGAGACCTCGATGGGCCCGATGCGAAGGGTCTCGAATTCGCCGGGTGCGGCGGGGGACACGCCCCGATTGCGGGCTCCGATGTACACGGGATCCACACCGCGAGGTTGGCAGATCGCACGAGACAACGCCCGGTTCGAGCGCGTCGTGGTAGCCACCTCGGCACTGTGCTTCCCTTGGCCCCATGCTCGATCCCCGTGAGCTCGCCAAACGCCGAGACGAGGTCGTCGAGAGCTGCAGGCGACGCGCAGTTCGTGCGGACGTCGACGCGGCCGTCGCCGCACGCGGCGAAACCACACAGCTTCGCACGGAGCTCCAGGAGTGGAACCAGCGCCGCAAAGAACACCAGGCCGCGAGCAAGAAAGCGCTCGGACCCGAAGAAAGAGAGGCCCACGCTGCCGCGGGGCGGCAGCTCAAGGAAGAAGCGGGCAATGCAGAAAAGCGTCTGGCCGAGGCCGAGTGGATCCTCCGGGAGCACATGCTCGAGATCCCGAACTTCGTGCACCCCGAGGTGCCAGAGGGCGGTGAGGACGACTTCCGCGAGCTGCGTCGAATCCACGAGCCACCGAGTTTCGGTTTCGAAGCGCGGGACCACCTGGCCCTCGGGAAGGCTCTCGATCTCTTCGACTTCGAATCGGGCGCAAAGGTAACCGGCCAGAAGTTCTACTTCCTGAAGAACGAGTTGGTGCTGGTCGAGCTGGCTCTGCAGCGCTTCGCACTCGACGTCGCCCGCGAGGCGGGCTTCACGCTGCACAGCACACCCGACCTCGCGCGCCGCACAATCGTCGACCACCTGGCCTTCAGCCCGCGCGGCGACGAAACGAATATCTACTCTGTCGCCGATACGGATCTAGATCTGGTCGGTACGGCCGAGATCACACTCGGCGGCCTGGGTGCCGACGTCATCTTCGAGGAGTCCGAGCTGCCCGTGCGGCTCGCCGGGCTCTCGCATTGCTTCCGAACCGAGGCCGGATCTCACGGGCGCGAGAGCAAGGGGCTCTACCGCGTGCATCAGTTCAGCAAGGTCGAACTCTTCACGTTCTGCCACCCCGAAACTTCGGAGGCACTGCACGAAGAGATCCTCGGGATCGAGGAGCAGATCCTGCAGACGCTCGAAATTCCGTACCGCGTCATCGACGTGGCCAGCGGAGACCTCGGCGCTCCGGCCTACCGCAAGTACGACATCGAGGCGTGGATGCCCGGTCGCGGCGAAGGCGGCAGCTACGGAGAGGTGACGAGCGCCAGCAACTGCACGAACTTCCAGTCCCGGCGTCTCAAGACGCGCTTCCGCCGCACGGGAGCGAAGAAGAACGATCTGGTCCACACACTCAACGGCACGGCGGTAGCAACGCCACGCCTATTGATTCCGCTGCTCGAAAACCACCAGCAGGCGGACGGATCGGTCGCGGTGCCGGAGGGACTGCGCCAGTACACGGGCTTCGACCGCATTGGGCCGCGCTGAAACAGGCCCTGCCGCGAATCTCGTCCTCGGGACGGCCGGCCACATCGATCACGGCAAGACAGCGCTGATCGGTGCGCTGACCGGGGTCGACACCGACCGGCTACCGGAGGAACGCGAGCGGGGCATTACGATCGAGCTGGGCTTCGCTCCCCTCGACCTGGCCGACGACGTGCGCGTCGGAGTCGTCGACGTACCGGGCCACGAGGGCCTCGTGCGAACCATGGTTGCCGGCGCAACGGGTATCGACCTGGTGCTCCTGGTGGTGGCGGCGGATGAGGGGGTGATGCCACAGACCCGCGAGCACCTGGCGATCTGCGAATTGCTCGGCGTAACACGCGCCGTCGTCGCGCTCACCAAGATCGACGCGGTGGAAGCAGAACTCGCCGCGCTCGCCGAAGCCGAGACTCGGGAAACGCTCGCAGAGACGGGCCTGGGCAACGCACCGCTGATCCGAGTCTCGGCGCGAACCGGCCATGGCCTCGACGCGCTGCGCGACGCGCTACTTGCCGCGGTGCGGACGGCACCGCCACGCACCGCGCGCTCCGGACCGCCGCGCCTCGCCGTGGACCGCGCCTTTGCCGCACGGGGCTTTGGTGCCGTAGTCACGGGAACGCTCGTGGGCGCTGGCTTCCGCGTCGGCGACGCCGTCGCCGTTCTGCCGGGTGGAGCGCGCGGGCGTCTGCGCGGACTCCAGCGCCACGGCGCTCCGGCCGAATGCATCGAGCCCGGCACACGCTGTGCCGCCAACCTCCAGGGACTCGACCTCGCCGACGTGCCGCGCGGGAGCGTCGTGACACGGCCCGATGCCTTCGAGCCCACCACCAGCCTCGACGTTGCACTCAGCTGGCTCGACGTCGCGCCCTCCGCCGAGCGGGCTTCGGTCGAACTTCTGACCGGAACCGCCGAGCGGCGGGCCCGACTGGCTCCCATCGGCCGCAAGCGCCTCGTCCCGGGCCACGCGGGCTATGCGCGGCTGCACGTCGAAGGCGAGCCTCTCCCGGTCGTTCCCGGCGACCGCTTCGTGGTGCGCGGTTTCGCCCATACGAGCATGGGCGGCGCCACTCTGGGTGGCGGCGTCGTCCTCGACGCCACGCCGCCGCGCTTGCGCCGCGGCGACCCTGAGCTGGAGCGCGGCCTCACCGAACTGGCCAGCGGTGACCCCGCCCGGGGGCTCGCGGTGCGCATCGGCCGGGCGGGGCTTGCGGGAGCACCGCGCGAGCAGCTCGCCCGCGAGTCGGTGCTGGAGGCCGAGGTCCTCAACGGCGCGCTCGAACAACTGCGCACCGCTGGCGGGGCTCTCGTCACGAATACCGACACCTGGCTCGACCCCGCCGCCGCGGAGCGACTCGAGGCTCAGCTCGGTGCGGCACTCGGCGCCTTCCACGCGCGCGAGCCGCTCCTCCCCGGGATGCCGACCGGCGCTCTGCGCGGCGCATTGCCCTCGAACGTGCCGCCCGATGTCGCAGAACTCGTGCTCATCCGGTTGGCCGAACGCGGGGCGCTACACCTCGAGGGAGACCTCGCCCGGCACCCCGACCACCGGCCGGCGCTTTCCGAAGCAGAGGCGGCGCTGGCCGAGCGGGTGCTCGCACGGGCCGGTGCCGCGGGTCTCGAGCCGCCCGGCCTGCGGGAGTGGGCTCAGGAGGAGGGCGTGCCGCTCCAACGCTTGCGCGACCTGCTCGCCCACCTCGAGCGCGAAGGCCGGCTCGTCCGCGCCCGCGACGACCTCTGGTTCGACCGGAGCACGATCGATGCACTCCGCGACCGGGTCGTGGATCACCTTCGCCAACACGGAAGCCTCGAGACTCCGGCCTACAAGACACTCATTGGAACGTCCCGTCGTACCGCCGTCCCGTTGATGGAACTCTTCGACGCGGAACGCGTCACCGTGCGCCGCGGCGCCGCGAGGCGGCTGCGCGGTTGAGCTAATCGAATAGTACGCTCACCGACGTGCGTGCCCAATCCACGACGGGCAGTTCGCCACCGTTGGGAAAGATTCCGAGGAAGAGCACGGCGATTGCACAGAGTCCGAGAACGAAGATCTCGCCACTCGAAGTCTCGAGCCGGGGCGCCTGCTCCTCCGGTTCACGCATGTACATCAGAACGGGAATCCGAAGGTAGTAATAGACGGAGACCGCACTCATCAACACACCGATGATGGCGAGCCCCACGAACCCCGCGTTCACTGCTGCCAGGAAGATGCCGAACTTGGCGAAGAAGCCGACAGTGGGCGGAATACCGGTAAGCGCCACCATGAAGAGCGTCATGAGCGCGGCGAGGCCCGGCCGGGTGCGCGCAAGCCCGGCGAAGGAATCGACGCGCTCGCAGTCCTCTCCCCGATTCGCGAGCGCCACCACCACACCAAAGGCACCGAGATTCATGAAGAGGTAGGCGATGAGATAGAAGACCACCGCCGACCAGCCCTCGACGCCCCCGGCGACGATACCCACCAGAATGTAACCGGCGTGTCCGATGCTCGAGTACGCGAGCAACCGCTTCACGTTGTCCTGGATCACCGCCATCAGGTTCCCGACCACCATCGTGAGGACGGCCAGGACCCACAGCACGTTCACCAGCATTTCTTCCAGCGGACCGAGGCCGAGGCCGAGCACGCGAAGCAACGCCGCGACCGCTGCGGTCTTCACCGTCACCGACATAAAAGCGGTGACGGAGGAGGGAGCGCCTTCGTAGACGTCCGGAGTCCACTGGTGGAACGGCACGGCCGAAATCTTGAAGGCGAAGCCAACCAGGACGAGGGCGATCCCGATCACGGCCAGAGGGCTGCTCGGGTCGAAACCGCTCCGGAGGACCAGGAGCGAAGTCGAGCCCGTGGTTCCATAGAGGAGGGCCACGCCGTACAGGAGCACGGCGCTCGCAAACGAGCCGATCAGGAAGTACTTCATCGCCGACTCGTTGCTGCGCAGCTTGCGGCGGTCGAAGCCCGCGAGGGCATAGATGGGAATGCTCATCAGCTCGAGGCCCAGGAAGATCGCCAGAAAATCGACGGCGGCGACCAAGGTCATCATTCCCGCCGTGGCGAGCAGTAGCAGCGCGTAGTATTCGCCGCGGTTGATGTGCAGCTCCTCGAGGTAGTAGATGGCGAGCGCGCAGGAAAGCAGCGCACCGCCCGCGATCAGAGCCGTTGCGAGGGCGGAAAATGCATCCAGCCGGATCAGCGGGTGTTGCGGGTTGAAGACCGCCGCGCCGCCGGCACTGAACGCCTGGCAGGCCACCGAGAGGGCGAGGAACAAAAAGAAGATCGACACGCCTGCAAGCAGACTTCCGATGAGACGCTCGTCGAGGTTCCGGCCCATGAACGTTTGAGCGCGCGAAAGGAATACCTCGAGCAGCAGCACCACCATGCTTCCAATGCCCACGAAGCCAATCGGCGCGAGGACGTGGAAGTTCAGGGCTTCGGGAATCACGGCCCATCCTCCCCGGAAGCCTTGGCGGGCTCCTCGTCCGTCACCGCGAGAACGCTGCGCTCCGCGATCACCCGCTGCAACTCCACCACCGAGGGTTCGATGCGGCGCAGAAACGGCTCCGGGAAGAGTCCGATCCAGACGATCGGAATAGTCATGACAACCATCACCAGCTTCTCGCGCCAATCGAGGTCGAGCAGCCCCAGGTTCTCCGGATTCTCGAGGGGCCCGAACATCACGCGGCGGAACATCCAGAGCATATAGGCCGCGGCGAGCACGACACCCGACGTGGCGATCACCGCTACCAGCGGGAAGGCAAGATAGGTCCCGAGCAGGATCAGGAACTCCCCGACGAATCCATTCAGCGCCGGCAAACCGATGCTCGACATGGTGGCGATTCCGAAGAAGGCCGCAAAGACAGGCATGGGTTTCGCCACACCGCCGAATTCATCGATCAGGCGCGTATGCCGCCGCGAGTAGAGCATCCCGACGAGCAGGAAGAGTGCCCCGGTCGAAAGCCCGTGGTTCACCATCTGCAAGACGGAACCATTGAGCCCGATGGTGTTGAGCGAGAACATGCCGAGCATCACGAAACCCAGATGCGCCACCGACGAGTAGGCCACGAGCTTCTTGACGTCGGCCTGCACCATGGCGACGAGCGATCCGTACAAGATGCCGACCAGAGCGAGCGCCAGGATGGCCGGCGTAAAAGCCACCGCAGCATCCGGGAAGAGTGGCAGCGCGAAGCGCAGGAAACCGTAGGTTCCCATCTTCAGCAGCACGCCGGCCAGCACCACCGAGCCGGCGGTCGGAGCCTCGACGTGCGCGTCGGGAAGCCAGGTATGAAACGGCACCATCGGCACCTTGATGGCGAAGGCCAACGCAAAGGCGGCAAAGAGCCAGTTCTGGTTCTTCCACCAGGTCGAATCGTCTACGGGAATCACCGTCCCGAGAAGCGCTGGCCCGTCCGCACCGGGCGGGACGACCAGGTTGAAGCCCAGCGCCCCCGTCTGCTCCCAGGTCATCACGTAGACCACCAGCAGGGCCACGAGCATCAGCAGCGAGCCCACCATGGTGAAGAGAAAGAATTTCACCGCGGCGTAGATGCGCCGGGACCCGCCCCAGATCCCGATGATGAAGTACATCGGGATGAGCATGACTTCCCAGAAGACGTAGAACTGGAAGAGGTTCAGCGATACGAAGGCGCCGAGCATGCCGGTTTCGAGGAAGAGCATGAAGAAGACGTAGCTCTTGACCGACTCGGTGATGTCGTTCCAGGAAGCCAGAAGAACGATGGGCATCAGGAAAGTCGTGAGGAGCACCAGGAAGAGGCTGATGCCGTCGATGCCGACGAAGTAGTCGATCCCCCAGGCGGGGAGCCACGCTGCGTGTTCGACGAATTGATAGCCCGGATTCGACACGTCGAATGCCGAAAAGAGCTGCAGCGACACCCCGAAGGTCAGTGCGGTGCTCGCGAGAGCGACGCCGCGCCACGCCTGTTTCGGGAGACCCTCTGCACCGAACCAATGCGCCACAACGGAAACGACACCCAACGCGAGGCCCGTCAGCAGCGGCAGGAAGGTGACGATCGACAGTAGATGAAGCTCGATCATGACCGTCTACCGGAGCAGGTATCCGACGATCGCCACCGCACCGACGATCATCAGGAAGATGTAACTCTGCGTGAGCCCTGACTGCGCGTACTTGAGACCGTTCGCCGCCACGCTCCGCACCGCCCGCGCAGCACCTTCGACGCCGACTCCATCGATCAGGCGCATATCCACCCACCGGTAGAGAACGCGATCCGAGATCGCAACTATGGGCTTCACGATCGCCGCGTCGTAGAGTTCGTCCACGTAGTACTTGTTCTTCAGCAACGCATACGGCGCCGAGAGCACGGCCGCAATCCGGCCGGGCAGCTCCGGCCGGCGCACGTAGAACACGTAAGCGAGCCAGATGCCCGCGAGTGAGGAGAGTACTGCGAGGAGCGCCATCTTGAACTCGGTGCTCCGCTCGAGGGCATGCGGCTCGGCCGCCACGAGGGCCGGCAGCAGGAAGTTCCCGAGGCTATTGGAATCCTCGGGACCGGAAAGCAGATCCGCCCAGACCTGGGGTAGACCTATGAAGCCCGCCAGGGCCGCGAAGACTGCGAGAATGTAGAGCGGATTCATCATCCAGCCCGTGGGATCCTCGATGTGCTTGCGCGCCTCCGACGGACCGCGGTACTTGCCGTAGAAGACCTTGCACTGGAGCCGCCACATGTAGAAGGCGGTGAGGCCCGCCGTCACGACCCCAATCGTGTACAGCCACATCTTCCCGGGAACGTGCGATGCGACGACGGCGACCAGGATCTCGTCCTTCGAGAAGAACCCCGACATGCCCGGGATCCCGGCGATGGAGAGAGCCCCGACCAGGAAGACCCATTGCGTGGTGGGAATGAACTTCTTGAGGCCTCCCATCTTCTCGATGTCCTGCTCGTGGTGCAGGGCGAGGATCACCGCGCCCGCACCGAGGAAGAGCAGGGCCTTGAAGAACGCATGGGTACCCAGGTGGAAGATGGCGGCCGAGAAGCCACCGCAGCCCGCGGCCAGAAACATGTATCCGAGCTGGCTCACGGTCGAATACGCCAAGACCTTCTTGATGTCGGTCTGGGTGATCGCGATCGTCGCTGCGAACAGCGCCGTGATGCCGCCCACCCAGGCCACCACCGCCGACGCCTCGGGCGATGCCGCGTAGAGATAGGAAACACGGCACACCATGTAGACGCCCGCGGTCACCATGGTGGCGGCGTGGATCAGCGCCGAGACCGGCGTCGGGCCGGCCATCGCGTCGGGAAGCCAGGTGTAGAGCGGAATCTGCGCGCTCTTTCCGCACGCACCCAGGAACAGGCAGAGCGCCACCACCGTCACCACCCGGGACTCACCGAACAAGGGCACGCTGACGGTCAGGTTGACGATCTGGTCGAAACCGGCCTCGATCTCCCGGAAGGAGACGGTGGGAGAGCCCACGGAAGAAAATGCCCAGAAAAGCGTGAAGATCCCCACCAGGAAGCCGAAGTCGCCGATCCGGTTGACGATGAACGCCTTGCTGCCGCAGTAGGCGTTGTAGCGGTCGCCGTACCAGAACCCGATCAGGAGGTAGGAGCAGAGCCCCACGCCCTCCCAGCCCAGGAACATCAGCACCAGGTTGTCGCCCAGTATCAACACGAGCATCGCGGCGGTGAAGAGGTTCAGGTAGCAGAAGAAGCGCTGGAAACCGCTGTCCTCGCGCTCATCGTCCTCCATGTATCCAACCGAGTAGATATGAATCAGGAAGCCGACGCCGGTCACGATCATACAAACCACCGCGGCGACGGGATCCAATGCGAAGGCCAGCTCGACAGTCAGGTTCTCGGCGCCCAGCCCCGATCCGATCCAGGTATAGACGTCGTCGACCAGCAGGTGCTGCCCATCGGGAAGTTGGATCAGCTCGGCAAGTCCGAGGCAGGTGAGCAGGAAAGAAAGACCGACAGCACCGCAGGAGATGCCGATGACCAGCCAGCGCTCCGTCGGCCGCCGCACCAGTCCAATGATCACGCCGTGGAAGACCGCCGCCAGCAACGGCAGCAGCACGATCCAGAGCAGCAGGTCACTCTCGACGGGGTTTACCATCGCAGCAGACTCACCTCTTCGAGGTCCACCGAGTCGCGGTTCCGGAACATCGAGATCACGATGCCGAGACCGACGGCCACCTCCGCAGCGGCGACGGCGATTACGATCAGTACGAAGACCTGACCGTCGAGGACGGGCGCACCCGGGACCCCGGGCCAGAAACGATTGAAGCCCACGAAGGCGAGATTCACGGCGTTGAGCATCAGCTCGATCGACATCATCACGACGATCAGGTTGCGCCGGGTCGCCACCCCCACCACACCGATCGCAAAGAGAATGGCGGACAGAGCGATGACGTGGTCCAGGGGAATCACGGGCCGGCCTTTCGCTTGGCGAGGATCAGCGCTCCCACGATCGCGGCGAGCAGCAGCAGCGAAACCAGCTCGACGAGGAGCACGTAATCCGTGTAGAGCGCGAGTCCGAGCAGGCGGTAGCCGCCGAAGCCTTCGGGCAGTGGCGGCCAGTCGCTGAAGCCGATGCGGAACAGACGCAGCAGCTGGGCGAGCGCCACGACACCGACCAGCCCCGCCCCGATTTTGAGCAGCCACTGCCGTCCCGGGGCGAACTGGTCCTCGCGGAGGTTCAGCAACATGACGACGAAGAGGAAGAGCACCACGATGGCGCCGGCGTAGACCATGATCTGAATCACCGCAACGAGGTGGGCCTCGAGCAGTACATAGATCGCGGCCAGCGAAATCATGGTCACGACGAGCGACAACGCGCCCGCGACCGTATTGCGCACGTGCAGCACCATGCTCAGGGAAAAGATCACCGCGAGGGCACCAAAGAGGTAGAAGAGGAAGACCGGGACGGTCACGCGCCGCCCTCCCGGAGCAAGAGCATCGCGAAACCGGTGACGAGAATATTCGCAATCGAAAGGGGGAGGATGATCTTCCAACACAGGTCCATGACCTGGTCGTAGCGGAAGCGCGGCAACGTCCAGCGCAAGGCCATCTGGAACCAGATCATGAACAGGACCTTCACCATGAAGCTCCCGAACTGGAGCAGCAGGCAGATACCGGTGGCGAAGCCAGTGCCGTAGACCGAGCCCACGCCCCGGATGATGTCGTCCGTCGACAGGTAGGGAATCGTCCAGCCGCCCAGAAAGACCGCTGTCATCAGGCCCGCGATCACCACGACCTGGATGAACTCGGACATGAAGAAGAGACCGAATCTCATGCCCGAGTACTCGAGGTGATAACCGGCGATGATCTCCGATTCACCCTCGGGAATGTCGAACGGCGGCCGCTTGTTCTCGGCCATGATGCAGGTGAGGAAGAGGACGAACGCAAGCGGCTGGTAGAAGACCCCCCAGGCCGGAAGCCGCAGCCAGTGGATGCCAAAGAACGCGAAGCTGCGGTCCTGAGCCAGCGCCATCTCCTGGAGGCTCAGCGTCTGGAAGACCATGAAGATCCCGACGAGCGAGAGTCCCATGGCGACCTCGTAGGAGATCATCTGGGCCGAAGCGCGGATGCCGCCGAGCAGCGACCAGTTGTTGTTGCTCGACCAACCCGCGATCACCGTTCCGTAGGTGGCGATGGACGCGATCGCGAAGATGTAGAGCATGCCCCAGTCGGGATCGGCGACGACCAGGCTGATGGTGCGATCGCCGAAGGTGTAGACACCGCCGTACGGAATCACGCCGAAGGCGATCACCGCGGGGATCGCCGCAATGAGCGGCGCCAGCAGGTGGAGCACCCGGTTGGCCCCCTCCGGAACCACATCCTCCTTGGTGAGGAGCTTGACCACGTCGGCCAGCGGGTGGAGCAGACCGAGGATGGTGATGCCCGCGACGTCCGCACGGTTCGCGCCGATCCGGTCCTGCATCAACGCGCTCTGCTTGCGTTCGATCCAGGTGATGACCGGCGCGAGCGCCCCGACCACCACCAGGATGATGACGAGCGTCTTGACGATCTCCTCGACAGGCATCAGGCGGCGGGCCCGCGGGCGGCGTCCGCCAGCAACCGGCCGCCGGCGCCGACACTCTCCAGGTGAACACCGGCAAAGCCGTCGACGCTTGCCGCGAGGCGGCGCGAGACCTCCCCGGCGTTCCAATCCCCTTCGAAGCCCGAGAGCCCGAGCGCTGCACCGAGATGCGCGACGACCTCGCCGGCACTCCACGCCTCCCATGCGGGCTCGACCGCCGGCACCACCCGCTGCACCCGGCCGGCAACGTTGGTGAGGGTCCCGTGCATCTCGGCCACGTGCCGCACGGGAAGCGCAACGTGGGCGAGCTTCACCAGCGGGGACTGGTAGACGTCTAGAAGCACGAGCGCCTCGAGACCGGCGAAGGGTTCGGGACCGCCGAGGAAGGCCTCGCCCAGGGCGTCGTGGCCCAACACGAGCGCCGCCGCTGCGGCGCCGTCGCGCAGCTTGGCCAGCGTCGTCACGGGGTCAGCGAAGCCCAGCCGGCGCGCTCCCTCGGCATTCGCCGCCTTCTCGGCCTTGATGAGCCGTGCGTCCTCGCGCCCGCGAACCACAGCGGCACCGCGCGCCCCGACGCCCAACGCGTCGCAGAACTGACCGAGCGTGAAGAGCTCTTCATTCGTGGCGTGGGGCGAGGCCAGTACGACGAGCGTGTCCGCTCCGTGAGACTCGACTACCGCCCGCAACCGCTCCGCCGCCGCGGCGACCGCATCCTCATAGCCGGTGGGCTTGGGCGGGGCGTCGCCCTCGCGCACGGTGGCCTCACGAAGCCGCGCTCCCCCGCCAATCTCCTTGTAGGACAGGCGTCCGGCGTCGCAGAGCCAGGTGTCGTTGACGTCGTCGTTGCGCCGGGGGACGTAGCGATAGACCTTGTTATTGGCCACACCCAGGTGCACGTTGCAACCGTTCGCACAACCCGTGCACACCCCGGGAACGTCCTCGAGAAACCACACCCGAATCTTGAAACGGAAGTCCCGGGTCGTGAGGGCGCCAACCGGGCAAATATCCGCCACGTTCATCGAGTAGTCGTTGTCGAGCGGAACGCTCGGAAGGGTTTCGATTACCGAGCGGTCGCCGCGGTTGAACATCCGCAACTCACCCGTTTCGGAAATCTCATCGCAAAAGCGCACGCAGCGACGGCACAGAATGCAGCGCTCCTGGTCGAACTTGATCATAGGCCCCAGGTCGACGTTCTTCTTCCGCGCACGCCGCGGCTCTCGCGTGCGCGACTGCTCGATCCCGTACTCGAAGGCGTAGTCCTGGAGCTTGCATTCACCCGCCTGGTCGCAGATGGGGCAGTCGAGCGGGTGGTTCACCAGCAGGAGTTCCATCACGCCCGCACGCGCCTCGCGCACGCTCTCGGTATCCGTGCGAATCGCCATGCCCTCCTGCACGGGCGTGTTGCAGGCAATCTGGAGCTTGGGCATGCCCTCCACCTCGACCTGACACAGACGGCACGAGCCGTCGATCGAAAGCTTCGGATGGCAGCAATAGTGCGGGATCTCGACCCCGTTCATCAGCAGCTGGACGTCGTCGAGGGCCTGGAGGATGGTCCGGCCTTCGGGAACCTCGAGGATCTTTCCGTCGACGGTGATCTTCGGCATCAGAGCTCGAAGCTCTCGGGGAAGGGACACTTTCCCCGGTTGACGTGCTCGACGAAGTCGTCGCGAAAATGGCGCAGCATGCCCTGGATCGGCCAAGCGGCCGCGTCGGCGAAGGCGCAGATGGTCTGGCCCTCCATCTTCTCGGTGATGTCTTGCAGGATTTCGATGTCTTCGCTCGAACCGGCGCCGCGCTCGATGCGTTCGACGATCTTGTGGATCCAGCCGGTTCCCTCGCGGCATTGGGTGCACTGGCCACAAGACTCGTCGCGGAAGAAGTACGCAATGACGCAGGACGCGCGTACCATGCAGGTCCGGTCGTCCATCACCACGACGCCGCCGGTGCCGAGCATGGTCTTGCGTTCCCGAAGGAACTCGTTCGCCATCGGCACATCGAGCAGGTTCGCCGGGAGGATCGGCATGGACATCCCCCCCGGAATCACCCCCTTGACCTGCCGGCCCTCCAGCGGACCGCCCGCGTGTTCGAAGACGATCTCGTCGAGGGGGGTGCCCAGCGGCAACTCGAATAGCCCCGGACGCCGCACCTGACCCGACACGCCGAAGACCGTGTTTCCCGGGCTCTTCTCCGTGCCAAAGCCGCGAAACCACTCGACTCCGTTCGCCACGATGTGCGGCACGTGAGAGAAAGTCTCCACGTTGTTCACCGTGGTCGGCATACCGAAAGCGCCGAACTGAGCCGGAAAGGGCGGCTTCTTGCGGGGCTGGCCCTTCTTGCCCTCGAGAGACTCGAGCAGCCCGGTCTCTTCGCCGCAGATGTACGCACCGGCCCCGCGCATCAGGACCACGTCGTGCGCGAAATCCTTGCCACAGATCCGCTCCCCCAGGAACTCCCGCTCGTGCGCTTCGGCGATGGCACGCTCCAGACGAGCGGCGGGAAGTGCGTACTCACCCCGCACGTAGATGAACGTCTTCTCCGCTCCAGTCGCCCACGCGGCGATCAGGATGCCCTCGAGCACCTGGTGCGGACCGCGCTCCATCAGAATGCGGTCCTTGAACGAACCGGGCTCCGATTCGTCCGCATTGCAGACCAGGTATTTGGGCTTCTCCGAGTTCTCCGGCATGAAAGACCACTTCGTTCCCGTCGAGAACCCAGCACCGCCGCGCCCCTGGAGACCGGCACCTTTCACCAACTCGGTCACGTCGCCGGGAGCCATGTCCAGGGCTCTCCGCAGCGCTCCGTAGCCCCCAGCGCCCACGTAGCCATCGATCCCGGCGTAGGCGTCATCGGCAAAGTGCTGCGTCAGGTAGCCCGTGACGTGCGGGACTTCGAGGCCCATCTACTCCAACTCGTCGAGGATTCGCTTGGCCCGATCGGCGTCGAGATCCTCGTAGTAGGTGTCGTCGATGCGCAGCATCGGGGCGTAGGCACACGCCCCGAGACATTCCTCGTGTCCGAGAACGAGCTTGCCGTCTTCGGTGGGCACTCCCACCTTGGACCCAACATGCGCCTCGAGTTGCCGCAGGAGAGTGCGCCCACCGCGAAGAGAACAGGGCAGATTGGTGCACACGTAGACGTGATGACGCGGCTGCGGGCGGTCGTAGAACATGTTGTAGAAGGACACGACCTCGAGTACGTCGATTGCCCGGATCTCGAAGATCTCTGCCAGCTCCGCCGCTGAATCTTCGGAGACGCACCCGTGCTCGCGCTGGACCAGGTGAAGAGCCGGGAGCAGCGCGCCGCGCCGCTTCGGGTACCTGGCGATCTCTACATCGATCGCAGCCCGGGTCTCGTCAGAAATCACCAATCGAGACCGCCCTTCATCCACTCGTATACGAGCCCGACGGCGAGCGGAACGGTGAAGACCACCATCGCCCAGTAGCCGAACCACGAAAGCTGTTCGAAGACCGCCGCCCACGGGTAGAAGAAGATCGCCTCGACATCGAAGACGACGAAGAGGATCGCCACCATGTAGAACTTGACCGCGTAGCGCTGCCGCGGCGAAACGATGGGCTTCTCCCCGCACTCGAAGGGTTCGTTCTTCTCGGCGAACTCCCGGCGCGGGCCGAGCAAGAGGTGCACGCCGAGCATCGCACCGATGAGAAGTGTGCCGACGATCAGGATCACGAGAATGCCGGTGTAGTCGGCAAGCATGCGACGCGCGCTCCGTGGCCTGAGAAAATCTGGCAAGTCCGCGACAGAGAAACGAAAACGCGCGGAAGGTAACGACAGGCCCCACGAGGGTCAACGGGAAATCCAGCGCGCGGGACCCGGGAATGGCCGGGTTCTGGTGATAGCATGCGCGCGAAATGGCGGTACCCGTTGCAGTGCTCGGAGCAGGCAGTTTCGGCACCTGTCTGGCGCTCCTGTCCGCACGGGAGCACGACGTACGGCTGTGGGCCCGCGATGTGGAGTTGGCCGATACCATCAACCGGGAGCACCGCAATCCCCGGTACCTGAGCGACGCGCGGATCCCGGAGCAGGTGCGGGCCACGACCGACCTCGAGGAAGCCCTCGAGGGCTGCGAGTTGGTGATCTGCGCCGTACCGAGTCACGGCGTGCGCGAGGTGATGGAGCGCGCCGCCGGCTTCCTGCCGCGCGACGCGCTGCTGGTCTCCACGGTGAAGGGAATCGAACTCGGGACCTGGATGCGAATGGATCAGGTGCTCGAGGAAATGCTGGACCCCGAGCACCACCCGCGACTCGTATTCCTCTCGGGCCCCTCCTTCGCGCGGGAGGTATTCGCCGAAAAGCCGACCGCGGTGACCGTGGCCTGCCGAGAGGAGGCGTTCGCCATTTCGGTCCAGGAGTCGCTCTCTCTGACGAATTTCCGCTGCTACTCGGCCACGGACGTGATCGGTGTCCAGGTGGGGGGGGCGCTCAAGAACGTCGTCGCCATCGCTGTGGGGATCAGCGACGGCCTGGGTCTGGGCCACAACGCCCGGGCCGCGCTGATGACACGCGGGCTGCACGAGATCACTCGCCTGGGCGTCGCCATGGGTGCGGACCCGCTGACCTTCCTGGGCCTGGCGGGCATGGGGGACCTGATACTGACCTGTA
Source organism: Deltaproteobacteria bacterium (assembly GCA_002729515.1). GTDB lineage: Bacteria > Myxococcota_A > UBA9160 > UBA9160 > SMWR01. The sequence goes on from PBYF01000106.1 coordinate 23,457, forward strand.
CGGGGGATCTCTCGCGCAACCGCAACGTCGGCCTGGCGCTGGGCCGGGGCGAGACGCTCGCGGAGATCGTGGGCAGCATGAATGAAGTGGCCGAGGGCGTGCGCACCACCATCGCAGCCTGCGCGCTGGCCGATCAGGCGGGCGTCGAGATGCCGATCGCCCGGGACGTGCAGCGCGTGCTCGATGGCGAAGCAGAGCCGGCGGAAGCCGTGGCCGAACTGGTGAATCGCCAACTCCGCAACGAAAACGAATAGGAGAACATGTTCTCCTTTTTAGGAGCCCCCGGGTGTCCTAAAATCTAATAGATCTGAAAATGGAATTCATTTTCATATGACCTCCCGATGCGACCAGGACGACAGCACGGATCTGGCGGCCCTGCCGCCGGGCGCCACGGGCGAGGTGGAGTCGGTCGATGAGACGAGCCCGCTGGGGCGCAGGCTCGCCGACCTGGGCTTCGTGCCGCGAACCCCGGTGCGGGTCGTGCGCCGGGCGCCGCTGGGCGACCCGGCGATCTACGAGCTGCGCGGCACCCGCCTCTGCCTGCGCCGTTCAGAGGCGGAACGCATCCGCGTACGCCGGTCGTGAGCACGGAAACGGCTGCAATTCCCGGCACGTTGCGCCTGGGGCTGGTCGGGAGCCCCAATTCGGGCAAGACGACCCTTTTCAACGCGCTCACCGGGCTGCACGCGCGGGTCGGCAATTACCCGGGCGTAACGGTCGAGCGCCGCGAGGGCCCTTGCCAACTCGGGGGACGGCGCGCCGTGGTGGTGGATCTGCCCGGCACCTACAGCCTCGATCCGGTGAGCCCGGACGAGGAGATCATCGGCCGGGTCCTCGACGGCGAGCTCGGCCCCGCACCGAATGCGCTCGTCATGGTCACCGATGCGTGCTCCCTCGAACGCTCCCTGCTGGTGGTGGGGCAACTGCTCGCGCGTGGAACCCCAGCCTGCCTGGTCGTGACCATGCTGGACGAACTCCACGCCCGGGGGGGGCGCCTCGACCTCGAACGGCTCGAGTGCGCGCTCGGCGTTCCGGTACGGGGCGTCATCGGCCATCGCGGCACCGGCCTGGCGGCACTGCGAGAAACCCTAGCGACACCCGAAAAATGGAGCCGGCCGCCCATCCCCCCGCCAGCGCCCGCGGCGGAGCGCGCCGCCTGGGCCGACTCGGTGCTGCAAACCGTGCTCTCCCAACGGCCCAACGCCCACCGCCCCACCGAACTCGTAGACCGCATCGTGCTGCATCCCGTCGCGGGCTCGCTCTTATTCGTCGCCGTCATGGTGGCCTTCTTCCAGCTGATCTTCGCCTGGGCCCAGCCCGCGATGGATGCCATCGAAACCGGCGTCGGCCTCGCTTCCGGCGGCGTGCGCAGCGTGGTGCCCCCGGGCCTGTTCGCCGATTTTCTCGCCGACGGTCTGGTGGCGGGCGTCGGTGCCGTGGTGATCTTCCTGCCGCAGATCGTGCTGCTCTTCAGCCTGCTCTATCTCCTCGAAGACCTGGGCTATATGGCGCGCGCCGCCTTCGTGGTGGACCGCGTGATGGCTCGCGCCGGCCTCGACGGGCGCTCCTTCATATCCCTGCTGTCTTCCTACGCGTGCGCGGTCCCGGGCATCATGGCGACACGCAGCATTCCGTCGCCGCGAAACCGGCTGGTGACGATCCTGGTGGCGCCGCTCATGACCTGCTCAGCGCGGCTTCCCGTCTACGCGCTGCTGATCGGCGCTTTCGTCCCTGCGACGACCGTGTGGGGACCCATCGGCCTCCAGGGCCTCGTCCTGCTCGGCCTCTACGCGCTCGGCGCGCTCTCGGCGCTCTGTGCCGCGGCGGTACTCAAGCGAACGCTGGTCCGCGGCGACACCCTGCCTTTCTACATGGAGCTTCCGTCCTACCGCGTGCCGCCGCTGCGGCTGCTGTCGTCTCAAATCTGGAGCAGCACGAGCGCGTTCCTGCGCCGGGCGGGAACGATCATCCTGCTGGTGTCCGTCGTGCTCTGGGTACTGCTCACCTTCCCGCGAACCCCCCCGCCGGCCGGAATGGTGGGCGCCGACGCGCGCCGCTATGCGCTCGAGCACAGCCTGGCCGGACGCGCGGGGCACGCACTCGAGCCCGTCATCGCTCCCCTGGGCTTTGACTGGAAGATCGGCGTCGGTCTGCTCGCTAGCCTCGCCGCGCGCGAGGTGATCGTCGCCACCCTGGCGCAGATCTACGCGGCGACCGATGAGGAGACCTCGCTGCGCTCGGCCGTGCGCGCGGACGTAGGCCCCGATGGGAAACGCATCTTCACCCCGGCGACGGTCGCATCCCTGCTGATTTTCTTCGTTTTCGCGCTCCAGTGCATGTCGACCCTGGCCGTGATGCGGCAGGAAACGGGAAGCTGGCGCTGGCCGGCGTTCGCGTTCGGGAGCCTGTTGGTGCTGGCCTGGACGGCGAGCTTCGTGACCTATCACCTGGTAAGCGCGATCACGTGAGCATCCGGCGCACGGCTTTGCGACACTCCCACCTCGTGACGGGCAACTCCCGATGCCGTAGCTCCCGAAACGTCATGCTGGCGCTGGCCCTCGCCGCGGCGTTGGCGAATAGCGCCTGTATCACCCGGCAGATCCGCGAGACGGTTTACGACGACGGAAAGATCGAGATCATCCTCCGCAGCGAGAAGCGCGGCTCCAAGATCGTGCCCCTGGGTCTCGACCAACCGGCCGAGATCGCGCCGGTGCGGATGGCGCACATCCTGTCCCGCATCGACCTGCGCCCGGGCGAGGGCGGTGAGCGCAAGCCTGCGATCCCGCTCTCAAACCTCTTCGACATGGCAGACGCCGTGTCCAAGGCGCTCGCGGAGGCCAGTCCGAATCAACAAATCGTCGTACAGTCGATCCGCCACGGCAAAAGCCTCCTGGTCTTCGACCGCCAGTTCTTGACGAGCCTGCTCGTCTACATGAAGGCCGACCTTCTCTACATCCAGATCTCGCGTTCGGACTGGCCGATTCCGAAAGCGAAGCAGCGCTCGACATCGGTCACCGGGCTCCCCGAGACCCACATCGGCGAATATCCACTCAACTTCCGGCTCGTCGTCGATCCCGGCATGAGTCTCGTCGACCACCAGTCGGTGGCGGTCCAGTGGCGCGACCCCATCTTCCGCAAACCCACCCGCACGCGGCTGACAGCAACGGGAAAGATCGTGCGGCGCACGGTACTGATGGAAAGCACCGAGGACACCTCGGACGTGGAGCAACCGACCGTCTCGCCAGAGCTCTCCTCCGACCAGCTCCGCGCCCTCGCCGACCTCGAGGACGCCCGCCGCGCCGGGCAGCTCTCCGAAACCGCGTACTTCAAGCGCCGCGGTGCGATCCTCCGCGGTGAGACGCCGTGATCTTCCTGCTGTTCGAACTCCTCAGCCGTGAGGCGCCGTGATCTTCCCGCTGTTCGAACTCCTCAGCCGTGAGGCGCCGTGATCTTCC
>PBYF01000107.1 GCA_002729515.1 Deltaproteobacteria bacterium
CCTCTCCGCGGGCAGCCGGCAGGTCCCGGCGCAGGGTGTCACCGTGAACGGCATCGATGCTCATCATGACTCTTCCTCTCCGCGGGCAGCCGGCAGGTCCCGGCGCAGGGTGTCACCGTGAACGGCATCGATGCTCATCATGACTCTTCCTCTCCGCGGGCAGCCAGCAGGTCTGGGCGGCGACACCGGGTTGACTCGTGCGCGCGCCGCGCACGCCACTCTTCCACGGCAGCGTGGTTCCCGGAGCGCAACACCTCGGGCACCTCCAGACCGCCGAAGACGGGCGGCCGAGTGTACTGCGGTCCCTCCAGAAGTCCCGCAGAAAACGACTCGCTGACCAGAGATTCCGGGTTGCCCAGCACACCGGGCAGCAGCCGCGCCACGCCCTCGATCACCGCCAGGGCCGGCACCTCGCCCCCGGAAAGCACGTAATCGCCGATCGAGAGCTCGGCGTCCACAGCCAGCTCGATGGCCCGTTGATCCACCCCTTCGTAGCGACCGCACGCCAGCACCAGGTGATCGAGGGCCGCGAGCCGAGACAGCCCGTTTTGGTCGAGCCTCTCTCCCTGCGGGGAAAGGAGCACCACCTCTGCATTGCGCTCGGCGCCCTTGGGCCCGGCCAGGGCCTCGATCGCCGCCACGAGTGGACCGGGCATCATCACCATGCCGGGGCCTCCACCGTACGGGGCATCGTCCACGGTCCGGTGGCGATCCTCGGTCCAGTCCCGGAGATCGTGAACCACCGCCTCCAGCAGGCCGGCCTCGCAGGCGTTGCCCACGATCGACACGCGCAGGAAGGGCTCGACGAGTTCGGGAAAGATCGTCACGACGTCGATCCGCACGCTACTTCCCGTCCCCTGGATCGACGAGACCCGGCAACAATTCGACGACTGCCCGCTGCGCCGCGACATCGACCTCGACGAGGAGCGCTGCGGGCAGCAAGTGCTCGGTGCCGTCCGGAGCCTCGACGACCAGTACGTCCGACGCGCCCGTCTCCCAGATTTCGCGCACTCGTCCGAGCCGAGCGCCGTCCTCGGCCTCCACCGCGCAGCCGATCAGCTCGTGTCCCCAGACGGAATCCTCGCCGGAGCTGCCGAGGGCTTCGAGCGCGACCGAAACAATGCGCCCGCTCAGCGCTTCGGCGGCGTCGCGGCTCTCTACACCGCCGAGCGCCAACCGCCACTCTCCACCGCGGCGGCCGGGTGCGGCGCGGCGCACCTCGAAGCCCGCTTCGCTCTCCCCCTCCAAGTACACGACGGTCCCGGGCTTCAACGCTTCGCTGCCATCGGAGAAAACGGCGATACGGAGCCAGCCTCGGATTCCGTGGGCCCCGGCAATGCGGCCGATGACGACCTGCGCGGGCTCTCCCTCCAGGGGAACTCCGCTCGCCTGCGGCTCGCTGCGCACCCGCTGCGCGGGCTCTCCCTCCAGGGGAACTCCGCTCGCCTGCGGCTCGCTGCGCACCCGCTGCGCGGGCTTGCTAGTCGACGATTTCGAGCCGGGTGTCGCGGCCATGCCGGGATGCGCCGAGGACGGCGCGCATGGCCTTTGCCACGCGGCCCTGGCGCCCGATGACGCGCCCGCGGTCCTCGTCATCGGTCTCGAGTTCGAGCGTCTCCCCGCCGTCGACTTCGCGGACGGAGACCGCGTCGGGATGAGTCACGATCGCCTTGGCAATGAACTCGACCAGCTCTGCGGAAGGGCTCGCCATTGCGCTAGTTCGCGCTCGCTGAGGCATGCTTCTGGGCGCGGCGAAGCAAGGAAGCCACGGTCGGGCTCAGCTGGGCGCCCTTATCGACCCATGCCTGCACCGCATCGGCACGGACGTCGATCTTCTCCGGGTCCGTGCACGGATCGAAGGTGCCGAGGAACTCGAGTGGCCTGCCCTGGCGAGGCTTGCGCTCGTCGATTGCCACAACTCGGTAGAAGGGGCGCTTCTTGGCTCCCCTTCGCGTCAGGCGAATCTTGACCATCGGACTCCAATCCTCCGGAAACGGCTGACGAAGCTAGGGAAATGCACCGCCCGGGTCAACCGAGGCATCCAGGGGCCGGGCGGTTCAGCCGCGCGACAAGCCCAGGCGGTGGCGTTCTTTCACCTCCGAGCAGGGCTCGCATGCGTAGAGCTCGCGGTGTGGGATCTGGAGCCGGTCGTACCCCCGGTCGAGAGCCACCCGGCGCACGCGGTCCGAGGCTTCCCCGCAGAAATCGCACCTGAGCGGCTCGGAGTGCGGGGGCGAGGCCAGCATGGATCGATCATAACCCCGATCCGACCCGGAAGCGCAGATCGCGCGGGGCATCGTCGCCGAGTGCATCGCGCAGCGCCGCCACGAGTTGGGGTGCCCGGAGCTTGAGTTGCTGGCACCAGACACTCGAATCGACCTCGGCCTCCAACACATCGCCCGCCCGGAACGAGACCGGGCGACAGTGCATCGCCACCTCTGGACCCACGGCCTGCTTCCAGCATTTCACGACACGCACGATCCGCGCCCCACCGCCGATGCCGAGTTCGTCGAGCACCGTGGGAACGAGCTGGCCGATGGACACGGGTTGACCCCTGCGTCGCCGCCCAGTGCTCACGGCCCCTCCTCGAAAGAGCGAAAAACCAACCCAGTCGGAAGCTTTGGTGCGAAAAAAGTCGACTTCTGTGGCAAGACATCACCCATCGCGGTCACCCGGAATACGTCGTCGGGGCGCAGCGGGTTCAGGTACAGGGCCACACGGCCAGCACCGGCGCGCAGATCCCGCGCCGTCTGCAGCGCGTCCTTCGGATAGGCGAGGGCTCCGGCTCGCACATCCGCCTCATCGATTCCGAAGACACCCTCGATCACATCGCGATGAATCGCGCGCACCGAGAGCTCCTCCCCGGCAGCCTCTCGAGAAAAAATTCGCAGCACGCCCGAGCCGTCGTCCGCTGCAAACGCGTGTCGTCCGACGAGCGGAGACAGGTGGCGCGCGAGCAGCGCGGGAATGGCGTCGACCCCCGACACCGGAATCGATTGGAACTCCCAGCCCGGAAGCCGCTCGCACCACTCCGCCTCACTCGGTGCATCAACCTCGCGCACCAACCGATGAATGGGGAGGAGAAGACTGCCCTCGGCCCACGCATTGGCGCAGTAGACGAGTAGGAACTCGAAAGGCGCTTCCGGACCCGCGTCGGGCTGGGCGCGGCGGCGGCGATTGCGAAACTCGAGCGCAGTCTCGTAGCGGTGGTGGCCGTCGGCGATCACCAACGGTCGCTCGGAAAAGAATCGAGCTACGGCATCGACGGTCTCCGGTGCGTCGAGCCTCGCCAGTGTGTGGTGCACGCCGGCTTCGTCAGTGGCGTCGGCGACCACGGCGGTCTCGAAGCCCGGGGCCAGCAAGCCGGGCAACCGGTCGTCGCGGTCCTCGTAGAGCAGGAATACGCTCGACAGGTTCGCACCGGTGGCCTCCATCATCTTGAGCCGGTCGGCCTTGGGCCCAGCCATGGTCCGCTCATGGGGGCTCACGCTCCCCGACGCATAGTCCTCTAGCCGGAGCAGCCCGAAGATTCCCTCGCGGCAGCAACTGCTTCCGTCCGGGGCGATAAAATGGGTGCGCAAACCATAGAACGCCGGGCGCGGGTCGCGCAGCAACACCTTCTCGTCGATCCAGCGCTCGAGTGTCTCACGCACACCGGCATAGTTGGTGTCGGCCTCATCAGAGACTTCCCGAGTCAGTTCCAGCCGGATCGCACAATGCGGGTCGAGGTCCCAGAGTCGCATACGATCTGCCGGCGAAATCACGTCGTAGGGCGGAACGAGCACCCGGCCCAGATCGAAGCGGTCGACGTCGTAGCGCAGCGCGCGAAAGGGACGAAACTCCGTCACGAGCCGCTCCATTCGCCGAGCAGCGGACCGAGGGCATTCGAATCGATGGCGCCCCAGCGCAGCACCCGCGGCGGCTTTTCGGTGGCGTCGATCACGGTGGTCGGCTCCTCGCCGCCGCACTCGGCCCCGTCGACGTCGAGGAGGCGAGGGGCGTCGGAACTGCACCCCGAAACCGGTGTGCCCGGCCCCACCCCGCAGCACACCCGGGCCGCATCGCGGTGGGCGGCTGGCGGCTCACCGCTGCGGTTGAGGCTCGTCGCGGTGGGCGGACCGCCGCCCTCGCGATCGAGCCGACGCGCAAGCGCCCCGGCCAACGGGTGGGACGAACAGCGCAGCCCCACCGCTCCGTCTGCGCGCGCGACGCCCGGTGCAAAGCGGTGCTCGGTCGGCACGATCAGCGTAAGCGGGCCGGGCCAGAAAGCGTCTGCGAGCAGACGCGCCGGCCCCGAGAACGCGGCGCCCTGGGCCTCGGCCGCCTCGACATTGTCGACCAGGACCGAGACAGGGGCATCCGCGCCGCGCCCCTTCCAGCGCTGCAACCGCAGCATCGCCTCGGCGGAGCGGGAATCTGCGGCCAGGCCCCAGACGGTTTCGGTCGGGTAGGCGAGCAACCCCCCGCCCTTCACCCAACGCGCAGCTCGTATGAGCGGGTCGGACGGCGCGCTCACCCGGCGAGCACCCGTTCGGCGATGTCTCGCCGCAGGTGCATGCCTTCGAAGTGAATCTCGTCGCAGGCCGCGTAAGCGCGGCGCCGCGCCTCTTCGATGTTCTCGCCCCGAGCGGTCACGCCGAGTACACGCCCACCGGCAGTCTCGAAGCCGCCGTTCGCAGCGCGGCGCGTGCCCGCGTGGAAGACCTCGACGCCGGGCTGGTCCGCCGCCGCCGCGAGGCCCGAAATCGCCCGGCCGGTCGGGTAGCTCCTTGGATAGCCATCGGACGCGAGCACCACGCAGACTGCGGTGCCGCGAAAGCCCACGGGCGTCGCGTTTCCCAGCCCGCCGGTTGCAGCACCGTGCAACAGCGGAACCAGGTCTCCATCGAGACCGAGCATCAGGGGCTGGGTTTCGGGGTCGCCAAAGCGCACGTTGAACTCCACCACGCGCGGTGCACCGGTGCGATCGATCATGAGCCCCACGTAGAGCACCCCCGTATATGGCGTGCCATCCGCAACCATACCAGCGATCGCCGGATGCACGACCTCCTCGAGAAGCCGCTTCTCGACTGCCTCGGTGACCACTGGTGCCGGCGCGACCGCACCCATGCCACCGGTGTTCTCGCCGCGGTCACCGTCGAGCGCGCGCTTGTGGTCCTGGGCAGCAGCCAGTGTTGTAACCCGCGTTCCATCCGTGATGGCGTAATAGGAGGCCTCCTCGCCCTCGAGCCGCTCCTCGATCACGACCCGAGCGCCCGCCTCGCCGAAGCGCCGATCGCGCATCATCTCGGTCAGCGCCGCCACCGCCCCTTCCGGCTCACCGCATACGGCGACGCCCTTGCCGGCGGCCAGACCGTCGGCCTTCACCACACAGACCCCGTCCAGCGCGAGAACGTGAGCACGTGCGGCGTCGAAGTCTTCGAAGACGCGAAAGTCCGCCGTGGGAATCGCGTGACGCGCCATGAACTCCTTGGCAAAGGCTTTGCTCGCCTCCAGCTGCGCAGCGGCCGCCGACGGCCCGAAGACCGCGATCCCCGCCTCGCGAAGTCTGTCGGAAAGCCCCGCCGCAAGCGGATCCTCCGGCCCCACCACGACGAGGTCGCTCGCCTCGCTCCGGGCGAGCGCCACGATGGCGTCCAGGTCCATCGCCTTCACGTCGGGGTGGCAGGTCGCGAGCCCCTGCATGGCATCGCTCCCCGGCACCGCGTGAAGCGCCTCCACTGCGTCACTGGACGCGATCTTCCACGCGAGCGCGTGCTCGCGACCCCCGGAACCGACGACGAGGACGCGCACCGCTAGTGACGGAAGTGGCGCGTGCCGGTGAAGACCATGGCCACGTCGAGCCGATCCGCCGCCTCCACCACCTGGTCGTCGCGCACCGAGCCTCCCGGCTGCACCACCGCCCGTGCACCCGCTGCGGCAGCCTCCTCGAGTCCGTCGGGAAAGGGGAAGAACGCGTCGCTCGCGAGTACCGAACGGGAAAGGTCGAGTCCAACGCGGCCGGCCTTCGCCACGGCGTTGTGGATCGCATCAACCCGCGACGTCGCACCGCCACCAATGGCGAGGCTGCGGTTGTCGGCCGCAAATACGACTGCGTTGCTCTTCACGTGCTTCACGACGCGCCAGCCGAACGAGAGCGCACGCAACTCTTCCTCAGTGGGTTTGCGTGCGGTCACCACCTGGGCAGACGCGAGGTCCTCGACGCCCAGGTCGGGCTCTTGAAGCACAACGCCGCCAAAGATCCGCTTCCAGTCGAGTTCGGCGCGATCGATCCGCTCGGGCCGGAAGCGCAGCAGCCGGCGGTTCTTCTTCTTCTGGAGCAATGCGAGCGCCCCATCGCTGAAATCCGGCGCAATCAACACCTCGGTGAAGATCTCATCGACCTTGTGCGCAAGCGCCTCGTCGAAAGGGCGGTTGCAGACGATGACGCCGCCGAAGGGCGACTCCGGATCCGTCGCGTAGGCGCGCTCGTACGCGACGACCGGCGTGTCTCCGGAGCCCACGCCACAGGGGGTATTGTGCTTCAAGATGCCGACGGTCGCGGCCTCGTCGGCATCAAAATCGAGGATCAATGAGAGCCCCGCCTGGACGTCCACCAGGTTGTTGAACGAGAGTTCCTTGCCGTGGAGGGGCTCCGCGATCTCGAGAGTGCGTCCGTAGAGCGCGGCCCGCTGGTGGGGGTTCTCTCCGTAGCGAAGCACACGGGCCCGGCCAATCTCGACCGAGAGCCGGGCGGGCAGCGTCTCCGGGTCCGTGTCCTCCTGGGCGGTGAGCCAGGTGTGGATCGCGGCGTCGTAGACCGCAGTGCGCTCGAAGGCCGCAAGGGCGAGCCTCCGGCGGGTCGAATCGCTGAGCGCACCGCCCGATTCCCGCAGCTCTGCAAGCACCGTGTCGTAATCGCCGGGGTCGACGACGACTCCGACGTAGGCGTGATTCTTCGCCGCCGAGCGGATCATCGAGGGCCCACCGATATCGATCTTTTCGACGGCCTCGGCGCGCGTCACGTCGGGCCTCGCGACGGTCTCTTCGAAGGGGTAGAGGTTCACCACGACCAGGTCGATGAGTCGCAGCATCTGCGTCTCGACATCGGCGGCGTCCCCGTCGTGATCGCGGCGCGCCAGAATGCCGCCGTGAATGCGCGGGTGGAGCGTCTTCACCCGGCCACCGAGCATCTCAGGGCTTTCAGTGAGGTCCGCGACCTCGATCACCTCGAGCCCCGCGTCCTTCAACGCACTTGCGGTACCGCCCGACGCGACGAGTTCCACGCCCAGCTCCACGAGGCCGCGCGCAAACGGCACCAGACCGCTCTTGTCTGAAACGGAGAGCAGCGCGCGCCCGACGGTGCGCGACGTCTTCTGGGGGGGCATCTGCGGTCTCCTCGCGCAGAGAGACTGGCCTCGATGAGGCCCTGCGGAAGGAGTACCGACCGCAGGCACCGCGCGCAAGCACGACACCACCGAGCGCGGCTAACAGCGTTCGACTCAAACGCCGACGTGAATGCGCGGCACGCGTCCACCAACCCCCACGAGCAACTCGTACGCAATGGTGCTGGCGGCCGCGGCGGCCTCCTCCACCGGAATTCCGTCGCCGAAGGCCTGTGCCTCGTCGCCGACCACGACGGGCGCGTCACCCACCTCGACACCCACGGAGTCCATCGAGACCCGGCCCACCATCGGGTGGTGCTGACCTCGGATCTGCACGGCGCCTCGGTTGCTCGCCGCGACCGGAATACCGTCGGCGTAGCCGAGCCCGACGGTGGCCACGCGTGTGGCCCGAGCGGCGCGCCAGGTTGCCGAGTAGCCCACCCCGGCACCCGGGTCGACCGTCCGCAGGGACGCGACGCGGCCGACCAGGCTCATCACCGGGCTCAGCTCGCCCGGCAGGTGCGGCGCCGGACGCGCCCCGTAGAGCGCGAGGCCCGGGCGCACGGCGTTCGCCTCGGGGCAGGCCTCCGCCAGCGCGGGGCCGCACAGCAGCGCTGCGGAGTTCGCGAAGTGGACGAAGCGCGGTGCGGCACCCGCCGCGCGAGCCCGCTTCACGAACTCGCGAAAGCGCGAGAGCTGCTCGAACGTAGGCGCGAGATCGGGCTCGTCGGCATGGGCCAGGTGGGTCATGAGGCCCTCGATCTCCACTCCCGGCGTTTCGATGGCGGACCGCAGCAGCCCGTCGGCCATCTCCGGCTTCGCACCCATCCGGTGCATCCCGGTATCGATCTCGATGTGGACCGCCACCGGTCCGCCGCGCGCGGCCCGGGCCAACGCCTCGACCTGCCCGGGGTGATGCACGACCGCCGCACAGTCACGCCCGGCCAGCTCGCCGGCCGCTTCCTCTCCGGCGCCCTCGAGCACGAGAATCGGCGCCCCGACGCCGCCGTCGCGCAGAATGCTGGCTTCGCCGGGGGTCATCACCGCCAACCGCTCACAGCCGGCGGCCACCAGCGTGCCGGCGACGGGCACGGCCCCGTGGCCGTAGGCATCCGCTTTCAACACGGCGAAGATCGTGCGGCCCTCGGCGCGCCGCACGAGCTCCGCGGCATTGGCCCGCAGCGCCCGGTGATCGATTCGCGCCTCCCGACCCGCACTCCCCACCGCGGGAAGGGTACCCGCCCGCAGAGGTTTGACACGTCCCCCGCGCTGACCGAAGTTCCGCCCGAGGTGCCCCCCCCGGTGTCCGACGGAATACTCGAACTGCTGATCAACGGTGAGCCCCGCGCGGTGCCCGACGGCTGCACCGTGGAGAGTCTCGTGGCGCGCCTGGGCCTCGAGCGCGACCGGATCGCAGTGGCGGTAAACCGCGACGTCGTGCCCCGCTCGGCCTTTCAGGTACAGACGCTTTCGGCCGGGGACCGGGTAGAAATCCTCGAGGCCGTGGGCGGAGGCTGAGTTGACGGCGACCCGTACGCCCGACGAGCACCTCGAAGCCGTTGGAGGAAACTGAGTTGGACGAGACCTACACCCTCGGTGAACACACGTTCCGCTCGCGGCTCATCATCGGCAGCGGGAAGTACGAGTCATTCGAGCAGAACCGCGAGTGCGCCGAGGCGAGCGGCGCCGAGATGGTGACAGTCGCCCTTCGGCGCACGAAGCTCGATGCACCGAAGGGCCAGGGGCTTCTCGACTTCGTCTCGCCGGACCGCTTCACGATCCTGCCGAATACAGCGGGTTGCTTCACGGCCGACGACGCCATCGCCACCGCCCGGCTCGGCCGAGAACTGCTCGGCCATGGGTTGGTGAAGCTCGAGGTAATCGGCGACGAGCGCACGCTCTTCCCCGACGTGGCGGCGACGCTCCAGGCCGCGCAAATCCTCGTCGACGAGGGCTTCACCGTCCTTCCCTACGTGACCGACGATCCCGTCACCTGTCAACGGCTCGCCGCCCTCGGCTGCGCCGCGGTGATGCCGCTGGGTGCACCGATCGGCTCGGGCATGGGGATCCGCAACCCCGCCAACCTGCGGATCATCCTCGAGACCGTCGAGGTCCCGGTCATCGTCGATGCCGGCGTCGGCACGGCGAGCGATGCGTCGGTGGCAATGGAGCTCGGCTGCACCGCCGTTCTGATGAATACCGGCATCGCCGCCGCCAAGGAGCCCGTGCTCATGGCGCGCGCCATGAAACTCGCCGTCGAGGCGGGGCGCATCGCCTACGGGGCGGGACGCATGCCGCGGCGCCTCTACGCCGCGGCGTCGAGCCCGACCGACGGACTCGCGAGCTTCTGACCCCCGGCGCACGTCGGCTTTCCGCGGACGCCCGGCGTCCCATCCTTTGTCTCGTCGTCGACGGCGGCGTCGATCTTTCGGCCGTGGCGGCCGCCGTCACCGCCGGAGTCGACTGGCTCCAGGTCCGCGACCGGTCCCTGGGTGGCACCGCCTTGTCGGCGCTGGTCGACGCGGTGGGCGCCGAAGCGCGCTCGGCCGGAGCGCGCTCCGGTCGCAGTGTGCGTGTGCTGGTCAACCGCCGCATCGACGTGGCCCTCGCCAGCGGCGCAGACGGTGTGCACCTGGGTTTCGACGCTCTCCAGCCCGCCGAAGCGCGGCGCCTGCTCGGTGCGGGCGCGCTCGTGGGTATCTCCTGCCACGCGCCCGCAGAGGTGAGAGCCGCGAAGGAAGCCAACTACGCACACCTGGCACCCGTCTTCGAGCCACTCTCGAAGGCCGCGACCCGCCCACCCCTCGGTACCGCGGCGATCCGCAGCGCCAGCGGGCTTCCCGTCCTTGCCCAGGGGGGCATCGGACCGGCTAATGTCGCAGCCTGCATGGCAGCGGGGGCCGCGGGCGTCGCCGTGACCGGCGCGATCTTGGCCGCGCCCAATCCGGGGCGCGCCTCGGCGGCGCTGCGGGCAGCACTCGACGGCTCCGCCGAACCGACCTAATCCGAGTCGAAATGCTCGCGATGGGCGTCTTCGGCCTGCTTGTAATCGTCGATGGCCCCGATGTCGAGCCAGTACTCGGTCATGCAGTAACGGTGAACCGGCAGGCCCTCGGCGAGCATGCCGCGGATCAACTGGTCGACGCCGAAGTACTCTCCATCGGGAACCTGCTCCAGCAGGGCCGGCCGCATGTAGTACATGCCCGCCACGACCTCGATCAGCAGGTCCGGCTTCTCATCGACGCCGGTGATGCGGTCGCCATCGGCCTGGACGCTTCCAAAGTTGAACGGTGTGCGCACCTGCTTCGTGGCGACCGTCAGGTTCCCCTCCATCGAGTTGCCGTGCGCGACGAAACGTCGGAAGTCGATGGTGGAGAGGATGTCGCCGTTCACCATCACGAAGGGCTCGTCCAGCCTGTCCCGGAGCAGCGAGAGCGGTCCGCAAGTGCCGAGCGGCTCCCGTTCACGGCTGTAGGCAATCGCCACGCCGTGCTTAGAGCCATCTCCGATGAAGCTCTCGATGTACTCGGACTTGTAGTTCGTGGCGATGAAGATCTCGCTGAAGCCGTTATTCGCCAGGTTCGCGATCTGGATCTCGAGCAGCGACTGCTCTCCGATCGGGAGCAGCGGCTTCGGAATCGCCTGGGTGAACGGCCGCAGGCGAACGCCCAGGCCCCCCGCAAGAATTACAGCCTTCAACGTCGCACACCTCGCATCAGGTGTTTGAGTATATCGGCGCGCGGGGATCGGAGATGACTCCGCTCTGAACCAGTTCGCGCACCTCGCGCACGCCGTCCGGCATGCGGCGGGTGATCCGAAAGCCAAGTGCGTCTCGGATCTTGGAGAAATCGACCCGGTAGTCACGGGGATCTTCGTCCCGCTGCACCCGGCGGATGCGCGCATCCGGAACCTGCCGGAGAATCTCCTCGGCGATCGCCCGCTTCTGGTAGTTCTCGTCCGTGTCGCCCACGCCGAAGACCTGGCTCCGCACACAATCCTCGCGGGCATCGATCACCGCGCCGCAGGCGCGTGCCAGGTCCTCGACGTGACAGTAGGGCCGCCAGAACTGCTCGCCGAACACATGGAGTTCCTCGCCCAGCGCCACCTCCCGCGTGAAATCGTTCACCGTCAGATCGAAGCGCATCCGGGGCGAGACCCCGTAGACCGTCGCGAAGCGCAAGATCGTGGTCGCCGGTCCTGCGTCGGGCGCCGCCAGCATCGCGCGTTCCACCTCGACCTTCGTCTTGGCGTAGAGCGACAGGGGTCGCAGTGGAGAGGACTCGTTCATCACCACGTCGCCGTCATCCGAACGCCCGTAGTTGCTGCACGTCGAGGCGAATACGAAGCGCTCCATCCCGGGACGCGCCAGCGCCGCCTTGTGCAGCGCCAGCGCCGCATCGAGGTTCACGGCCCGAGCCAGTTCCGGCTCTGCTCGGCAGGCGGGGTCACCCACGATCGCGGCCAGGTGAATCACGCCGGCGCAGTCCTCGAGCGCACGGTCTACCGCCGCCGCATCGCGCACATCGCCGCGGACGAAACGAAATTCCGGGTGCACGAAGACGCCCAGCAGGCCCTCTCCCCCGAACGAGAGGTTGTCGAGCCCCGTCACCCCGTGACCGGCGGTCAACAGTTGGCGCACCAGGACCGAGCCGATATAGCCGGCAGCGCCCGTCACCAGGATACGCATTCGGACCTGCCTACCTAGAGCCGCTGTCCGGCCGGCGCACCGGTGACGGTGGCCTCGGGCTCCACGTCGCGCGTCACCACCGCCCCGGCACCGACGACCGCCCGCATCCCGATGCAGACACCGGGGAGCACGACCGCGCCGCTGCCGATGAAGGCGTCCTCATCGCAGCGAACCGAGCCGGCGAGGACCGCGCCGGGACCCACGTGGACCCCGTCTGCAATTCGGGCGTCGTGATCGACGCTCGCGCAGGTATTCACGACAGCGAAATCCCCGAGGACGCTGCCCGTGTTCACCACGCTACCTGCGAAGAGCACCGTGCCGTCTCCCACCCGCACGTCGGGCGCCACGGTGGCTGCCGGGTGGCGCACGCTCGCCAGTTCCGCGCCGCGGGCCTGCAGGGCGAGGGATCGATCGCGCCGGGCTGCGTTGTCGCCGATTCCGACGACGAAGACGTGCGCGGCCGCGAACTCCGGGGCGTCGAGGATCCCGTCCGGGCCGAGCACGGTCCAGTCACCGCGCTTCTCTCCGGGCTCGTACGCGTCGTCCAGGAAGCCCGCGATTTCGATCGCCGCGGCCCGCGCCGCATCGGCCACGACCCGCCCATGTCCGCCCGCACCCAGGATCACCAGCGGCCTCACATCGCCTCTCCCGTACCGGCGCTCTCGGCCACGCGCATGCGCGCGAGTGCAGCTGGCCGCCGCAACCCGACAAAGCGCACCACGACCGCCGCAGCGGCCACCACCCCGGCGAGGGCCAGGGGCCAGGCGCCGGCCGCGAAGAGCGCACCCACCGCGAGGGCCGCGATCCCCGTATTGAAAACCAGTCGCCGTGTCTCCATCGCGGTGAGAATACCATCCACCGACAGGCCCAGCAGGCGCAGCGGGCCGTACTTGCTGGCGCCAAGGCTGCGTTCGTGCGTATCGACCGGAACGAAGCGGACGGCGCCCGGCCCGGTCGGCAGCGGAAAACGCACGTAGCGCCAGTAGCGAGGCACCTTCAGGAACGAATCGATTACGCTGCGGTCCATGAGGCGGTAGTAGACGTTCTGCGAACGCAGGTCTACGCCGGTGACGATGCGCACCATCGTGTGGAAAGCCAGTGCGCCGAGCCCCCGCCACGCCGGCCGGCCGCTGAGGCTCCGCCGCACGCATTGCACGACGCGCGCGCCGTCCAGGTAGCCCCGCACCAACTCGGGAATCGCCTCCGGCGGATGGCTTCCGTCGACATCCAGAACGATGGCGGCGTCTGCGGTCGAACGGGCCAGGCCGAAGGAAAGCGCGAGGCCCTGGCCGAAGCCGCTCTCCAGCATCCAGTAGCCGACGTCCGGGCGCTCTCTCGCGAGCCTTCGCAACAGGGGCCGCGTGCCGTCGCGGCTCGAGTCCTCAACGAAACGCAGCGAGAGTTCGACACCCGGCGGCAAATCGAGCGCGTCCATGCGCGCCAGGAAGGCGGGCAGGCTGGCCTCCTCATCCCGCACGGCCACGATGACGTCGATGCGTTTCACCGGGCCAGACAGCCGCGCACGGCCTCGATCACCGTCTCCTGGTCCTCGGACACAAGGCCCGCCGAGCACGGGAGCGTCAGAACTTCGGCCCAGACCGCCTCGCTGACCGGCAGCGGCGCCCGCGGAGCTTCCCGGTACGGCGGCTGGAGGTGGATCGGCTTCCAGAAACTTCGCGCGCCGACGCCGCGCTCGCCGAGCCTTGCGACCAGCTCCGGGACTCCGCCGACGCGCACGCCGCTCATCCAGCAGGCGCTCCGCGCCCAGGGTGCGCGCGGGAAGAGCCGCACGCCGGGCGCGTCGGCCAGCGCCTCGTCGTAGCGCCGGGCGATACGCCGCTTCGCTGCGACGAGCACGTCGAGCTGCTCGAGCTGGGCGCAGCCCACCGCCGCCTGGAGGTTCGTCATGCGCGAGTTGAAGGCCACCACATCGTGGGTGTAGTCGGTGCCGCTGCGACCGGTCGTCGTCAGATGGCGCACCCGGTCGCAGAGCGCGGCATCTGCCCCGACAACGGCTCCACCCCCGCCCGCGGTCACGGTCTTGTTGCCGTTGAATGAGAAGACAGAGAGATCCGCACCGAGCGCGCCCGGCGGCCGGCCCCGGTAGAGCGAGCCCAGCGCCGCTGCCGCATCGGCCACCACCGGCACGCGCTGCGCACGTGCCAGCTCCAGGATCGGATCCATGTCGGCCGGGGCGCCGAGCGTGTGCACCGGAAGCACGGCCGCCACGCGGCGACCGCTCGCCACGTGCACGAGACTTCCGCCGTCGCGCCGCGTCTCCCGCTCGAAGACACCGGCGAGCTGCTCGGGATCGAGCGTCCAGTCCGTCTCGGTGATGTCGAGGAGCCAGGGCACGGCACCACAGTGGGAAACCGCGTTGGCGGTCGCGATGAACGTGAAGGCCGGCACGACGACCAGTTCGCCGGGCGAAACGCCGGCGGCCAGGAGCGCGGCGTGGAGCCCGGCAGTGCCCGAGCTGGTCGCAACGGCGTGAGCGGCACCAGAGCACTCTGCCACGAGCGTCTCCAAGCGATCGACGAATGGCCCGACCGAGGAGACAAAGTTCGTGTCAACGCACTCCCGGAGGTAGCGCGCTTCGTTTCCGGCCAGATGGGGCACGGCGAGCGGAATCACGACCGAGTCACTCTACAACGTTGGGGGAAGCGGAAGCACACCGGCCCCTTCCGCCGCCGCCACGCTCCAAACAGGCGGACGGCGTGCGAAGCGGAGGGCAAAGCCCTCGGCCAGCACCTCGGCCACCGCTGCGGCCCGCTCCGGAGCCACCAGGTGGATCGTGCAGCCACCAAAACCCGCACCGGTGAGCCGCGAGCCGAAGACTCCGGCCGCGGCGTCTCCCAGCTCGCAGAGTGCATCGAGTTCGGCCGTGCTCACCTCGAAGTCGTCGCGCAGGCTGCGCTGGCCTTCCCGCAACACAACGCCTGCGGCCTCGAGGTCGCCGGAGCGAAGCGCCCCGCACATAGCGTCGACCCGGGCATTCTCCGTCACCACGTGGCGCAGCCGGCGCAGCAGCCCGGGCTCGAGCGCCGCCTCGAGTTCCGGGAGGTCCCCGGGTGCCAGCGCGCGCAGCCGCGCCACCGGACGGCCGAGCGCGGTGGCGGCGGCTCGGCGCGCCGCTCGGCATTCCGCCACACGCTCGGCGTAGGCGTTCTCGGCCAGGCTGCGGCGCACCCCGGAGTGGGCCACCAGCAGCCGAAACCGCGCACCCGGCAGCGACACGTACTGCGTCGCCTCGCTGGCGCAGTCGAGGCGCAGCGCGTGGCCGCTGCGTCCGAGGGCGCTGGCGAACGGATCTAGGATGCCGCACGCAATACCCACGAAGCCGCGCTCGGCCGCGTGAGCCACACGCGCCAGCGCCACCCGATCGAGGCCGCCACCGAAGGCCGCGTCGAGCGCGGTCGCGACGGCGAGTTGGAGTGCGGCCGAACTCGAGAGCCCGGCCCCGGGCGGCACGTCGCTGGCGATCGCGAGGTCGAAGCCCCCCACGGGAATACCGCGCTCGGCGAGCGCAGCCACGACACCCTGCACGTAGTCCGACCAGTCGCCCCGGCGTCGCGGCGTCGCGGGGTTGAATGCCACCTCGCCGGACTCCTGGCAGGAGACGGCCCGCGCGCGCCCGTCCTCGCGGCGCGCCAGGGCGACCCTGGTCTCGCGGTCGATCGCGATGGGCAGCGCGAGCCCTCCTTCGTAGTCTGTGTGCTCGCCGATCAGGTTCACGCGTCCCGGAGCGCGGGCGATCACGTCGGGGCGGCGGCCGAGCCGATTCGCGAGCAATTCGGCGGGTGCCGGCGTCACCACCCCAAGAGACCCACGCCGCGCGCTACCTTCTCGGGATGGGAACCCGGTGCGTGCGAATTCCCCTGGTGGCTCCGATGCTGGTCGCCTTCCTGCTCGCGGCGCCAGCCTCGTCCGACGACCCATTCCTGCGCCACACGGTCACCGTGCGCGCGGTCAAGTCGGTGGGTCCCGCCGTCGTCAACATCACCACCGAGCGTTTGGTGAGGGGGAGCCCCTTCGGGCACTTCGGCGGCGACCCGTTCTTCGACCGTTTCTTCCGCGACTTCTTCGAACCCCGCCTCCCCCAGAAGGTGCAGAGCCTCGGCTCGGGCGTGGTCATCAACGAAATCGGCCACATCCTCACCAACGAGCATGTGGTGGCGCGCGCCAGCCGCATCCGCGTCGCCCTGGCCGACGGCCGTGAGTTCGAAGCGGAGCTGATCGGCGCCGATGCGAACAACGACATCGCAGTGCTGCGCGCCCGCACCGAGGAGAAGCTCCCCTGGGTCGAGATGGGCACTTCGGGGGACCTGATGGTCGGCGAGTCGGTGATCGCCATCGGAAACCCCTTTGGGCTGTCGAATACGGTCACCACCGGAGTCATCTCGGCGCTCGACCGCTCGATTCGCACCGAACAGAGCACTTACCACGGCTTCCTCCAGACCGACGCTTCGATCAATCCCGGCAACTCCGGAGGGCCGCTGCTCAACGCCCACGGCCACCTGGTGGCGATCAATACCGCCGTCTACCAGAGCGGCCAGGGTATCGGCTTCGCGATCCCCATCGACACCGCCGCCCGGATCGTCAAAGAGCTCATCGAAGAGGGCGAGGTCTCGCCCGTCTGGCTCGGCATCGACTTCCAGGACCTGACTCCCGAACTCGTGGCGGCCCTGGGGCTACCCCCGGACCTCCAGGGCGCACTGGTCAACCAGGTGCGCGACAAGAGCCCCGCCGGGCGGGCGGGGATCCACCGCGGAGACGTCGTCACGAAACTCGGCGGCCGGCCGATCACCACGGCGCGGAACTTCTTCGAGAGGCTCGACTCGGTCGTCGAGGATCAGGAAATAGCGATCCTGCTGATGCGGGATGGCCACGAGCGGACGATCGCGCTCGTGGCCGAAGAGGTCCCAGCGCCCGTGATCGACGCCCTGGTGCGCGAGCGCCTGGGACTCGAGCTCGAGGCCAAGGCAGGCGGCGGCTTCACCGTCCGGTCGGTGCGGGCCGGGAGCAGCGCTGCAAGGACCGGACTGCAGGCCGGCGACCTCCTGCTGGCCATCAACGGTCGCCCTCTGGAGGATGAGAACGCACTGCGGCGCTCTGCACTCGACTTGCGGGGACGCTCACGGGCCCTGATCGTGGTTCAGCGTGGCGCGGGCAGGTACCATGTGACGATTGCGCTGGCCTGACCCGGACCGGGAACGCCGGCTGCCCCGGCGGTTTCTAATGCCCTGTGCCAGGCAGTGCACCGGCAAGCCGATCGAGGAAACTCTCGATCTGCCCGCCAGAGAAAGAACAACCGTCAGAGAGAAAGAGAAATCGATGAAGACCCGTCGTCTCGCCTCGCTCGCTCTTTTCGCGTCACTCCTGATCGCCGCTCTGATGTTCTCGGGCGCACTCGACGTGCATGTCTCCTGGAACGAGCACGACGCCCAAGCGCTCGACTTCTTCGGCTCCGACGACTCGGATGAGGAGACTGACAACCAACCCTTCTGGGTAGAAGGGTCGGGGCGGCCGGCCATCAAGCCGCGCGGCGTTCCCGGAAGCTTCGCCGACCTGGCCGAGCAGGTCTCACCGGGAGTAGTGAACATCCAGACCTCGAAGACGCTGCGCGGCGGCGAGGTGCCCCGTGGCCTCGAGGAATTCTTCTTTGGCGGCCCGTTCGGTCAGTCGCAGCGCGAGCGCAAGGTGCCGAGTCTGGGCTCGGGTTTCGTGATCTCCGAAGACGGTTACATCGTCACGAACAACCACGTCATCGAGAACGTGGACAGCATCAACGTGCTCTTCCGGGACGAGCGCGAAGTGGAGGCCAAAGTGATCGGTCGCGACCCGAAGACCGACTTGGCGCTGCTCCGCATCGAAACGGACGAGAAACTCTTCGCGCTGCCTCTCGGAAACTCCGAGGAGGTCCGGCCGGGTGAGTGGGTCGTGGCCATTGGCAATCCCTATGGGCTGGAGCATACGGTGACCGCCGGAATCGTCTCGGCCAAGCACCGCATCATCGGCCAGGGGAGCTACGACGACTTCATCCAGACCGACGCCGCCATCAACCCGGGCAATTCGGGCGGCCCGCTCATCAACCTGAAGGGCGAAGTGATCGGCATCAATACCGCAATCAATCCCCGCGCCAATACGATCGGCTTCGCCATTCCCATCAACATCGCCAAGGACTTCCTGCCGCAGCTGCGGACCGATGGGCACGTAACCCGCGGCTGGCTCGGCGTCGTGATCCAGCGCATCACACCCGAGATCGCCGCGCACCTGGAACTCGAGAAAGAGCAGGGAGCGCTCGTCTCGCGGGTGATGCCCGACGGTCCCGCAGACGAAGCGGGGATCGAACGCTATGACGTGATCGTCGAATTCAACGGCAAACCAATCGACGAGATGAACGATCTGCCCCGGGCCGTGGCCTCCACACGCGTGGGCCGCAAGGTCGACGTGGTCGTGCTGCGGGACGGAAAGCGCAAGGATCTCCGGGCCAAGATCGCCAAGATGGAGGAGCCCCCGGAGACGCAGCTCGCTTCAGCCGAAGGAGAGAGTGGCATCAACGCTTTCGGGCTGCGCGTCCAGGACCTCACCCCCGAGTTGGCCGGGCAACTCGGCATCGAGAATGACGACGGCGTCGTCGTGACCGGCGTAGCGCCGGGCAGCTCAGCCGCCGAGGCGGGCCTGCGGCGCGAGGACGTGATTCTCGAAATCGACAAGAAGCCGGTAGGTGACGTCGACATGCTGGAGCGAAAACTCGCGAATGCGGACGCCGGCGCCCTGCTCCTGATCCGCCGCGGCGACGCTACGGTATTCGTGCCCCTCGAGCCTCCGGCCGGCTGACACGCGCCTTGCCCACCCGCACGCCGGTGCTTACGTTGCTGGTATGCGACACGACAAGCTCACCATCAAGAGCCAGGAGGCTCTGGCCGAGGCGCAGTCCCACGCCGCCTCGCGGGGCCACGCTGAAATCGCCCCCGCACACCTTCTGCGCGCCCTGCTCGGGCAACCTGAGGGCAGCAGCGTCCCCGTCCTCCAGAAGCTCGGCGTCCCCATCGACGCACTCCAGGGCCGAATCGAGGAACTGCTCGAGACGTTTCCCAAGACCCGGGGCGGCGCCCAGCCCCAGGTCTCCGGTGCCACCCACCAGCTTCTCGAGGCGGCGTTCGGCGAGGCCGACGCCCTCAAGGATGAGTACGTCTCCACCGAGCATCTTCTGCTCGCCCTCGCCGCGGCCAAGACCGATCCGACCGGGCAGCTGCTGCGGGAGGCCGGCGCCGACCGCGAGTCGCTGCTCAAGGCGCTTCAGAGCGTGCGCGGCGGCGCGCGCATCACCGACCCGGACCCCGAGTCGAAGTACCAGGCGCTCGCGAAGTTCGGCCGCGACCTCACGGACGTGGCGCGCCAGGGCAAAATCGACCCCGTGGTGGGGCGCGACGAGGAAATCCGCCGCGTCGTGCAGGTGCTCTCGCGCCGCACCAAGAACAACCCGGTGCTGATCGGAGAACCCGGCGTGGGCAAGACCGCCATCGCCGAGGGTCTGGCCCAGCGCATCGTGGCCGGCGACGTGCCTGAAAGTCTGAAGAACCGGCGGCTCGTGGCTCTCGATATCGGCGCCATGATTGCCGGCAGCAAATACCGCGGCGAGTTCGAAGACCGGCTCAAGGCTGTGCTGCGCGAGGTGGCAGAGGCCGAGGGCGATGTCATTGTCTTCATCGACGAACTCCACACGATCGTGGGCGCCGGCGCCGCCGAGGGTGCAGCCGATGCTGCCAACATGCTGAAGCCCGCACTCGCCCGGGGCGAATTGCGCTGCATTGGCGCGACGACCCTCGACGAATACCGCAAACACATCGAAAAAGACGCTGCACTCGAACGGCGCTTCCAGCCCATCGTCGTCGGTGAACCTTCGGTGCAGGACACGATCTCGATCCTGCGCGGACTGAAGGAGCGCTACGAAGTGCACCACGGCGTACGCATCCAGGACGCCGCCCTCGTTTCTGCGGCTAGCTTCAGCAACCGCTACATCACCGACCGCTTCCTGCCCGACAAGGCCATCGATTTGGTCGACGAAGCCGCGAGCCGGGTGCGTGTGCAGATCGATTCGATGCCGGAGGAACTCGACCAGCTCGAACGCAAGTGCATCCAGCTCGAGGTGGAGCGCGAAGCGCTCAAGAAGGAGATCGATGCGGCCAGCACTGAGCGCCTCGATGCCGTCGAGCGCGAGATCGCCAACCTCCGCGACCAGTCCTCGGCGATGAAGGCGCGCTGGGAGAATGAGAAGCGCACGATCAGCGGTGTCCGCGAGCTGAAGGAGCGCCGCGAGGAGCTGAACGCGGAACTCGAGCGCTGCGAGCGCCAGGCAAATCTCGAGCGCGCCGCCGAGATCCGCTACGGCGAATTGGTGCAGCTCGAAAACGACTTGAACGCGCAGCAGGACCGCCTGGCAGAACTCCAGGACCAGGGCTCGCTCCTCAGCGAGGAGGTCACATCCGACGAGATCGCCGAGATCGTGTCGAAATGGACAGGCATCCCGGTCTCGAAGATGCTCGAGGGCGAGCAGGACAAGCTGCTGCGGATGGAGGACCAGCTCCGGCTGCGCGTGGTCGGACAGGATGACGCGCTGCGCGCTGTCTCCGCCGCCGTGCGACGCGCACGTGCGGGCCTGCAGGACCCGGACCGGCCGATCGGCTCTTTCATCTTCCTCGGCCCGACCGGCGTCGGCAAGACCGAAACGGCCCGCGCCCTGGCGGAGTTCCTCTTCGACGACGAGCGGGCCATGACGCGAATCGACATGAGCGAGTTCATGGAGAAGCACTCGGTGGCGCGGCTCATCGGCGCGCCCCCGGGCTACGTGGGCTACGACGAGGGTGGCTACCTGACCGAGGCGGTGCGGCGCCGTCCCTACAGCGTGGTCCTCTTCGACGAGATCGAGAAGGCGCCCCCCGACGTGTGGAGCGTGCTGCTCCAGATCCTCGACGACGGTCGCCTCACCGACGGCCAGGGCCGCACCGTCGACTTCCGCAACACGGTCCTGATCCTGACCTCGAATATCGGCAGCCAGTACATCGTCGATCTCGAGAATGAGGACGAGATCCAGCGCCGAGTCGAGGAGGCGCTGCGGGCGAGCTTCAAGCCCGAATTCCTGAACCGGGTCGACGAGACCATTGTCTTCCACCAGCTCGCCCGCGAGCAACTCGGCCGCATCGTCGAGATCCAGCTCGAGCGGGTGCGGCAGCTACTCGCCGAGCGGCGCATGGAACTCGACGTCTCACCGGCAGCTCAGGTGCTGCTGGCCGACAGGGGCTACGACCCGCACTTCGGCGCGCGTCCGCTCAAGCGCGTCATCCAACGCCTGGTGCAGGACCCGGTGGCCCTGCGCATTCTGGAGGGCGAGTTCCCGGAAGGCACGAAGGTCCAGGTCGACGTCCAGGACGACCAGCTCACTTTCAGCGCGGGCTGACCTCCCTGCTAGCTTCCGGGAGGTGTTGAGAGGTCTGCGGCTGACGGTCATCGGCGCTCTGGTGCTCGTTGCCAACGGGGCCCGGGGGCTCGAAGTGAGCATTCCGCTCACAGAACAGCTCGGGGTCGCCTGGAAGCACGAGTTGGTGCGGTTCGACCTCGGGGACGCCTGGAAGCACGAGTTGGTGCGGTTCGACCTCGGGGACGCCTGGAAGCACGAGTTGGTGCGGTTCGACCTCGGGGACGCCGGCAGCGGCTGCACCCCGCAGTCACTGAGGCTCGAGGGCCCGCGCGGCCCCCTACCGGCACAGCTGACGGCCGACGGGCAGGTTGCGGCCATCGTCGACCTGGAGGCGGGTGGCACCGACACCTACACGATTCGCTGCGATGGATCGGCTCCCGCGCCCCAGGCCGACCTGCAGGTCCTCGACCGCGAAGGCGGGGTCGAAGTAAAAACCCGTCAGTTCGCCGCACGCTGGAATCTCGGGGCGAGCGATTCGCCAGCCCGCGTGCAGCGGTAACCGTCCCAACCCCGATCCTGGCGTTGCGCTTCGACGACGGCGTCTGGGTCTCGGGCGGGAGACTCTTCGGAGCCGCACGGCTCCGAGCCTGGAAGGGACGGCTCGTCGCCCGGGGCCCCGTTTTCGCGGCGGCCGAGTGGCACTACGAATACGAGGACGGTACGGACCTGACGCTGCGCGCCGAGATCGTCGCTGGCGACTCGATGCTGCTGGTCGACGTCGACTGCGACGGTGAGCGCGCCGACTCGGGCATCGCGCTGCCAATTGCCGGCCCGGGCGAGAGCCTCTCGCTACGCCTCCTCGCCGAAGCTCAACACGCGCGGCCAGAGACCCAATCCGCTCCGACCGGTGCCTGGACCGATGTTCCGATTCAGCTCCAGGCGCCCGGCGAGATCACGCGCCTCACACCGTGGCACGACTGGTGGGACGAATACACCCAGGTCCTGATCCGGCTGACGCGGCCCGGAGCGAAGCGCGAGCGACGCATCGTGCGGCGCGACGCAGGCGCTTGGGTCGAGCCGGCCGCGCCCGGCTCGCCCCGGGCCCAGCCCGGGCTGCGGCGCAAGCAGGTCCCGCTGGTCCGCACCCCGAATGGCGCGCTCGAACTCCAACTCGACGCTGCGCCGGGCATCCGGCGGCTCGCCATCGGTCATGCCCGGCCCTTCCCGGAACGCGACGCAGACGCACGGCCAACGAACGACAGCGTGCTGTTGCGATACACGGTGCTTCCGCTCGGAGACGTCGGCCACCATCTCCAAGAAGTACGCGAGATGGTGCTCGACTGGCCCGAGGGCCCGCAGCATCCCCACCTCTACATGGACGCGGACGAACTCGCCGCCGTGCACTCTCGCAAGCACGACCCCCAGCAGATCGAAGCTCACATCCGACTGCTCGAGACCGCTCCCATCGGCGAAGGCTGGTACGTGCAGACACGCGGAGTCGCCGCCTGGCTACTGACCGGAGACCCGCGGTTGGCCCGACGCGGCAAGCTCGTCGAGCGTCTCCGCTTCCAGCTTGCTCAACTGGGCGTCTACTACATGAAGAACGCCGGCGCCACGGTCATCGCGCTCTACGACGCGCTGATGGGAAGTGATCTTCTCACGGACGACGACCGGCGCCTGTTCCGTGCACAATTCGCCTACATGGCATACCGCATGGCAGATCCGGGAACATGGTCGGCCGAACGCGGCTACGCGACCGGCAACCTCAACATGACCGTCGCCACCGTGATGCAGCTCGGAATCGCGGGCACGACGATCCCCGCGCACCCCGCGGCACGGGAATGGATGGATGCCGCCGCCAGCATGTTGGACAGAACGCTCGACGAGAAGGTCAGCCCGGAGGGCGAATGGCCAGAGAGCTCGGCGCATTACGCATACGTGGCGAATTCACCGCTCCTGGCCTTTGCACTCGCGGCCGAGCGCAACGGTGGTCGCGACTTCGTGAACGATCCCCGCATGAAGCGCCTGATGTTGTATCTCGCAAAGCAATACTCGCCACCGGATCCCCGTCACACCGAACCCGGGCGCGATGGCAAGGCGGGGGTCACGCCGCCAATCGGCCGCGGTCCAGCGGGCGAGAACTTTGGCCTGCACGGCGGGTATGCCCGCGCCCTCGCCAAGAGCGACCCCGATCTTTCGGCTCAGCTCCAGTGGCTATGGAACCGCACGGGCCGGCCAACGCGCTTCACCGGAGAGGTGTTGGGCGGCTGGGAATTCGTGATCACCGACCCGACGCTGCCCGCCCGAGCACCAGACTGGGAGATCGACATTTTCCCGCGCACGGGCGTGATCCTGCGCAATGGCATCGGCAGCGACGCTGAGTGGTGGGCCTACTATGTCAACGAAAAACAGTTCACTCTGGCCGGCGAGAGCGGCACGTTGGCCCTCGTCTTCGCGCGGGGCGTGCCGATCTCGGCCCGCTTCGCTGCCTCCTATCCGGACCGGGAAGAACTGCTGCTCTCACGTGTGCTACCGGCGCGTGGCCGCGGCACCCCGGCTGAGCGCAGCGCCCGGTTCAACCACAAGGCAAAGCAGCGCGAGCGTACGGCGACCACCGCCCTCCCCCACCAGCAGTACGTGGCCGGCCGATACACCATCGACAAACCGTGGAAGAAGGACATGGGTCAACCACATCCCAACTCCTACTCGTTCATGCGCATCCTCCCAGAATGGCCTCCGGTCCCGCGCGAGGGAGGCCCCGGAGTGAACTGGCAGCGCCAGGTTCTCTTCGTGCGCGCCGACGACCCGGCGGGCGCCGGCTACTTCGTGCTGCGAGATCACGTCAGCGGCGGACAGCCCACTATGTGGCAGTGGTGGAGCGTTTCCGAGCGCCTCGGAGGTGCCGCCGAAGCTGCCAACCGCAAGCGATTCCTGCGCGATGCGCCCGGCGAGAAGACCACGCAGGCCACGCAGCTGCCCGACGGCCCGCGCTACACGGCCCTTGGCCCCTACGGCGTAGACATCGAGTTCTACGTCGCGGAGCCCCGCGACACTCCACGCCACACCCTGCGCTTCGGCGTCGCACACGCCTACCAGACACTCCTGGGGTTCAAGGAGTACCAGGACCTGCTCCATCTCCAGCGTCCGGACGACGGGATCTACTTCGTGGCCGTCTTCCCGCGCGACGAGAACGCGGCGGCGCCCCGGTTCGAGACCCTCGGTGGCGGGCGGGTGATCCGCGTCTCGGGCGGCTTCGGGGAAGACCTCGTCTTCCTCAGCGAGGAGCAGGCCTCGGTCGAAGCGGGCGGCGCCCGTTTCCGTGGCACGGCGGCCTCGGTGCAAAACCGCGCAGACGTTCTCGTACTCGCCCTCGGTGCCGCGGGTGAGATCTCGATCGGGGAGGTGTCCCTCGCTAGCGAGGCCGCAGCGGAACTTCGCATCGCACCCGAAACGCTCCTGCTGAGCTTCGACCTGGAGCACGAGGGCGCCACCGCGCGGTTCGCAGTGCCGGGCAGCTGGCAACTCGCCGACGGCGCCAACAACGCACAGCTGCTCGATCGCGGCGCCTGGGTCGCTGTGACCGCACCGGCTGATGTGCGCAGCATGCGACTGGTCCCACGCTGAAGCCGCAAGGTGACCGCACCGGCTGATGTGCGCAGC
>PBYF01000108.1 GCA_002729515.1 Deltaproteobacteria bacterium
ATCTGCTCCTCTGCGAAGCGTGCGCGCTTCATCCTGCCTCCTATCAGCCTCCGAAAAGGCTAACTCAGAGGCTGGTACCAGTATGGAGGGGCCGGCCACAGCGCTTGGCGATGCGCGGAGCCTGGAGGTAGGAGAAGCGGAATCTTCCCGCAATGCCGACCGGGGGCAGCAACCGGACCTCGAGGTTTTCGGCTCTGGGCATGGCCTCTGCGAGGAGTGGGTTGCGCCCGAGCAGGAGGAATCGGTGCTCCGGGGCGCGGGCGGCCATGCGCGGCGCGACGTTTACCAGGTACGTGAATCCACCACCGATCGTGCACATCGTGCCGTCGAGCAGAATCCGGAGCGACTTGCGCGTCCGCTGCTGGCCCATACGGCCGGTATCGGCAGCGTGAGCCTGCAACCTGAGCAGCGCGCGATGGCGAAAACCAGAGCACGAATATGGTGAAAAGCGCCCATTCTGGCGAAGGTCGTCGAGTGTGGATTCGCGGTGCTGCCAGTCTTTCCCGCGATTGGGGCCTGAGCCCCTTGCCCGCCTCTATTTGACAGAATGCCTACGCACCGGACCCAGGGAAAAGAGCCCTTCCATTGGAGGGACCGCTGAACGGGCCCCACTGGAATCTCGTCCGGAATCGTCATCGCGCGGAACCCAGAGCGGCATTTGGCGCCCGAAGTTGTGGGCGATGGCGTCACGGTCAGGCGTCGCCGGGTTGGGAGGAGGCCTGTTCCACGCGCTCCAGGTTGCGCAGCACGCGCAGTTCGTCGGTTTCGTTGGTGAGAAGGGCGCGCTCGAAGAGGGTGCGTGCGCCGGATAGGTCGCCGCGTAGGTACCGCGCGAGACCGAGGTTGTTGAGCGCGTCGCCCTCACTGCCGGTGCGCTCGAAGGCCGTCATCGCCGCAGCGTCACGTCCCAGTAGCCCGAGCGCGAGTCCCAGGTTGTTCGAGAAGACCGGGTTGCGCGGTTCGAGGGCGCGCGCGTTCTTGAACACGCTCACTGCGTCTTCGGCGCGATTCGCGAGCAGGTACGAGACCCCGAGACTATTCAGGACTTGCGCGTTGTTGAGGCCCGCGGCCAGGGCTCGCTCATAGGCCCGCACGGCAGCTTCCGAATCGCCCAGACGGTCGCTCACGATTCCGAGAGTGAGCAGCGCCGCCTGCGAGGTTGGGTTGAGCTCGACCGCATGCTCGAGCTGCTCGCGCGCGGCTTCGAGTTCGCCCGAGGCTGCGAGAGCGTACCCGAGACCCACGCGTAGTCCCGGCGCATCGGGCGCATCGGTGACCAGTTCCTCGAACAGGATGCGCGCATGCTCGGTATCCTCGCGCAGAGCGAGGTATGCGATGCGTTCTAGCGGCACCAGGCTTTCCGGGTCGGCGAAATGAGCGCGCACGTAGGCCCGATGGGCCTCGCTGTTGCGTCCCTGCGCGCGGTGGACATCGCCGGTGGCCAGGTGACGCGCGGGGTCCTCGCTCGGACCCTTCAGATCGAATTCCGGGGCGTGGAGCGCGCGCTGGCGAGCCAATGCCTTGTCGAAGGTCTGGATACGCCGGATCTTGAGCGGTCCACCCGAGCCCGCGCAGCCGAGCATGGAAGCGAGCACGAACGCCGCTCCGAATCGGAAGATTCGTTGATGTCTGACAATCACGGTTCCAGGCTCCTCGTCTAGGGTCCGTTCAGGATCTTGGATGCTTGGACGGACGCGAGCCCTACGATCAGTACTAGCAGGGCCAGTAGAATGATTGCGGTCGGGAAGAGCATGCGGAGGGATGCCTTGGCGGCGCGCTCCTCGGCGAGCTGCATGCGGCGAGTTCGCATTGCATCGCTGTGCGTGCGCAGGGCATCGGCCAGGCTCGTTCCAAATCGCTCGGTCTGGGTGAGCATGGTTACCAGTACGGATACCTCGCGGACATTCGTGCGCTGGGTGAGCTCGCGAAGCGCTTCTGCATTCGATCGGCCTGCGCGGGTGGCCAGATTCACGAGCTCCAGCTCCTCGGCCAGGACGGGCGAGATGCGTCGAATCTCTTGGCCCACACGAGCGAGCGCCTGGATCAGACCGAGTCCCGCCTCGACGCATACCGCCAGCAGGTCGAGTGCGTCGGGAAGATGGCGCTCGATCTCTTGCGAGCGACGTTTGGTGCGCCAATCGAGCAGGTAGCTCGGCAGTATGTAGGCGAAGCCCGCCAGCGACACGGTCGTCATGAGTACCAGGCTCTCGCGGACGATCAGGTGCAGCGGCGTCAGGTAGAAGCCGAGAGGCAGACCCAGAACCAGGATCACGCGGCTGCCTCGAAACACCACGGAAGCTCCCGGGCTGCGGTAGCCCGCATGCAGGAGCCTCACCCGGAGCTTTCGGTCGTCGCGGCCCCCTTCGGCCTCTCTGGGACGACCCGCGAACGGCGCGAGCAGGCGTACGAGCAGAGACTGTTCCTTCGGGAAGATTCCAACCTCGCTGTCGCTCGCCGCTCCTGCATCGAGACGATCGAGTCGGAGGCGTGCTGAGCGCTCGCTCACGAGAATCCAGGTGCCGAGAAACAGAAAGAGGATTCCGGCGAACAGAAGAGCTGAACTTGCGATCGCCATGGCTCTGCTAAGCCTCTACCACGGCCATGCGCCGAGCGAGCAGATAGCCGACCACGGTCATCACGGACACGGTCGTCCCTATCCACGTCCCCCCCTCGCTGAGCCACAGGGTGCTCACGAAATCGGGGGCTACCTGATACATCAGCGCGGCGAAGGTCGGTGGTGACATCAGCAGAATCATTGCCGCGCCGCGGTTGAGGGCCGTCATGCTGCGCACCTTTCCGTAGAACTGGAAGCGCGCCCGAATCACGTAGCCGAGCTTTTCCATGATCTCGGCCAGGTTTCCCCCCGTCTCACGCTGAATCAGCACAGCCGTCGAGAACAAGTAGAGATCGGGGAGACCGATGCGGAGACAGAATTTCTCGAGTGCCTGCTCGAGATTGAGTCCGAGCGCGAGTTCTTCCGAAAGCACGTTGAACTCGGCGGCCACCGGGTCGTCGAGTTCGTCTGCCACCATGCGGAAGCCTGCGAGCAGCGCATGCCCCGCGCGCAGTGCCCGGCAGATCAGGTCGAGCGCATCGGGCAGATCTTCTTCGAAGGTGCGCATCCGTTTCCCGCGCCGCCAGCTGACGAAGAGCCAGGGCAGCCACATTACCCCGAGCGCAAGTGGCAGGGCGAGTGCCCAGTCGTAGAAGATCTCGATGCCCACCACCGTTGCACCCGCACCGAGACTCAGCGTGAGTGCCAGGAAACGCCACGCGCCAATACTGATCCCGGCGCGATAGAGCACTACGTCGATACGGCGGGCGATCGAAAAGGGCAGCCGCAGCACGATCTCTTCGAGGCGCGCGCGGAAGCCGCCCGTGCCTTCTCGGATGATCGAGATCTCAGCCGGTCCGCGACGCGGGTCATTGATTCGCTGGGCGACGCGGCGCAGGCGCTGCCGCAGCTGCTCTCTGCGGTCCGAACGCACCCCGCGCACCATGACAATGCCGACCTCGATGAACGAGATCAACGAGAGCGCGAGAAGGATCATGCCGATACGAGTCATGCCGCGCTCTCCGGACGCATGTCGGCCCGCACGTTCTCGGGGTCGAAGAGTTCCCCGCCGAACTCGATGCCATCGTGTGCGAGACGCTCGCAGAAGCGCGGCCGGATACCCACCGGGACCAGACGGCGCAGTACGGTTCCATCGTTTGCTACGCCGTTCCGTTGTAGCTGGAAGATCTCCTGCATCATCACCACATCGCCCTCGGAGCCCGTGATTTCCTGGATGCTCGTGATGCAGCGCGTGCCGTCCGAGAGGCGTGCGATCTGGATCACCAGATCGACTGCCGAGGCGATCTGCGAACGTACCGCCCGCAACGGAAGTTCGAAGCCCGTCATCGCTACCATGGTCTCGAGGCGCATGAGCGCGTCACGCGGTGAGTTGGAGTGGATGGTCGTGAGTGATCCGTCGTGGCCCGTATTCATTGCCTGCAGCATGTCGAGGGCCTCGGAGCCGCGTACCTCGCCGACGACGATGCGATCCGGCCGCATCCGCAGGGCGTTGATCACGAGTTCCCGCTGCGTTACTCGGCCGCGGCCCTCGACGTTTGCAGGCCTCGTCTCGAGCCGTACCACGTGGGTCTGGCGGAGCTGCAGTTCGGCGGAGTCCTCGATCGTGACGATGCGTTCGTTGACGGGTATGAAACCCGAAAGGACGTTCAGCAGGGTAGTTTTTCCCGCACCGGTTCCACCTGCGATCAGCACGTTGAGGCGTCCCTTCACGATGCCCTCGAGAACCTTCATGGCCTCTGGCGTCAGGCTGCCAATCTCGACCAATGCTTCAGCGGTGAGCTTGTCCTCCTGGAAGCGGCGAATCGAGAGCATCGGACCGTCGAGCGCGAGCGGCGGTATGATCACGTTCACCCGGGACCCGTCTTCGAGGCGCGCGTCCACCAGAGGCGTACTCTCGTCGACCCGGCGACCGACCTGAGTGAGTATTTTCTCGATGATGCGCATCAGGTGTGCGTCGTCACGAAAGCGCGCCACTGTGGGTTCGATCTTTCCGCTGCGCTCCACATAGATCTGTGCGTGTCCATTGACCAGAATGTCGTTAACGCGGGGATCTTGGAGCAACGGCTCCAGAGGACCCAGGCCGAATACCTCGTGTTGCACCTCGGAGATGACGCGCTGTCGCTCGTCCGCGGTGAGCAGCGCCTCCTCGTCCTGGAGAATGCGGTGTGTGAGCTCGGCGATATCCTGGGCGACGCGGTTCTCGCTGACCTGAGCGAACCGCGTGAGATCGATGTGATCGAACAGGCGGTTGTGTATGCGGGACTTGAGCTCCTGGTACTCTGTATCGCGCTTGGCCGCCTCCTGCTCCTGGGCGCGCTTGTCGGCCTCGGGCTCGTCCGTTACGGGAGTAACCGGCTCTGATACGCGTCCACGCAGTCGATCAATCAAGGCCATTGCGTCCCCGTCGAATCAGGTTGCGCACGCGGGCGAGTCCGCGTGCAGGTTCCACATTTCCCGCGGAGTGCATGCCGCACCAGGTCCGGAGCGACTGCGAGAGATCCTGGAAGCTCTGCCGGACGGTGCTGCGGGGTGCGATCTCGCCAAGAGAGCTGCCACTGTTGACCACCTCGAGCATTGACTCGCGGTCGTCTGGAAGCCGGTGATCGATCGGCCGGCCGAGAAACTCCCGCAGATCGCGGTCCGAGAGGTCCGAGCTGCCCTCGTCGCGGTTGGCGATCAGGTGGATCGTGCTGCGCTCGATCCCCAGCCGCTCGAGAAGCCCGAGGTGGAGTTTCGTATGCGCGAGTGTGGGGACGTCGCGCTGAATCACCAGGATCACGCGGTCCACCATTTCGATCGTGGCCACGGCGATGTCGCTCCAGTCGCGCGGAAGATCGAGCAGCGTGAAGTGGTTGAAGTCCCGCATGAGGGCCACGGTGCGTTGTAGCCGTGCCGGAGAAATTCGACGTGCCTGTTCCGGGGATGTGGGTGCAGCCACGACACCCACGCCCGAAGCGTGCAGGGTGACGAGCGACTGCACGTAGGTTCTGTCGATTTCACCTTCCTGTCGTTCGAGATCTGCGAGAGTGAAGCTAGGTGACAGGTCGTGGTAGAGCGCGACGTCTCCGTGCACCAGGTTGAGATCGATGATCCCGCATTGTGAGCCGGTTTCTTGAAGTGCTGAGGCGAGCTGGCACGTGACCGCCGTCGCTCCGACACCGCCCTTGACTCCGAGCACACCCACCACGGTGCCGCGCTCGGGCGTTTCGCTCGCGGTGCGCTCGAGGATGAGACTCTGCACCACCGCTGTGAGTTCTTCGCTCGGAACCGGAAGTGGGAGATAGTCACGAACACCGATCCGCATCGAGCGCAGAATTAGATCGCTCTCGTCCTGGGGTCCGCACATGAGCACCACCGGACGGCGATCGCCGAGCAATTCGACGGCAGCCAGTACCGCTTCTGGCTCTTCGTCGAGTGCGACCAGGAGCAGGTCGGGACCCACACGCCAGACGACGTCTTCGAGGTCCGAACACCGCTCCACCGCGACGGCGACACTGGCGTGTCCGGTGTTTTCGAGCAGCTGGGAAAGCTGTCCACGCAGGTCGGGATCGAGTGCGAGAACCGCACAGTTGAGCTGGGCCATTGACAGAAACCCTCACTAGTGGATCGCCCTACCGCTTATCAGGGAAATTCTTCCAGGAAGAACTCTTCATCATCCGATTTGCGTATGCGCTTGCTGTCTGTTTCGTAGTTCTGAACGGTGATCTCACCGCTCAGCGAATCGAGCCCGTCGATCGGGTCAGCGGGCGTTGTCCCGGCCTCTGGGTCCGCCACCATCGCGGATCGCGTACCGCGCACCGACTCGCCCCAGTGGTCCTCTACCGGGCCCGGAAGGTGGTTACAGGCCATTACGGCCATCCCGGCGAGAATTAGCGGTGTGACCCGCTTCGGTATCGACCTGTTCATAGCTCTGCCTCCGCAAGCCCCACATCGAGGCGGTGGCCCGCATCTCCTGCCATGCCGTCGGCCAGCAGATCGCCGGGCGGCGGCTCGATCGAGGTGTCTGTTGTGGTGTCCGAGTCGGCTCCGAAGACGCTCTTGGTGGAGTTCCAGAAGCGGCTCCAGGCGTTGCCTTCGAGCGCGCCGAGCAAGAAGAATTCCGCCGCGTCGGGTTCGATGAAGCGATCCGTGGGCAGCTCGGGAGGTCCGGGTGGAAGGGGCTTTACGAGCCGCGGCGTGGCGATGATGACCAACTCGGTCGCCTTCTTATGGAACTGCGTGCTCCGGAAGAGCGCCCCAAGGATTGGGATGTCGCCAAGCAGCGGGAAGCGGTGAACCACTTCGATCACCTCGTCGCGCAATAGTCCGGCGATGCCAAAGCTATCACCGTCACCCAGTTCCACGGCCGTTGCCGCCCGCCGGGTCTTGAACGCCGGAACGACGTATCCTTCGAGCTGTAAACCCAAGGTGAGATCGATCTCGCTGACCTCGGTGCTGACCTGCATGTGGATGCGATCCGTTCCGAGTACGGTGGGCGTAAAAGTCACCCCCACGCCGAAGTCTTTGAATTCGACTGTGATCGTCCCGATTGATGCTCCCGATTGCGGCACGGGAATCGGTACCTCACCTCCAACGAGGAACTTGGCGCTCTCTCCGCTGCGGGCCACGAGGTTTGGTTCGGCCAGGATCTTCACGAGTCCATCTTCCTGGATCGCCTCGATGAACAGGTCGAGGTTTGAAGAGCCCTTCGAGATGGTCGAAATGAAGTTGACGCGTTGAGTCACCCCGATGAGTGTCTTAGCAAGGGCTTCAGTATCATCGAGTCGAGTCATGTTCTGTAGGAACGAGAAAAAATTGACGTCAGCACCGCCCACCGTGGTAACACCCGCGAAGTTGGTTCCAAGGCGGCGCTGCAAGGTGCGGCTCATCTCGGCGACGACGACCTCGATCATCACCTGCTGGTTTCCGCCTACAGTCATGAGGTTCACGATCTGGTCATCGCCCTCCTCGATGCTGATGCTCTGTTGACCGGAGTGCTCACCGGCCTGCACCGTCTCGCGCGGAATCGCTGCGCGCGCCACCTTGAGCGCCCGGTCCATGTCCACCGGGCTGTCGACCGTACCCTTCAGCACGATCGCGTGGCCCGTCGCATCGACCTCGAGCGTCGGGTTTTCGAGGACGCGCTGAAGCTCCGCCTCGAGTGCCGAGTGCGGGGGGCCGACCGAGAGATCCAGGGCTATTTCGACGCGCCCGCTGCGGCCCCAGAGCAGCAGGTTCGTCTCTCCGATCCGGTGCGCGACGATCTGGATTTCGCGCGGTCCGAGAACGTTGACATCTGCGACCGAGGGTCTCCCGATCGCCACACGCTTGACCTCGAACTTGGTCCGCACGAGCGTCGACTTTCCCCGCTCGAGGGCGATGCGGTGCAGCCGTCCGGCTGCGTCGGTCGGAGCCGAGAGTTCCACCACAGGACCGTGGGCTACCCGCAACGCGTCCAATCCAACAGAGCCGGAAACGGCTGCTGTGCTTGCTGTCAAGACCACCACCGCTGCCACGCTTCCGATCAACTTTCCACTCACTACATCAACTACATCAGCCATTCTAAATGCCTCTGTCCTGTCGCACGCCTTTTTGGATCACTTTGAATCCATCAGATTGTCAGCTGCAGTGTCTGCCGAGACTTCCCTTGTTCTTTTAGAAGTAGCTCGACTCCCGTTTCGACCCCTTGATGATCTCGACGCGTCGTCCCGAAGGCCGGCCGGATTTCTTGACCCGCCCTCTGAGAGCGGCGGCACTAGCGCTTCGCGTGGCGACGACATTCTTGTCGGTGGGGTTTCGAAGGGCGAGCTGAAGCCTTCCCTGGTGTGCGGCGAAGGCGACCTTCTCCGCGTCCTCTGGAGTCACCTCGAGCGTCACGACATTCACGGTTTCAGAGGGTCCGCTTTCGTGCTCCTCGAGCGTCTGATCGATTGCGAGGACCCGGATGTCCTGCAGGATCACCTTCGAATACGGGTCGATCGCTCGGCCGCGTGCCTTGATGGTCGCCACCACATCTACCCGCGTTCCGGGCTTCACGAACCCGGCGATGCCGATTACCTCGTCCACCTCGACGGATACCGCACGCATCTCCTCGCCGATCAGCGGAGAGAGCCCGGCGCCGGCCCCGGATTCGAAGAGTCCCCTTGCCAGGACGGGCTCACCTTCGTGAAAACTGCGGCGGGGCACGCGTCCCACGGCATCGTCGAGGGACGTGAAGGTGCCCGGCGGGACGACTGCCTTGGGCCACTCTACCAGCCGGATCTGGAGTGCACGGATCGGCTCGGAAACGGGCAGGCTCGTGCGCGCCACGACTACGGCAACCGACTCCAGCGTGGCCGCATTTGCATCCGGGGCTCCACGCAGCTGAGACAGGTTGAACCAGGCAGCGGCTCCCGCCAGCACAATGCCGAGCCCGAGGAACAGCAGAGCACGTCGGTTCTTTTTCATTTCATATCTCCGATGAGAGCCGTAGCCGGTAGAGCCTTTCGGAGTCAGCCTCCGGCATGTGCCTCGTTTCGCATTATCAGCGTCGAGCTGAGCCTGAACGGTTCGTCCGTGAGGCTCCCCCCGGTAAGTCTGTTCACCAGCCTGGCGAGTACGAGGAACTCGGTATCCAGATAGACCGTGACACGTGCGGGCTCTTCAGAATCACAGGCATTCTCCACGTCCACATCGAACGAGCTGCCGCGTGTGATTGCATTCGCTTGGATGATGTCTTCTGCTGCATTCTCCGCGGCGTTTTTAGCGCCATCGCAGTCGGGTCGGAACAGCGTGGCTTCGCGTGTCGCCTCGCGTGCCGCGCAGTGGACGATCTGGGCCTGGATGAAGAGTCGGGTGAATTCGGCGATCCCGAACAACAGGATCAGCAGCAACGGAAGTACGATCACCATCTCGACATACGTCGAGCCGAGTTCGCGGCGATTGGCGAGTTTCATCCGCTCCACGGTACCCCCCACACTCCACTGGCAGCCGTTCCGAGGCCCATCGCGACCGCGAAGGGCAGTCCTGTGGCCGCAGCACTCTCGCGGCTCGGTGCGATGTAGAAGAGTTTTCGAGTGACTAGAAACGCGGTTGCCATGAGCCACCAACGGCGCGCAAAGTTTATTGCCTCACCGCGGGCAAGGATGAGCGCGATGCCGAGTGTTCCAGCGGCAAGCACCGTCCACCAGAGCACACCCGGTAGCGCTGAGAGTCCGAATAGTGCGCCAAGTACCGCGACACCCTTCGCGTCCCCGGCTCCGATCACGCCGAGCGCGAAGAGCACGAAGCCGACAGCGAGAGCTGCACCAGCGCCGGCAAGCGCCGTGCCGAAACCCGAAAGTCCGCCTAGCCACCCGGCTAGCCCCAGGGCTACGACGAGGCCAGCACCGTTCAGCCAGTTCGGGATCTTCAGCGAGCGCACATCACTCTCGATCGCGAGTAGGAGGTAACCGGCTGCCCCCAGGAATGAGGGCAGCCGGTCGGCGGGGGGGGCGGCCAACACGAGACCGGCGATGGCGATGCCTGTTCCGACTGAGATCAGAGTCGGCTTTGCAAGAGCAGGTGCCGCGAAAGAATCCTGCGCCTGCGGAATCGCACTTGTTCGTGTCGGTCTCAGCATGGGTATCGAGACGTGGGCTAGTTGCCCGCGAGAGTGGACTCGACGGTTCCGAGTGTGGAACTCATTTGCGTGGCCAGCAGACCCCAGCCCGCAGCGCCAGCCACGGCGAACAGGATCCCGACGATGGCCCACTCGACCATCTCCATTCCACTCTCTTCCTTGAGGAAGCGCTTCAGCATTTTGTTTCTCCATTTGATTCTTCAGTTACTCACGCCCCCCCTCCCGGTGAGGGAACGGCGCATCCTGCCGCTGCGATCCAATGAACCGCAGTCGGGCAAGGTCTTTTAGTGCACCAAGCGCGCCGGCATCTTTTTTGCGACCTGTGCGAGTTTGTCTTCCAGGTCGGCCGGATCATCCGTCGTCACACCAAATCCGAATCCGTCTGCAAGCGCCAGATTGAAGGCGCTGTTCGGCTGCATGCACAGATGGTTGTTTCCGGGCGTGGCCTCGGCGAACTCCACGACGAAGATGTTGATTCCGAGGTCTGCTGCCTCCTGCGCAGCATCGAGCGCAAGCGCTTCACCGGCCTCGACCGCCTCTGGCAAGCCGAGTTCCAGGTGACAGGGTCTCCCGTCAGTCAGCAGCACGAGTACCCGGTCTGCGCTCGTGGAACTCGATTCCTCGAAAAGCTCGCTGGCAGCATGGATCCCATCGGCGGTCCCGGTGCCCCGGCAGTTGATCCCGTCCGGGCCACTCTGGCTGCTCGTGTCTTGACACACCTCCATGTCGTAGGTGAGGTAGTCGGTGATCTTCTCGGCTTCGCTCGCGACCGGCTCGAAATCGAGCGACCTGTACGCTTCGCGCCCAAAGGTCACGACACCTACCCGATCTCCGAGTCCGCCATCGCGGTTTGCAAGCAGTTCCACGAAGGCGAGATCGGCGTCTCGGGCGTACTCGAACTCCTCGCGGAACGACCAGGCGATGTCCTGGAGGATCACGAAGTCGCGCGGGCGAACCACGGCGATGGCGTCGCTCTTGATCCGCGCCACGGACGACCCCGTGAGCGATTCCATCACCCCACTCAAGAAAAGCTTCAGGGCACCAGTGTTGTCGGAACTGGGGTTGCCCTCCAGCGTGACGTCGACGCGGACCGCGGGAACGGCATCTTCCGTGGGTTCTTCGAGAAAGCCGCCGCTCCCGAAATGGAACCAACCGGTATCGATACTCGATTCAGCCAACTTGACATCGAGCGAGGTAGCGCCGCGGATGTCGTGCGCATCTCCTACCGCCTGGGCGCGGGCGGTGACCATGCTCTGATCTCCACCGTCACGAATCGCCGATATCCCGGCCAAGGCAGCGGCATCAACCACGTTTTGCAGCTTGGCCTGCGCCTCGTAGGCCATGGTTTGATTGATGGCGAGCGTCGCGAGGGCCACCAGCGCAAACAGCCCGACAACCGTCGTGACAAGAACGTTCCCGTGCTCGTGGGATGTGTGGTGAATGGGAGGCATTCGGGGGGGAAGCTCCGGCTCCGTCTGCTTTTCGCTAACGACGCGCTCTGCCTGCGGCCGTCCTTTTGGCCAAGATTTTTGCTGGAACCACGAGATGATTTCAGCGTTAGGGATCAACGCTCCTAATAAGATATATGTCGAGAATGCTGATTGCGAATGTTCGGGAATAGAACGATCAGATGCTTGTTCTCGCTTGCTGAAAAACACTTCAATACCAAAGGACTGAGAGTGGCGATCCGACTCCAACTTCCGAGCATACGGTGAAGTTAGTGTCATGTTTGGGACGGCAGCGATTCTGTAGAGACATGTCGTCCCGTTCTGGTTTTTCCCTGTCAATGCATGAGGGTGTATCGTTAGTGAACCTAAGAGCCTGATGCATTCTTGGAGTTGGACGCGTGGTAAGCAGAGATCGTTCACCGATATTTCTTTTTGAGCCCGTCCACCCAGCGATTGTGAATCCGGAGCTATGAGCGGTGTTCCAGATCTGAGGGGAAAAGCTTCAGCGCTGCCTCGAAGGCCCCTGGAGTTCGGTTTGTTTCCACCGATCATTGTGTTTTCTTCTTTTCCTGGCGATCCGATTCGACCCTGCTTGAATCGCCCACTCAGCCGTTGGCGCTCTGTCTCACTCACTGAGTGATTTTTCGCAGATCCAGACCTCGTCCCCTGTGAACTACTTCACAGGGGGTGCAGGTTTTTCGAACTTTTTCGAAAATGCTGTGGCCGGTCGCTGCGGGAGGGAGGCGGGAGTCCGAAATGCCGCGTATTTCCAGTCAGTTGCAGATGCGACACTCGAAGGTGTGATCGGGCCCGTCTCGGCGGCGGTTTGAACGGCCTCGTCCCACGCGGAGAACTGAAAGATATGGAGTGGTCTGCCGCACCGACCGTCGGAACGCCTGCGCGACCCCCAGCTTCGAGAGTCCGAAGTAACCGATTGCGTGCGATGCCGCGTGTGCTTTGTCGAAGAGTGTGAGATTTAGTTGGTCAGCGTTCAGGGGGAAGCCCGAGGAGAGAACTCCTGTCTGGTCGAGCTTGGGAAGTTCAAGCTGTGTGGTCGCTAGGTCCGAGGAGTAGACATTCTGTCCAATGGAGGTGGGTGAGAGAGGATCACGACACCAGGGTGGAAGAGACAGGCGGGCTTTACTGTCACGGTTTCCACATCGAAGAAACCCTGCACACCAATGTGATCGACACGGTCGGATAGCGTCTGGAGAACGCGAGGAGGAAGCACAGAGATTTCACGACCACATTGCCGGTGAACTCGGTGATGGGCGGCAATCGGAGGCGAATCGACGAGAGGTTTGACAATTGTTGGATCATGGGCCTCTGCGTTTGGATTCCAGAATTGCCAGTCGAGAAGTATCGGAGCATGCGGGAAGGAGAGGCGATCTACTCCGATGAACCCGAGGAGGGAGACCCGGAAATCTGGTGAGCCCTGGTCGAGGGGTTCGGGCGGACGGAGTAGGGTGTAGCCCCCGGGACCCGAAGCGGTTCTGGATTACTCAGTGAGTGGAAGCGAGCCCATTCTTGGCGGCGAGCAGCGAGGAATCCAGCGGAACGTAGGCCGGCGGTGGGCCGATTTGGAAGCGTGCCCGTAGCTCTTCGACCGGTTCGTCCAATGCGGCCGCCCAGTCTACGGCCAGGAGCGAGTCTGCTCTGTGGCCCCGGCGACAGGCATCGATGAACAGGCCCGGCGCGTCTCGGCGCCCCACGAAGCAGAGGCCCAGGCAAGTCAAGGCCCCGAGGAATCCGTAGGCGTGGTTGCCGTACTGCGCGTAGGTGAAGCCGTGCAGCACAGCCTCGCCGAGATAGTCGCGGCCGTAGCCCGTCAACACATGCAGGACGTCGTGAACGGCGCGGCTGCGATCTCGAAAAAAGCCGTGCTCGGCATCTCGGGGTTCTGGCATCAAGCCTTCGGTTGCGCCCGTCAGTCCCTCCCAGGAGATGTCTTCCTCGTCGTAGAAGACGGCCAGCGCATGCCCGAGGCTGCCTGGACGCATTGCACGCAGGTGTGCGCGGTCTTCGGCTCCGAAGACGAGTGGCTCGCGTGCATCGAGGATTCGCTGGCCTTCTGGGCTCGCCTTCATCAGCGCAAGGGCTCGTGCGTCGTCATTTCCTCCTGCCGCGTAGAAGAGCCGCACGCCTTGCTGGCTGTCCTCTGGGTCGACGCGGAGACGGCGAAGCGCGTCGATGAACTGCACCGGACGCAGCATGGACAGCCAGATGGCCCAACCGGAAATCGAATCGATCAAGCGGCTCACGTTCCTCCCCCTCGCTTTCCTACCCGCCGGCCTTCTTCGTGTCCTCGGTGAACTCCGCCTCCGTGATGAACTCCTCACTCGCGAACTTGCCGCCTGCCTCGAGCCAGGCCCCCACGACTCTCGGTGCATCGCGCTTCGGGTTGTAGACGTCCTCTTCGCTGGCCCAGAGGCCGTCGCCGCCGTAGACGAGCCGGGTCCAATTGGGAAACTGAAAGACCTCGCCCGTGGGATCGGTCGGATGGGGCAGGCAGTTCTGAACCTGGAGCACGATCGCGCCGTTCTCCTCGTCGAACGCCCACCAGTCGATCGGAAAGATCATGGTCGGAAAGGGCTTGATCGCCTTGGTGATCCACTCGCGGATGGCCTCGCGACCATGGAACTCGCCATAGGCGTGTTCGATGTAGTGCGCGTCTTCCCGGAAACAGTCGACCCATCGCGACCAGTCACCGGTCTCGAGTGCGTGTTCGCGTGCAGCGTTGTAGGCGTCGAAGGCATCGAGGATTTCTTGACGGGGGTACTTTCCCATTGGTGGGTCTCCTTGCACGAATTCGCTGCGGCCGAGAAGCCGTCGTTCCGAAAATACCACGTCTGTCTATCTGCCGTACACATTCTGATCGAAACCGCTGGCCGTATCGAGGCTCGGCCTCGAAGGCATCGGGCAACGCTTTTTCGACCGCGAGCTGATTATGAGGCAATAGTTGCTCTCGTTGTTCAGTGAGCGGTACAAGAAGCGGGTGATCGCGCAATACATTGAACCCGGCCGGGCCGCGCTTACGCTCTATTCGATTTTCATCGAGTGGTTCGTGGCCTTTGTCTTCGCCGACTCGCTGACCGTTGAGCAGTTTCGCACGGAGACCCGAGCAGCGGTCAGGATCGCGAGGCACGGAATACCCGTGGCTCCGCGCGAGACGCCCGGCGCCGAGTAGCCCTTCGGGGTCTAGCCAAATGGCAAGTCGGTCGCCTGGAGGCCAGCGAGTTCGTCGAAAAGTGCGCGACATGCGCCTTCGTCGAGAGGTGATGCCGGGTCTTCGATCACCGCGCGAAGCGCGAGGTCACGGTCACCGGTCAATGCGGCCCGCACGATCAGGTTCTGGAGCGCCACCTGGGTGGCGATGTGTCCGGCGATCGGTTCGGCGACCCGCGGCATGGTGTCGGGGTGAATACCGTCGCCGTCCACCTCCGCACCTACTTCGACGATCGCTCCGTCGGCGACGTTGGGCAGGAAACCCCGGTTGGGGACGTTCACTGCCATGATCCGCCGGCGTGCCCCCGTCCACAGTGAAGCGATGATCGGCACGACCTCCTCGAGGCTGTGGCCCATCCGCTGTACGGGCACCGGGATTCTCGTCACGGCAAGCCAGCCCGTGAGCCGTTCGAACACCTTGTCGATCCGTGCGAACTGGTCGACGTGGGCGGGGTGATGGCCGCCGATTTTGTGGGCGAATGGCAGGTACTCGCCGATGTGGCTGTCGACCGAGCACGGAACCAGCCCGTAGGCCCGAATCATATGGGCCACGAGCGGTGCATATAGCTGGTCGGCCAGCATGGCCAGGACTGGTCGGGATTCGGTCGCTGCGGCGAGGCGGGTGAGGATCGGGCCGAAGTCGAAGACTCTCCGGTTGAAGAGTGCTCGAACCCGCGGCAGCAGGTCTTCGCCCGTGTGCCGGTCCACCATTTCGGTGAAAAACGTGAAGTGATTGATGCCCGAGGCTCTGGCCTCGATCCGAGCGGGACGCACGCGCA
This sequence comes from Deltaproteobacteria bacterium, assembly GCA_002729515.1. GTDB lineage: Bacteria > Myxococcota_A > UBA9160 > UBA9160 > SMWR01. The sequence continues at coordinate 15,607 of PBYF01000108.1, forward strand.
GCAACCGCGCCAGGCGCACGATGCCAATTGGCATCTCGTGACACATGCCGACATTGCGCACGTTGGTTCCCTCGTTGATGGCAAGTGTCACGCGACTCATCGGGTTGGAGAGGTTGACCAGGAATGCATTGGGGCAGTGCTTCTCGATGTTGGCGCAGATGCTCAGCGTGTTCTTGATGCTCCTCAGAGAGTGGAATACCGCCCCCGGCCCCCCGTTTTCGCCGTTGACCTGGGTGGCGCCATGGCGACGCGGAATTGCGTAGTCCTGTCGCCAGTAACGGAATCGACCGTGCTCTGCGCTGGAGATACAGAAATCTGCCCCATCGAGCGCTTCGCTCGGGTCGGTGACCTGCTCGAGCAGGATGGGAGACCCGTTTGCTGCGTTGAGTCGAGCGGCGAAACGGTAGGCTCGCGCCAGCCGCGTCGCGTCGATGTCGTGGAGCACCAACCGGCTGCCGGCGAGCTCGGGCGTGTCGATGACGTCGTTTACCATCGTGGGTCCGAACGACAATCCACCCGCGCCGACCAACGTGATCTTCGCCTCGCTCATGCCCTCTCCTCCGCCCTACTACCCATCCACTTCCCGAGCAGAGCCATCGCGAACCGGATTGTAGGGTGCGGCACATTCTTCCCGCCTCCCCACCGCGATGTTTTGCATGGCATCAGCGGTACTGCAGCAGGCACGGCGCTGTTGGGGCCGAGTGTGCAGCCTTCGAAACCGATCCCTCTCGGAACGGACGGCTACGCACGCGGATACGCCCACGATACGGCAAGTTATTCCCGCATTCGCTGGGGGCCGAGTGTGCAGCCTTCGAAACCGATCCCTCTCGGAACGGACGGCTACGCACGCGGATACGCCCACGATACGGCAAGTTATTCCCGC
>PBYF01000109.1 GCA_002729515.1 Deltaproteobacteria bacterium
CCCCAGCCGCCAGAAATTCGAGACGCGGCGGGCGCTCTGATGCGACCCCAGCCGCCAGAAATTCGAGACGCGGCGGGCGCTCTGATGCGGCCCCAGCCGCCAGAAATTCGAGACGCGGCGGGCGCTCTGATGCGACCCCAGCCGCCAGAGACACTCGCGTCTGCTCAGGGCGCCTCGGGCGTTCTTCCGGGGGGGCCCACACGGCATTCGCCATCCACACGCGCCCCCTCCGCCGCGACGAGCCGGGGTGCGTCGATCCGGCCCCGCACCCGGGCGGTGGGACCGAGTTCGAGGCGCCGGGCGGCGCGAACCGCTCCCTCGACGCGGCCCGCCAGGAAAATCTCGTCGGCCTCGACACTTGCCTGGAGCTCAGCACCCGTGCCGATTTCGAGCCGCTCGGCACCGATCACTTCGCCGCGCACGGCACCGTCGATGCGGGCGGAGCCCTGAAGCAGCACCAGGCCTTCAAAGCTCGCGCCGGCCGTGATGGCAACGGTTACCCCGTGGGCCGCAGCGTCGCGGTCGGTCGGATCAGGCATCTCCGAGCAACATCCCGGTGATGCGACTCAGATCTTCTTCGCCGAAGTACTCGATTTCGACGCGACCCCGCTTGCTGTCGCCCTGGATGCGGATACGCGTCTGGAGGCGTTGCCGCAGCAGATCGACGACGCGCTGGAGGTTCGGATCCGCGGCCGGCCGCGCCCGAGGCGCCGCGCCACGCTTGCGAGAGGCCGGCCGTGCCAGGTCCTCGGCGGCCCGTACCGTCAGTCCCTCGTTCACGATCCGGTCGCGAAGCTGCCTGCGCCGCTCTGGATTCGGCGCCTGGAGCAACGCCTTTGCGTGGCCGACGGATAGCTGCCCCGCCTCGACGTCGCCCTGGAGTTCCGCGGGCAGTTCGAGCAGCCGCAGGTGGTTCGCGACGCTGGACCGGTCGAGCCCGACGCGGCTCCCGATTTCGTCCTGGGTCGCGCCGCCATTCGAGAGTGCAAGAAAAGCATGCGCCAATTCGATGGGATTCAGGTCGCGGCGCTGGACGTTCTCGACCAGAGCGAGCTCCAACCGGTCGCGGCTGTCGACTTCGGCGATGACGGCCGGAATCGTCGCGAGTCCCGCTCGCTGCGTGGCGCGCCAACGTCGCTCGCCGACGACGAGCTCGTAGCGCCCCCCGACGGGTCGCACGACCACCGGCTGGAGCACACCGTGCCGGCGGATCGACTCGGCGAGCTGCTCGATCTGCTCCGGATCGAAATGGCGCCGCGGTTGGTCGGGATTGGGACCGATGGCGTCGACGCGCAACTCGCCCGGGCGCTCGGCTGCGTCGCTCGACGCTTGGCGACGCGGCGCGTTCGAGGTACCGGGCAGCAACGCATCGAGGCCACGACCGAGAGCCGGGGTTCGGGAACTCACGTGTGTTCTCCTTTCGGTGCACCGAGAGAAGGTGGTATCAGGGGTGGATCTGGACGCTCGAAGCGGCGCAGGATCTCGTCGGCAAGCGCCAGGTAGCTGATGGCGCCCTTCGAACGCGCGTCGTAGAGCAACACTGGCTTGCCATGGCTCGGAGCCTCGCTCAGGCGGACATTGCGCGGAATCACTGTCTCGAAGACTTGCTCGCCGAAATGGGCGCGCACCTCCGCAGCGACTTGACGCGCGAGGTTGCTGCGCAGATCGGCCATCGCGAGCAGGATGCCCTCCAACGCGAGAGCCGGATTGAGGCCGCGACGCACCGCGTCGATGGTTTCGAGCAATCCGGCCAAGCCCTCGAGCGCGTAGTACTCGCATTGCATGGGAATCAGAACCGAATCCGCAGCGGTGAGAGCGTTGAGGGTGAGGAGCCCCAGAGAGGGTGGGCAGTCGACGACGACTAGTTCGTAGGCTTCACGCAGATCGGCGAGCAAGTGGCTGACCCGGTGTTCGCGGTTCGGCGTCGTAACCAATTCGATCTCGGCGCCGTAGAGCGCGCGTGCCGACGGCACCAGGTGCAGATACGGAAGCTCCGCTTGACGCACCACATCCTTCATAACGCAACTCCCGCTGAGTGCGTCATAAATATGGGGTGCAGAGCCGCTCGCACCGCACGCGCTGGTTGCATTGGCCTGGGGATCGAGATCGACGAGCAGCGTCGCCCGCTCCGTGGCAGCAAACGAAGCGGCCAGGTTCACCGCCGTCGTGGTCTTCCCGACGCCGCCCTTCTGGTTCACGACAGCGAACACGCGGCTCCCGGGAGACTTCGACGTGACGGGCCTCGGGTCGGGCAGACAGTTGATAAAGTATCCCCCCGGGGGGACCATAAGATTTAAGTTGATGGTTACCACACTGCCCGCCGGGTGTCCACCACCCGCGTTCCATGTGAAACCATGAACCCCAACAGCAGGACAATACTCAGATTTTCGGCTTTGATGACGGGCTCAGGATGAGCGTCGAGCGAGCCAGAGAGTCCGGCGGGGGCCGGACTCGGGCACGCAGTATCGGCGCACCTCGATTTCTCGCACACCGGCAGTAGCCGTCAGTGTCGGCGGGTGCTCACCACCGGGAACCAGCAGCCAGCCGCCCGGCTCGGCCCAGGGCAGCATCCAACTGAGGACCCGATCCGCCTGGGCCACGGCCTGTGCGACGACCGCACCGTGCGGCGTGGCCACCAGGGCTTCCGCGCGACCGTGAACCGCACTTACGTTCCCCAGCCCGAGTTCGCGACAAACTGCACGCTGAAAGTAGTGCCGGCGTTGCCGAGCCTCGACGAGCGTAACGCGGAGTTCAGGACGTAGAATCGCAATCGGCAGCCCCGGAAAGCCAGCGCCCGAACCCAGATCGGCGAGAGACGCGTGACCGGGAGCCGCCCGTAGCAAGGCCGCCGCATCGAGCACGAGCCGCTGGACGACTGCCAGCGCACCTCGATGGCCAGTCAGGTTGATCCGCTCGCCCCAGGCGGAGACTCGCTGCGCCAGCCCGTAGAGGCTCTCGACCTGGCCCGGGGAAGCCTCCAGGCCCAGCTGCGCCAGTCCACGCTCGAGCGACTCGCGTGCGGCCCTGCTCACGCGTTGCGCTCGCAAAAGACCGGAGGATCCAGGGCCGTGCCGAGTACCGGCCACACCCGGGTTCCGGGCACAGCGGAAGGTTCCACGTGGAACGCAGCCTAGCTGCTGCGGTCCGCGGCCTCCTTGGCCTCGCGCTTGGCTTCCTCGTACTCGGGTGCACCCTCCGGCACTACCAGTGCCTGCCGGTAGCGCCCCTCCCCACTACTCATCGTCACCACGCCTTCCCGATCTCGCAAAGCGAGGTGGATCTGGCGCCGATCCCGGCCGTTCATGGGGTCGAGCTTTACGGTTCGGCCACTGGCGAGGGCCCGCTTCGCGACCCGCTCGGCCAACCGGGCTAGCCGATCCTCGCGCGCTTCCCCGTCACCCTCAACGTCTAGAACCACGCGCGGCGGCGTGTCGGATTCACGACCAGCCACCTGGCTCGCAAGAAGCTGAAGCGCGTCCACTGCGCGGCCATCGCTCCCCACCAGATGGGGCGCTGCCGCACCCCGAATTTCGATCGCGAGCAGGCCTTCATCGGCCGTCTCCAGGATCTCGAAAGGACCCAGATCGATCCGCTCGATGGCGCCCATTACAAACTGGCCGACAGTACCGAGATCGCCCAGGGCGCTTCCCACTGACGGCTCCTTGGCGTCGGGCAGCGGCTCGGTCTCCGCTCGCTCGGGGCGTTCCGCCGCTCGTGGACCGCGCCTACCGCCTCGATCGCGACCCCGGTCGCGGTCACCGCCGCGACCACGCCCGCGGTCACCGCCGCGGCCACGGCCGCGGTCCCGGTTGCCGCCGCGGTCACCACCGCGGTCACCACCGCGGTCACCACCGCGGTCCGGGCTCGGTGGAGTGCGGTCCCGAAGCGCCGCCACGACGACCGCACGCCCGCCCAGGCCAAAGACGGCCCCTTCCTCCAACTCACCAATCTCCAGTTCGCCTTCTGAAGCCCCAAAGAAATCACAGGCCTTTGAAATTGCTTCGTCCCGGCCATCCGCAACGAATTCGCGTCGCTCGTTCTTCACATCGTACATAGCTGCCCCCACTCCCTTGTATCGCCCACCGTTTGGCGCGAGCTCGTCATTTTATATGTTTCCCAATCCACAGCTGGTGCGCGATGGCGAGAACATTGCTGACCATCCAGTAAAGCACGAGCCCGGACGGAAACTGGTAGAAAACGACCGTCATCATGATCGGCATCATCGTCTGCATCATCTTCTGCTGCGCCGGATCCATGCCCTGCATCGGCGTAATCCGTTGCTGAAACACCATCGTGGCGCCCATGATGAGCGGCAGCACCCGCAGCGGAATCCCGATTCCTGGGATTTCGAACAGGCTGTCCGGTGCTGCGAGATCGTCGATCCACCCGAAGAAGGGCGCTTGGCGTAGCTGAATCGAACTCCGCAGCGCGTAGAAGAGCCCGATGAACACCGGCAGCTGAAGCAGCATGGGGAGACAGCCGCCGAGAGGATTCACGCCCTCGTTCTTGTAAAGGCGCATCATCTCTTCGGACTGCTTCTGCCGGTCGTCGGGATATTTTTCCTTCAACTCGGTCAGCTTCGGCTGAAGCTTCCGCATTCGCTCCATGGAGCGCATCTGCTTCGTTGTCAGCGGTGTGGTTACCACTCGAACCAGAACAGTAAGAACGATGATCGCGAGCCCGTAGTTCGGGATGAACACGTGGAGCGCGGCAAGCAGCCAACCAAAAAATGTCGTCAGAGGTGAGATCCAGGCCCAGCCCAAGTCGATCGAGCGCACGAGCTCGCCACCGACCTGCTCGAGCCGCACGCGCTCCTTAGGCCCGATATAGCCCCGGACAACCCGTTCTGCGGGCTGGCCGGGCGGAAGCCTCACCGGGTCGAAAAAGACCTGTGCAACGCCGGCCACTCCGGGTGTGGTGGCAACGAAGCGACCCTTGGCCTGAGCCGGCTGGTCGGGCAGCAGCGCAGACACGAAATATGAACTCTGGGAGCCAATCCAATCGACCGAACCTTCGAGAACGCGTTCGCGTTCTCCGCCCCCAAAGAATCCGGGCTCCCCTATGCCTTGAAGCAACTCCGACTCGACACTCCCGTCTATGACTGCCGCCAGAGCCTGCTCACGGAAGTCGTTTCCAGGTTGTTGGCTCGCCGGCCAGCTCACGGCAAAGCGAGGTACGATTTCGCGTTCCGAGTTGTTTTCGACCCGGATCGCAAGATCAAATGCGTACGTATCCTCATGGAATACAAAGGTTTTTTCTACGCTCACCCCGTCCTGGCTGTAACGAAAGATGTACTCGAGGGGCAACGGGTTCTCGACGCTGAACTCTACGCTCGAGAGATCACCGAGCCCGAGTTCCCCAAACGGTGTGGCCAACCCGAGCTGAAAAGGCGCGATCCCAGTGGTCAGGATGACTGGGGTTTTCCCTTCGCGCTTGCTCGTGCGGTAGTCCTTGAGTTCCCAGAAAGCGATGCCGGCGCCCCGCGTATCGAGTTCTCCGCGATACAACTCGGTCTCGAAAGCCAGGCGTTGCCCGCTGGTTGTTGGGACCGCGTTGGGCTCTGCGGCCAGCGGCATCTTCTCGACCAGTGGGGCCGGCGCGAGTTCCGGAAGTCCAGGAGCCTGCAATGCTGGCGCCGGCGCCATCTCCGGTGATCGTTCGGCTTGAACCGGCTCATATTGTTCCGGTGGCGGGCTCGGGGGATCGAAAAGCATCGTCCACAACAACAGGACGAGCAGCGAAAGCCCAAAAGCCAAGAAGAGATTTCGATCCACACTCTCTCCTACGGGATCGGGTCGTAACCACTTTCCCCTAGGGGATGGCAGCGTGAGAGGCGCTTGCAGGCCAGCCACGCGCCGCGAAAGACGCCATACCGTGTGATCGCCTCGACTGCATACTGAGAGCAACTCGGCTCATACCGACAGGCTGGCCCCAGCCATCCCGAGATGACCACCTGATACGCACGAACTCCAAACACAGCTGCGTCGCTCGCTAGTTGCGCTAGCAATCTCACCGCGCAACCTCCGCGAGACTGCGATCCAGCACCGTTCTAAATGCCTGTACAGAAAGAGAAACTGCCGGCCGACGGACTATTACCAACACGTCGCTTCCGGCCACCAGGCTTTGTCGCGCGACCCGAAACCACTCGCGCACCCAGCGTTTCAGGCGATTGCGAACCACCGCTCCTCCCACGCGCCGACTGACTGTAATGCCGAGCCGGCGCGCATCACCATCGAGTCGCGCTACGGTCGGCGCCACCACCACGACGACCTCCCGCTTCACTACGCGTCGCCCACGACCCAGCACGTGCTTGAACTCGGCTGCAGTATGAAGTCGGTCCGCTGGTGTAAAGACACCTGTCGAGATGCTCTGGACTCCGAGAGCTCGTTTCACAGCTATTTCGAAGGGGTCGAGACTACGAGTCGCCAGCGGCCCTTCGCACGGCGGCGTCTCAGTATTTCCCGTCCGCCACGTGTCTTCATCCGGGCCCGCCAACCGTGCTTCCGGCGCCGACGAATCCGGCTCGGCTGATAAGTGCGCTTCATTGAGGCACCTTTCCTTCCGAATCCTACTTCGTCAACTCCAAACGGCGAACGCGGCAAGTTAGCCGGATGCCCGCGGTGGGTCAACGCTTACTTCTTCAAATCTTCTATGTCACTGAGTTGTCGTGTTAGAATCCTGTCCAGGAGATCACACCACTATGTCCTGGCATAGGTATCAAGTGTGCCGTGACGACGTTCTCCGACACTCCTTTGACTCCTGTTCTTTCCCTGCTTTAGATCGTTTTTGTCACTTTTCGAGCTGCTCTCTACTACCACTGTTTTCTTAGAGAATTGAATTAGAGGGAGAAACCATGAAGCTCTCAATTCCGAAACATGAACTTCAGCTTGGACTCGCTCGTATTCAGTCGATTGTCGAAAAACGCAATACGATGCCCATCCTCGCCAATGTCCTTCTCGAAGCAACGGGCAACGAAGATGGCGTTCTTCACCTGGCGGCGACGGATCTCGAGGTAGGAATTCGCAGCGAGCAGCCCGCTGTTGTCAATCAGCCCGGTGCCGTCACCGTCTCTGCGAAAAAGCTCTATGAAATTGTCCGTGAGCTTCCAGAGGAAGACGTTTCCATCGAAGCTACCGAAGACGCCTATTTGAAGATTCAGTGCGCCCGAGCAGAATTTACACTCGCAGGCAACGCAGCAGCGGAATATCCCACGTTGCCCACAGCATCTCCAGGCAAATTGCTACTCGCCCAGGCACTCACGCTGCGTCAGATGATTGAACGAACCATCTACGCAGCCTCGTCCGATGAGACCCGATACAACCTGAACGGAGTATTCATCGAACGCCTCGCCGACAGTGGAAAGCTTCGAATGGTCGCCACCGATGGCCATCGATTGGGCTATGTCGATCGAGATCTAGGAGCTGAACTCGAAGGACTCGATAACGGAGTGATCATCCCTCGAAAGGGACTTTCCGAACTCAAGAAACTCGTCGACGAGGCAGACGCAGCCGAAGTTGAAATCGGGTTCGAAGGCAATCACGGTCTTGTAAAGTGCAAGAATGTCACCCTGGTAATGCGACTTATCGAAGGCGAATTTCCAAACTACCAGCAAGTGATCCCCAAAGAAACACAACACCATCTAGTCATTGCAACAGAAGTCCTCTCCCATGCCATACGGCGAGTGGCTCTGCTTTCGCCCGAACGCAGCCGAGCAGTCAAGTTTGAACTCGGAACGCGCCACCTGCGTCTTTCATCAAACAATCCAGACCTGGGCGAAGCCCATGAAGACATCGATATCGATTATGAGGGAGAGAAACTCGAGATCGCGTTCAATTCGCGTTATCTGATGGATTGTCTGGCCGCCATCGACACCAAAGAAGTGCGACTCGACTTTCAGGACCAGCTATCACCGGCGCAAATCGTGCCTACTGACGATGAAGAGACGCTTGCCGTCGTAATGCCCATGCGTCTTTGATTGCTCCCCAGCAGCCTAAAGCGGAACTCAAAAGCTTTACGCGGACTTAGGCTTCTTGTACCCTCTGGCTTCCCGGGCCGAGGAGGCCCGCACCCGTCTACGAGTACACGGCGGGTCATGGTCCAGGGACCCATTTCAGAGTGACCTACGACGCGAGTTCCATCGAGGTCCTGGAGGGCCTCGATCCGGTCCGGAAACGGCCGGCCATGTACATCGGGACTACGGGACCCGATGGCTTGCACCACCTCGTTTACGAGGTGGTGGATAACGCCGTCGACGAGGCCGTCGCCGGTCATTGCACCGAGATCACGATCAAGATCCATCAGGATAATAGTGTCACGGTGACAGATGATGGCCGCGGAATTCCGGTCGGGGAGCACCCGACCGAGCGGCGACCTGCCGCTGAAGTCGTCATGACGACCCTTCACGCTGGGGGCAAGTTCAGCGACGCATCCTACAAGATTTCGGGTGGTCTCCACGGTGTGGGCGTCTCGGTGGTCAACGCCCTCTCGGCCCACCTCGAGTTGGAGATTCGCCGCGAGGGTCAGGTCTGGCGCCAGACGTACAGCAGCGGTGAGCCCGACGCGCCATTCGAGGCGATCGGCACTACGGACAAGACCGGCACCCGGGTGACCTTTCATCCCGATCCGGCTGTATTCCAGACCATCGAGTTTTCCTTCGATATCCTCTCTCAGCGTCTGCGCGAACTATCCTTCCTGAATGCCGGTCTGCGAATCTTGATCAGCGACGAACGCAGCGGCAAGGCGCATGACTTCTGCTATGCGGGCGGCATCATCTCCTTCGTTGAGCACTTGAACCGCACCCGCTCACCACTGCACCAGCCGCCCATCCTCGTGGCTGGCAAGCGCAGCTACCCGGGCAAGGACGGCGAGGTCTTCGTCGAAATGGAGATCGCGCTCCAGTACAACGATTCCTACAACGAGGCCGTCTTCTCATTCGCGAACAACATCAATACGGTTGAGGGGGGAACCCATCTGGTGGGCTTCCGCACGGCGCTGACGCGCACCCTCAACCGCTATATCGCGACGCACCACAAGAACGGGAAGGAGGCCCGAGAAAATCTTTCGGGTGAAGACACTCGGGAGGGCCTCACCTGCGTGATCTCGGTCAAGGTTCCCCAGCCCGAGTTCGAGGGACAGACGAAGACCAAGCTCGGTACGAGCGAAGTGCGCGGGATCGTCGAAGGGCTGGTCTACGAGAAACTCTCCGAGTACCTGGAGGAACACCCCGCTGCTGCCAAGCCGATCATCGGGAAAATCCTCGACACGGCGCGGGCGCGGGCGGCGGCCCGGAAGGCCCGCGACCTGGCGCGGCGCAAGGGAGCGCTCTCGGACCACAGTCTTCCGGGCAAACTCGCGGACTGCCAGGAACGCGACCCGGCGCGCGCCGAAGTCTTCATCGTGGAAGGCGATTCGGCTGGCGGCACCGCAAAGCAGGGCCGCTCACGGGAAACCCAGGCGATTCTGCCGATCCGCGGCAAGATTCTGAACGTCGAGCGTGCCCGCCTCGACAGGATGCTCTCGAGCATTGAGATCCAGGCCATCATCGCTGCGGTCGGCTGCGGGATCGGTGAGGATTTCAACGCCGACAAAGCCCGCTACCACAAGGTCGTGATCATGACGGATGCGGACGTGGACGGAAGCCATATCCGCACGCTGTTGCTCACCTTCTTCTACCGTCAGATGCGAGAGCTGATCGACCGCGGCTACCTCTACATCGCCCAGCCGCCGCTATTCAAGGTGAAGAAGGGTCGCAGCGAGCGTTACATCAAGGACGAACCCGCTCTCGAGACTCACCTGATCGACTTGGCGCTCCGGAGCGTCGAGGTGAAGTCGGCCAGCGGCAGCATCGTCGAGGAAGGCGCGCTGCGCAGCCTCCTCGTAGCGGCGAGCGCGACGCGCAAGCTTCTCGAGCGGCTCGAACTGCGGCGCGTCGACGCCCGCGTGGTCCACGCTGCGGTGCAGAGCGGCGCCCTTCACGAGGCCGATCTATCCGATCGATCCGGCCTGCTCGAGCGCGTGGCCCCGGCCGTGGAGGAGTGCTTCCGCGTGCGCTACGGCGAGGAGGAGGGCCCCTCCTGGGACACCTCGGCCGACCCGGAGCACACCGGTCACCGCCTGCTTGCCGAGACCCGCCGCGCTGGCGTCGTGTTCCAGACGGCGCTCGACAGCGAATTCCTGCGCTCCCCCGAGTGGCTGCGGCTCGTCGAGCTCGCCGATGAGATGGCGACCGCCGGCGATCCGCCCTTCGCGCTGCGCCGAGGAGAGGAGGGCGAGGTCCGGGAGTTATCGGGTCCTGTGGCCCTGCTGGAGCATCTGCTCGGGCTCGGAGGGAAAGGCCTCGCCATTCAGCGCTACAAGGGCCTCGGGGAAATGAACCCCGACCAGCTCGCCGAGACCACCATGAATCCGCTGAACCGCACCCTGCTGCAAGTGCGCATCGAAGACGCGGTCGAGGCGGACCTCACCTTTACGACCCTGATGGGTGACGATGTGGAGCCGCGGCGCGAGTTCATCGAGCGCAACGCGCTCGACGTCCAGAACCTCGATATCTAAGGACGCGCGTGGCCGACGATCCCAGCAACGCGGCAGACCCCACGGCGGGCGGGCCTCCCGAACCCCCGGCACCGCCCGTTGCCATCGAAGACGAGGTCCGACGCTCGTTCCTCGCCTACTCGATGTCGGTCATCATCAGCCGCGCGCTTCCCGATGTGCGCGACGGCCTGAAGCCCGTCCACCGCCGCATCCTCTACGCGATGCAGCAGGAGGGGCTGCTCTCGAACCGCGCCTACTCGAAGTCCGTCGGAGTCGTCGGTGAGGTGCTGAAGCACTACCACCCCCACGGCGACTCCGCCGTCTACGACGCCATGGTGCGCATGGCCCAGGACTTCTCGCTTCGCTATCCGCTCGTGGACGGCCAGGGCAATTTCGGCTCGGTCGACGGCGACTCGGCGGCCGCCTATCGCTATACGGAGGCACGGCTCAACGCGCTCGCCGAGGAGATGCTCCGCGATATCGACCGCGAAACGGTCGACTTCGTCCCCAATTTCGATGGCAGCACCGAAGAGCCGGTGGTGCTGCCAAGCCGTTTTCCGAACCTGCTGGCGAACGGGTCGTCCGGTATTGCCGTCGGCATGGCCACGAACGTTCCCCCGCACAACCTGCGGGAGCTGATCGATGCGGTGGTGCTCGAGGCCCGCGAGCCGGAGTGCACGCTCGACGACTTGCTCGAGTGCATCCCGGGTCCAGATTTTCCGACCGGTGCGATCATCTGTGGCACCGAGGGGATTCGCAGTGCCTACGCCACGGGGCGCGGCCTGCTCGCCGTGCGCGCGCGCGCCGAGTTCGAGGAGACCCGCAAGGGGATGCGGATCGTCGTCACCGAAATCCCCTTCATGGTGAACAAGTCCTCGCTGCTCGAGCGCATCGCGGATCTCGTGCGCGACGGAAAGATTCACGGTGTCACCGACCTGCGCGACGAATCGAATCGCGACGGCATGCGCGTGGTGGTCGAGCTGCGTCGGGACGCGCCCGAGGAGGTCGTCCTGAATCAGCTCTACAAGCAGACACCGCTCCAGTCGACCTTTGGCGTGAATCTCCTGGCGCTGGTGAACGGGCGTCCGCAGCTGCTTTCGCTGAAAGAGGCGCTGCGCCACTTCATCGACTTCCGGGGCGAGGTCGTGGTGCGCCGCGCCACCTACGATCTGGCTCAGGCTAGGGCCCGGGCCCACCTGCTCGAGGGCTTTGCGGTCGCGCTCGAGAACCTGGACGAGGTGATCGCGATCATTCGCGGCTCGGCGGGAACACCGGAAGCCCGGGCCGAGCTGATGGGCCGTTTCGAACTCTCCGAACTCCAGGCGAACGCGATCCTCGACATGCGTCTGCGCTCGCTCACCCAGCTGGAGCGCGACCGGGTGCTGGGCGAACTCGAGGAGTTGCGAACGCGTATTGGGGATCTCGAGGGCCTGCTCGCGAGCGACGAGCGCATCCTCAGCGTGATCATCGAGGAGCTCGAGGAGATCCGCGAGAAGTTCGGCGACGAGCGGCGCACCGAAATCGGGCCTGCCGTCGAGGGCATCGACGTCGAGGACCTGATCGTCGAGGAGGACATGGTCGTCACCGTGTCCCACGCCGGATACATCAAGCGCAATCCGCTCACCCAGTACCGGGCGCAGCGGCGCGGTGGCAAGGGCGTGAAGGGCATGGCGGCGCGGGACGAGGATTTCGTCGAGCAGCTCTTTGTCGCGTCGACTCACGCATATCTGCTCTTCTTCACCACGCTTGGCCGCGTGCACTGGCTCAAGGTCCACGAGCTGCCGCAGCTCGGCCGCGCGGCGAAGGGGCGGGCGCTCTCGAATGTCTTGCGGCTCCAGGAGGGCGAGCGCGTCCAGGCGCTGCTCCCGGTGCGGAGCTTCGAAGAAGGCGGAGAGGATTTCGTGGTTCTCGGCACCCGACGGGGCGTGGTGAAGAAGACAAAGCTCTCCGCCTACGCGAACCCGCGTCGCGGCGGCATCATCGCGATCAACCTCGACAGCGAGGACGAGCTCATCGCGGCCATGCGAACCGACGGCTCCCAGCAGGTGATCATCGCCAGCAAGCGGGGCAAGTCGATCCGCTTCGCCGAGAGCGAGGTGCGCCCGATGGGCCGCACCGCGGCCGGCGTGCGCGGCATGGCCCTCGGAGCCGAAGACGAGGTGGTGGGTATGGATATCCTGTCGCCCGGGGCCACAGTGCTCACGGTAACCGAGCGCGGTTACGGCAAACGCACGCCGCTCGATGACTACCGTGTGCAGCGGCGCGGTGGGCGGGGAGTCATCACGATCAGGGCGACGGCCCGCAACGGCAACGTGGTGGGCATCGCGCAGGTGGTCGACGACGACGAGGTCATGCTCATCACGGATGGCGGAAAGGTGTTGCGCTGCAAGGTGGGCGGGATCTCTACCATGGGCCGCGCCACGCAGGGCGTCCGCCTGATGAATCTCGCCGCCGCGGAGAAACTCGTCTCCATCGCGCGACTGGCCGAGCGCGACGTGGGAGATGCCGACGGCGGGACCGAGTGAGCCGCAAGCCCGGAGGGGGCGCGCGGAATGGCGCGGAGTCGCCCGGAGGGGGCGCGAAGCCGATCCGGCGCGAGATTTCCCAGGCGCTCTTCGAGCGAGCGCAGCTCGTCATTCCGGGGGGCGTCAATTCCCCGGTCCGCGCGTACCGCGGTGTTGGAAGCGATCCGCCGTTCATCGCCCGCGGCGCCGGTCCGCGCGTCTACGATGCCGACGGAAACGAGTACATCGACTACGTCGGGTCGTGGGGTCCGCTGATCCTGGGCCATTGTGACCCAGGTGTCTTGCGGGCCGTGGGCAAAGCCGCCGCTGCCGGCACGAGTTTCGGTGCGCCGACCGCGGCGGAGGTAGAGCTGGCCGAGACGCTCTGCGAGGCGCTTCCCAGCGTCGAAATGGTGCGCATGGTGAGTTCGGGAACCGAGGCCACCATGAGCGCCCTGCGTCTCGCCCGCGCCGCCACCGGCCGCTCGCGTCTGCTCAAGTTTGAGGGCTGCTACCACGGTCACGCCGACAGCCTGCTCGTCGGTGCCGGCAGCGGTGTCGCGACACTCGGAATTCCGGGCTCGCCGGGGGTGCCCGAAGCCTTCGTCGAACTCACCGTGCAGGCCCCCTACAACGACCTGCCCGCGACGGCTGCGGCGTTCGAGCGCTGGGGCGACGCGCTGGCCTGTGTCATCGTCGAGCCGGTGGCCGGGAACATGGGCTGTGTGCCGCCCGAGCCGGGCTTCCTCGAAGGCCTCCGCGACCTCTGTGACCGCGCCGGGGCCCTCCTGATCTTCGACGAGGTGATGACCGGCTTCCGTGTCGCGTGGGGGGGGGCCCAGCTCCGCTACGGCGTCGAGCCGGACCTGACCTGCCTCGGCAAGGTGGTGGGCGGCGGCCTCCCGGCGGCGGCCTTCGGCGGCCGAGCCAACCTGATGCGGCAACTCGCGCCCGAGGGCCCCGTCTACCAGGCAGGCACGCTGTCGGGAAACCCGCTGGCTGTGGCCGCGGGCCTCGCGACGTTGCGCCGGCTGCGGGAGCCGGGCACCTATGACGCACTCGAATCATTGACGCAGCGCATGACGCAGGGTCTGGCCGAACGAGCCGACGCGGCGGGCGTGGATTTCACAACTGCTGGCGTGGGTGGGATGTTCGGCTTCTTCTTCCACCCGGGGCCCGTGCGGAGCTTCGCCGACGCACGCGAGGCAGACGAGGCGCGCTTCCGGAAGTTCTTTCACGCCATGCTCGACGCAGGGGTGCTTCTCGCACCCTCTCCCTTTGAGGCCGGCTTCGTGTCGTTGGCCCACGGCGACGCAGAGATCGAGGCGACGCTCGCGACCGCCGAGGGCGCCTTTCGCGCCGTCGCGGCGCGTTGAGACAGGGCGAGGCGTTGGCTAGGATCCGCCGCGTTTCGGCAGCTGGGCCGGCGGCGTGCTAGGGGCTCGCTCCATGAAAGGGTCTTCGAGTCAGAGACCGCCGGCTTCCGGGTTTGGACCCGCCTACCAGGGTGGCTTGGAAGCGGGTCTGGGTGTCATCGTCAGCATGGGTCTGGGTCTCTGGGCCGACTCCCATTTTGGAACCAGCCCTTTGTGGCTGTTCGTGGGCCTCGGGGTCGGTGTCGGCTCCTTCGCCCTGCGGATCACGCAGGTCGTGCGGAAGACAAGCGGAATTGCACAGCATGACCGGCAGCCTCCGCCGGAACAGACGAGTGAACGAGACGGACCGACCGAGTGATGCGAGCCATTCCCTGGATTCAAGACCCCATCGAACAGCGGCATGCGATCCTCGCCGCCGCGGCGATCGCAGGGTCCGCCGCCGCCGTCGGCCCGTGGTTTGCGGCCAGCTTGGCTCTCGGTGTCGTCCTGGCGATGATCAACTTCCGTGCGTTGCAACGGGCAGCCCGGCGGCTGTCCAGTGGTGAACTCGCCGGTGCCCGGCCCTGGGTTGCGCTCTTCATCTTTCGCTTCGGCCTGCTCGGGGCCGCCATGTACTGGGCCCTCGCGTCGGGTGCCCATCCCATCGGATTGGTTGTCGGGCTCTCCCTCATCGTGCCGTCCGTGGTCCTATTTGCCTGGAGGGGGGCTCCCGCTGTCGTGACCCACTCTGATGCGCCGCCGCCCGACGACCCGAGTTGGGACGAGTGGAATCCGTGGCTCGCCCGCGGGCGCGAACCCGACGACGGGGAGAGCCTGTGAGTATCTACGGAGTGATCGAGCACTTCGTCCCCCCTGGGATCCAGGCCACGGTTCTCGCGGCAGCGCTGATGCTGTGTCTGGGCATCGTGGTGCGGCGCCAGATCGCCGCCGCTGGGGGGGGGTCCTCCCGGATGAGGGCGTCACGTTTCGCAATGTTGCCGAGGTGATCGTCGAGTGGTTGGCAGACCTCGCTCGCCAGAATCTCGGCGACGACTACAGGCGCTGGTTCCCGATGGTGGGAACCTTGTTCTTCTTCATCTTGATCTCGAACCTGCTGGGTCTGATTCCCGGGATCGGTGGTGCGACGAGTCACATCGAGACAGGTGCGTCGTGGGCGCTCATCGCGTTCGCAGTCTCGGAAGGCGCGGGAATCAAGAAGTACGGTGTGGGTTACATCAAGCACTTCCTCGGACCGATCTGGTGGCTCTCGCCCTTCTTCCTGATCCTGGAGATTCCGCTCCACTTTGCGCGGGTGATCACGCTGACGATTCGGCTCCTGGCCAACATGTTTGCGGACCACACCATCATCGCCGTGTGGTTGCTGCTGGTACCCTTCCTGGTGCCCGCCATCTTCATGGGCCTGGGGCTCATCGTCGCAGTTCTCCAGGCCTTCGTCTTTACCTTGCTGACCATCGTTTACATCAAACTGGCGCTCGAGGAGCCTCATTGAGGTCTTCGGGCATCCGTCAAATCAACGAGAGAGAGGGGGTTTACCTCATGCGAAGACTCATCAAGATCACACTCTGGTCCCTGGTTCCGGCGCTCCTGCCCGTCGTGGCCCTTGCCGCCGACGGCGATGGCGCCGTGGCAAAGGCCGTGGGTATCGGCTCCCCGTACCTGGGGTACGGACTCGGCGCCGGCCTGGCTGCGGGCCTCGCCGGCCTCGGCTGCGGGATTGGTCAGGGCCTGACCGCTGGAAACACGACCGCGGGGATCGCCCGCAATCCGGGTGCCGCCACAGCGATGAACACACCGTTCATCCTCGGAATGGTTCTCATCGAGTCCATTGCGATCTATGGACTGCTCATCGGCATCCTCCTCTGGCTCAAGCTTCCCGATCTGGCTTAGTCGGGTTTTGTGGAGGCCGGCGATGCACCGGGTGCTCGTGCGCCTGGACGCCTGTTCGCCGTGCTGCGTGGACGGTCTTCGACGGCTCTTGCAGGCCACCGGGCGGGAACCCGACGTGGGGCCTCACCCCATTTGAATCCCCACGGCGAACCCATGTTCCCGCCCGGCGACCTCGGTCCCGCCAACCCCCGGTCCCGTTGAAGGGGTGCAGCGGGTGTGCCCGAGGGCACGTACCGAGCTTTTCTAGAGCAAGTGCCGTGCCGCTCTGCACCGCACACACGATTTCTCGGGAACTCGAGCGCGAACGGGTATTTACCCGGGTAGGGGGATGCGCGAGCCCGCGCCGCCGTGCCCGCGCGGTCACGGAACGTACGTGAAAAGTCGATCGGGCCGGCTGCTCGCCTTCGAAGGTCTCGACGGTTGCGGCAAGACCACCCAGGTGGAGCGGCTCGCCGCGCGCCTGAGCGCCGCCGGCCACGACGTCTTGGCCACGCGCGAACCCACCGATGGAGAGTGGGGGCGCCGCATCCGCGCCCGGACGCTCGAAGGCGAACGCGCTGAGCCCGCCGAAGAACTGCGCTGGTTCCTCGAGGATCGGCGTGAGCACGTCGCGCGCGAGATCGCGCCGGCACTCGAGGCCGGCCGAGTCGTGCTCACCGACCGCTACACGCTCTCGACGGTCGCCTACCAGGGCGCCCGCGGGATCGACTGGCGCACCCTGCTCGCCGAGGCCGAGGCCGAATTTCCTGTACCCGATCTGGTGGTATTGCTCGAACTCGAGCCCGCCACCGGCATGCAGCGCGTGCGCGCGCGCGGCGGCCCGCGCGAGGCCTTCGAGGACCGCGAGAACCTCGAGCGCGTCGCCGAGATCTTCCGCGCGATCGCCGCGGATTACGTCGCGCGCATCCCGGGGTCGGGTTCGACGGACGCCGTCGAGGTGGCGATTGCGGCGTGCGTCGATCAGCGGCTCGGTCTGCCCGGCTTCCCTTGAGCATCGCGGCGGGTGGTTTCGGCCTCGCGTTCCCGCCGGATCTGGTCGCGGCGGATCCGGATGTACTCCAGCGATTTTCGGCCGAGGGCGGTCTCCTCGGCCGGAAAGAAGTGTGACCAGATCCGGTCGATCGGGCCGCCGACGTAGTAGTAGCGAAAGCGTGTCTTGCGAATCGCGAACTCGATAGCGAAGACGGCGAGCATTGCGGCGAACACGCCCCAACTCGTGACGGCCTGCCACCACTGCACGAGCCCGGCAATCGCGAGCCCGGCGGTGACCGCGGCCGTAGCCGCGAAGAACCAGGCCCAGAAACGTGTGAGGCTGCGGCAGTAGTCGGCGATGAAATCCGGTGCGGCCGGAATCAGGGTTCGGACGGCGCGTTCCATGAGCGACATGGGTTCGCCCAGGCTCGCCACGAGTATGCCGGCGGCGATGCCGTACACCGCTGTGGGTACGAGTTGCAGGAAGATCGGTTTGCCGGTTGCCGCGGCCAGCACCAGAAGAATCGGCACCGCGAGGGCGGTCACGCCCAACGCACGGTGCCGAAGGCCGCGTCCGAGCAGGGCGAGCACTGCCCCGAGACCGAGCAGGCCCAGGGCCAGGGGTCGCACACCGATCTGCGCGACACCCGTCGCGAGGACACGCGGGTACACGACGACGAGCAGCCCGAGCGCCGCGCCGAGCGCGCCGAGGATCAACCGGTTGCGAAGCCGTTCACCAGAACTCACGGCCGAGTGGGAACGCTGCGAGGGGGACGGAACTGCTTCAACTCATCGCAGGCAGCGCAGCTGCTCGGCGAGAGACTCGCCGGCGCGGTGGCGCTCGATCAGGTTCATGAGGCGATGTGCCTCGCGGGCGGTTGGAGCCCCGCGTTCGAAGAGCCCGGCGCGCGGCTTCAGGGCCAGGAGATCACCGGCGAGCTCTCCTCTGACGACTGCGACGCTGCAGAACGTCACCGGATGCCGCCGTTGACCTGGATCACCTGTCCCGTGACATAGCCCGCACCGTCGGAAAAGAGGAAGGCAACTGTTGCCGCAACGTCCTCTGGGCTTCCCAAGCGCCGCAGCGGCACCACTGCTGCGAGTTGTTCGCGGTCGGCGTCACCCAGCATGTCCGTTTCGATCCAGCCGGGAGCCACGCAGTTCACTGTGATCTGCCTCTTCGCGAGTTCCTGGGCCAGCGATTTCGTCGCGCCGATGAGCCCCGCCTTCGAAGCGCTGTAGTTCACCTGACCGCGGTTGCCGGAGATTCCGGCGAGTGATGAGATCGTGACGATGCGCCCGCCCGAGCGCTGGCGGATCATCGGCAGTACCAGCGGGTGGAGCACGTTGTAAAAGCCGTCGAGGTTCGTTCGCAGCACCGTGTCCCAGGACGCGGAACTCAGGCCGGGGAACGGAGCGTCGCGGTGGAGGCCCGCATTCACGACCGCACCCCAGTAGGCGCCGCTGGTGTCGATGTCCGCAGCGACCGCCGCGGCGCTGGCGTCCCGGTCGGCGACGTCGAAGCCGAGGGCGACCGCCTCGCAACCGAGCCCGCGGATCTCCGCCACGGCCTCCTCGCAGGCCGCCTTGCTCTGCAGGTAGCCGAGGGCGATGTCGAAGCCGTTGCGCGCCAGCGCGAGCGCCACGGCACGCCCGATTCCCCGGCTGGCCCCGGTGACGAGCACCCGCTTTCGATCAGCTGCCATTTCGCGCCCCCGGTGGTCCCGCGCCGGCATCCATGGCGTACACGCTGAGGCGCCCCTGCGCCAGTGTCGTCCCGTCGGCGGTGTCCTGCACGGTGCAGTCGAACCAGGCGAGTCCCGCCTCGCCCCGCAGGTGCCGCGACGTTACCTGCAGGCGCTGACCGGGCTGGAAGGAGTCGACGTGGATGTGGGTCCGCCGCGAGCCGATCAAGAAACCCGGGCGCTGCCGCTCGCGGCGTGAGCGCGAGATGAGTCCAGCGTGGGCTGCGATGCACTGGGCCATGTATTCGAGGCCCACCCATCCGGGGACGCTCCCCTCGGTGTCGCAAAATAGTTCGCTTCGCTCGAGGTCCACGGCACACACGGTCTTCTCGAGCGTGTGGGAGAGAACGCGTGAGAGCAGCAGCATGCGTCCCGAGTGAGGGACGAGTTCGGAGATCTCGGGCAGGTCTGCAGTGCTCACGGGTTCTCGTCCAGTTCCCAGAAGTCGAAGAAGTTGAACCACTGCAGGGGAAAGCGCAGGCACCACGCCTCGAGGTGGCCCGTGTAGCGTTCGAGGAGTTCGCGAGCGCGCTTCTCTCGGTCTTGCCGCGGGACCGGTCTTCCGTCGCCAATATGCCGCAGCACGGTCTTGTAGCGCGCATCTCCCGTACGAACGCATAGGGCAAAGTACGTTGGGCACCCCAACGCACTCGCGAGCCGGAACGGTGAGAGGGGAAAGCGTGCGGGTGCACCCAGAAAGGTGGTCTCCGCGACACGTGCGGCGCGTTTGGGAGGTACCCGGTCGGCGAGGATTACGACGAACTCACCGCGCGCGAGGCAGGCGCGGATCTCGAAAGCAGCGCGTACCGAATCCGGATCGATCTCGATCACCCGCACGTGCATCTCCGGATCGAGAGATTCCAGGAATGCGTTGATGCGCTGTGCGTTGCCGAAGAAGGCGACCACGTTCACCCGAAGGTCGTGGCGCCTCGAGATCGACCAGAGCATGTCGGCGCTTCCCAGGTGGGAGCCGAGGACGAGCGCCCCTTGCCCGGCCCGCTCCATTTCGAAGACCTCTTCACTGCCGTCGTGATCGGCGTTGAGGTCTTCGAGTACCCCGCCCCAGACCGTCATGCGATCGTAGAGCGCCACCGCGAACTCGCGAATGTGTCGGAACACAGTCGAAAGGCTCGGAGCGCGGCCCAGGGCTGCGCGGCCCTCTGGGAGCGCCCACATCCGCTCCAGGTAGGCGC
Organism: Deltaproteobacteria bacterium; assembly: GCA_002729515.1. Taxonomy (GTDB): domain Bacteria; phylum Myxococcota_A; class UBA9160; order UBA9160; family SMWR01. The sequence continues at coordinate 20,208 of PBYF01000109.1, forward strand.
GGGAGCTGCGCCGGGCCTCGCTGTTGGTGAGCGTATAGTAGGCCGCGATAACCGACACGAGAGCCAGGGCCACCGGGCGCGGCACATAACGCGCCATGCCGAAGACGATGCGGAGACTCTGCGCCGTTCCCACTTCGTCGATCTGTGCCCAGCGCCCGCCGGTTGCTGGTCCACCGGGTTCCGGGGCTGCAGGAGGCGAACCGCGAAATTCGGGAGAAACGGGGAGACGGTCAGGGCCCCGGCGTCGCCGGGCGACGCGCAGGGGAAGCGCGAACGCGGCGCGAGTGTAGACCCAGGAGAGCCGGGCGTTGTCCCGGAGCATGTCGAAGTGGGAGAGCCCCATCGGGTCGTAGACCACGCGCGTCGGCAGGTTTCGAACCACTGTGCCCCGCCACACGTGAGCGATCACAAATTCCGGATCGAACTCCATGTGGTCTCCTGTCGGCGTGGCGTCGAGGAGCGCGACCGTCGCGGCAAGCGGAATGCCGCGGAACCCACACAGAGGATCTTCCACCTGGAACGAGCCCGTTAGACCCCAGACCATGCCGCGGGAGAGCTGACGCCCATAGAGCCGGCTCTTCGGAATGCTCGCATCGAATACCGGTGCGCCAAGGAGCAACGCCTCGGGATCCTTGGCCGCGGCTGCGAGGAAGCGAGGTACGTCTGCCGGGTCGTGTTGCCCGTCAGCGTCGAGTTGGATTGCGTGGCTGAAGCCGCGCCGCTGCGCCAGCCGGTAGCCGGTCTTGAGCGCCGCCCCGCGTCCGCCGTTTCGTTCGCGGCGGTGGACCTCGACCCACGGGTGTTTCGCCGCCAGCGTTTCGAGGGCGTTGCGCGTGGGAGCGGCGCTGCCGTCGTCGATCACCAGACAGGGAAGCCCGTGCACGGCGAGCGCTTCGAGCACGCCGGGGATCTCGCGCCCGTGGTCGTAGATCGGAATCAGGAGACAGGGTTTCACGTCTCACCTCCGAGCTCGCAGCGTCCGCTGGCGAAGATGCACTCGGCAGCGTCGGCCGATCTGATTTCGAATCGCAGCCGCCGCCCGTCGCCGTCGCTCTCGACCGTCAGCCGGACCACGTCTCCGGGGCGCAGCAGCGTCGGGAACTTGAGCGCCTCGAGGCAGCGCACCGCCGGTGGGTGGCCCAGCAGGGCTGCAGCCGCACCGATCGCCCAGCCGAGTTGCACGACGCCCGGCACCACTGGGAATCCGGCGAAGTGGCCCTCGAGAAAGACCAGGTCTTCGGGCACGCGCAGCCGCCTCTCGAGCCGCCTCTCGCCGCGATGCTCGTCCTCGACGATCGGCTCGCAGGTCTTTCCGCTGCCTTCTTGCGCGAATAGGTGCGAGCGTTGGGGGTGTCGCAAGGGCATTTATTCGACTGTGGGGCAAGCCGCCCGAAGGATTCCGTTACTGGGTGCGGTTCTCGCTCACGAAGCCGGCGAGATTGCGAACGGACGCAAAGATCTCCTGGTTCAGTTCCGGGTCTTCACCGATCTTTACGCCGTAGCGTTCCTCGAGCGCCATCGCGAGTTCGAGTGCGTCGATCGAGTCGAGACCGAGACCCTCGACGAAGAGCACCGCCTCCGACTCGATGTCCGACGGTCCGATGTCCTCGAGTGCGAGCGCCGAAATGATCAGCTCCTTGATTTCGTACTCGAGCTTCTCCTTGTCTTCCAAGCCGCAACTCCCTGTTGACGACCGCCGTGGGGCGGCTGCTACCGATCGCAGGCTGCCCCGCGGGGTAGGCGGGACTATTCTACCGCAGCTGCGCAATGGGGAGGCTACCATGCACGCGGTCTCCAGCGCCCGCATCGAGAGCGGGTGCGCTGAGTCGTTTGCGGGCGGTGCTCGTGTTCGAGCCCGAGGAGGGGTAGCGCTGGATGGGTCGCTGCTGTGAGACCTCTGTGGAACTGGAGATTCCCTTCCACGACGTCGACCCGATGAGGGTGGTGTGGCACGGCCACTACTACAAGTATCTCGAGCTGGCGCGGACGGAACTGCTCCGCTCCCGTGGTCTCGATGTGGGCGACCTGATCGGAGAGCGCTTTCGACTCTTCGTCATCGAGAGCCGCTGCCGCTACACGTATCCGCTCCGCTACGCGGACCGGGCGCGCATCACCGCCTGGGTTCGGGACACGCGGCGGCGTATCGTGATCGGATATGAAATCTCGAATCTGAGCCGCGATCGCCGCAGCGCGAAGGCGCAGACGGTCCTCGCGACGGTCGATGCGGACGAGAATCTCCTCTTGGAGACGCCGGATGAAATCCAGTGCTGCCTGCGCGGTTAGCTTGATACTGCTGCTCGTCCGCGCGCCGGCGGGGGCCGGGCCGGATGAGACCGGTCTCGACGAGCTGTTGGCGGGCATGGCGTCGACGCGCGGGGTGGCCGCCGAGTTTCAGGAACGCCGCGAGGTGGCCTTGCTGGTCGAGCCTCTCGAGAGTCGGGGCATCCTCTACTTCGTGCCGCCCGACCGCATGGCGCGTTTTACCACCGAGCCCGCTTTCTCTGCACTGGTGGCAGACGGCGGCGCTCTGCGCTTTCGCGATACTCCAGACGGGCCAGAGATGGATCTCTCCGGGAGTCCGATGGCGAGTGCGTTCATCGAGAACTTCATGGCGGTCTTCAGCGGAGATCGCCGCCGCTTGGAGCGTGTCTACGTGGCACGTCTCGCGACCCGGGGAGAGGCCTGGGAGCTCGCACTGTCGCCGCGCGGCCTTCCACTTGCCCACTTCATCGAAAGCGTGACGTTGCGCGGCGACGCGGGTGGCATGCGGGAGTTCGAGGTGAGAGAAGTCGACGGGGACCGGACTCTGATGCGGTTCGTTTCCGTCGAGCTCGACCGCAGTTTCGATTCCGTCGAGCTCGAGACGCTCTTCGGGGAGCGCAGGCCCCTGGCGAAGGTCCGGTGAGCCGAAGTCGGGCTCTCGGACTCGTCGCGCTCGCGCTGGCCCTCGGCGTCTACGTGGCGCTGCACGCGCGCATCGGAACCGATATCACCCACTTCATGCCGGATCGCAACCGGTCCGAGTTCGTCGCATTGTCGACGCGGCTCGCGGATTCGTCCTTTACACGAACCATGGTCCTTTCGGTCGAAGCCGCTGATCCCGAAGACGCCGTTGCAGTGGCGCGGTCTCTCGCGGACAGGCTTCGCGAGCACCCCGAGATTGCCTGGGTCCGGGCCGGTGTCGAAGACGACCGGCTGCGCGATCTCTTCGATCTCTACTTTCCCCGGCGTTACGCGCTGCTCTCCGCCGAGCCGGAGCGGGAGCTGCCGGAGTGGCTTTCCGAGCGGGCGCTGCGCGAGCGGGCGCGTACGCTCCGGCGGCGGCTCGCCTCGCCAGCTTCGACGCTTCTCGAGGAACTTGCCAGCTCGGACCCGATCGGGGGCTTCGAACGCGTGCTCGAACGCCTGCGCAGCGGTGAGCCTCGGCTCATCAGCCAGGGCGGGCAGTTCGTCACAGTCGACGGGCGTTTCGCGATCGTGCTGGCGGCGACGCACAGCAGTGCGTTCGCGTCGGCGCCCCAAGCGCGTCTTCTCTCCTTCATCGACGAGGCATTCGTCGATATTTCGGACCGGCTGGGCGTCGAAGCCGTGCTGGAGATGAGTGGCTCCAACCGGTTTTCGGTCTCGGTCGAGCGGCGCATGAAGCGCGACGTCTACCTGATCGGCGCCGTGTCATTCCTCGGGGTGGCGGGGCTCTTTTTTGCATTCGTGGGCTCCTTGCGGGGCTTTCTGGTGGTGGCGGTACCGCCGCTCGCCGGAATCCTGGTGGCCACTGCATCGGGCCTTGCGCTCTTCGGCAAGCTCGACGGGCTGACCATGGCCTTCGGCGCGTCGCTGATGGGCATCGCCATCGACTACTCGAACCACCTGCTGATTCACCAGGGGTTGGCGCCCCCCGGTACGGCGCCGGCGGCAACGGCGCGCCGCTTGCGCGCCAGCCTGGTGCTCGGGGCCGCCACGACGGTGGCGAGTCTCGGGGGTATGGCCGTGACCGCTTTCCCAGCGTTTCGCGAGATGAGCTTCTTTGCCACGGTCGGCGTGCTGTCCGCGTTGGCCGTGAGTCTCGGCGTGGTGCCCGCCCTGCTCCCCTTCGTGCCTCGCCTTCCGGCGCGCGCACCGCGCGCAGCTGCAGCGCTCGCGGGCCTGAGCGGCGCGCTGGGGCGCGTGCCGCGCGCGCTTGTCTTCGCGCCTCTCGCGGTGGGTCTGCTCGGGCTCGTCGTCCTGCCCAGCATCGACTGGCTCGACGACATGTCCGGACTCGCCTCCCTCGACCCGGAACTCCTCGCCGAGGACGCTCGAGTGCGCGAGCGGGTCGGTGCACCCGAGGGTGGAGACTTCGTCGTGGGCCTGGCGGAGGGACCCGAGGCGGCGGTGGCGCTCAACGACCACATCGACCTCCGGCTCCAAGAACTGGTCGCAGTGGGGCAGCTCGACCGGATCCGTTCGCTTCACACCCTGCTCTGGTCTGAACAACTCCAGCGCCAGAACCTCGCGTGGGTGCGTGCTGACACTGGGCTGGAAGCACGCGTCGAGCGCGCGTTCGTTCAAGAGGGATTCCGCCCCGGCGCTTTCGAGCCTTTCCGGGAGACGTTGGCTGCCCCCCCGCCCGCTCCGCTCGCACTCGCCGATCTGGAGGCTTCTCCGCTCGGGGACATGCTCGCGCCGTTCGTATTTCCACTGGGAGACCGAGTCGCCGTGGTCACCTACCTCGAGGGCCTGCGCTCCGCGGATGCGGCGCGCCGCGTGCTCGACGGTCTGCCCGGCGTTCACTTGCTCGACCAGAAAACTTTTTTCTCGGACGTCTACCGCGAGTACCGGGAGATGACCCTGCGCCAGCTCCTGATCGGCGGTTTTCTCGTCCTCGCCCTGCTCGCGTTGCGTTACCGCGCCTGGCGCCCGACGCTGGCTGCCTTCCTGCCGTCCGCGTTGGTGGCGGCACTGCTGCTCGAGGGCTTTGCCCTCACCGGGGTGCGGGTCAATCTCTTGCACGTGATGAGTCTTGTGATGGTGATGGGGATGGGCGTCGACTTCGGGATCTTCCTCGTGGACAGTGCGAGTGTTCGCCGCGATCTGGGTGCCACGATGCTGAGCTTGCTGATGTCGTGTCTCACGACGGCCTTCGTCTTCGGCGCCCTCGCTCTCTCCGACCAACCCGCGCTGCGGTCGATCGGTGTGACCGCGGGCGCCGGGATCCTGCTCTCCTACGCGCTCGCGCCGGTGACGCTGGCTGCCCTCGGCGTCGGGCCGCGGCGGGAAAGCTAAAGCGTGCGCACGGCGCTCTGCGCAGCGCTGCTGTCCATCCTCTGTGGCTGCGCCTACCTGCCACGGGGCGGCTACGCCCTCCCCCGTTGCCCCGGAGAGCTCCCGCCGTCGGAGCCCGGAGGCGACTTCGTCGCTCGGGAGCGCGTGCGCTTCGAGCATCGCGACCGAGTGGTTCAGCTGGACGTCGTCGTCCAGAAACGCGGCGACGAACTCGTGGTGATCGGCTTCTCTCCCACTGGAGCAAAGCTCTTCAGCGCCGTGCAGCGCGGCCAGACGCTCGAGATCGACGCGCTTCCTGCCGCCGTACTGGCCGTGCCCCCCCGCAACGTCGTGCTCGATATTCACCGTCTGCGCGGGCTCTCCCGCGGCCCGGGCGACGAGGTGCGGCTGCTGCGCCCCGCGTGTGAAACGGGTGCGACGTGGACGCTGGTGAGCGAGCGGGTTCTTTCGCATTTCCCGCCGGACGCTGGCCAGCGGAGCCTTTGGCGTAGCTAGGAGGATGAGGGCCGGGCGATCTTCCCCGTCGCGGTGCGGGGCAGCGCGGTGACCACGCGGAACTCGCGCGGCACTTTGAAGCCGGGCAGGTTCTGTCTGCAGTGCTGTATGAGGTCGCGCGCCCCGGGTGGATGCGCGGCGTTCCGCACCACCACCTCGGCCACCGGAATCTCGCCCAGGTGGGCGTGCTCGCGCGGGAAGACGCGGCTCTCCACCACGTCCGGGTGCTCATCCAGCACGGCTTCGACCTCTTCACCAAAAAATTTCATGCCGGCCATGCTGATCCGGTTGGTGCGCCGTCCGGCCAGGTGGAGGTCACCGTCCGCGTCGAACCAGCCTTGGTCGCCGGTCCGAAAACCGTCGGGCTCGAGCAACTGCGCCGCGGGCAGCCAGGGCTCGAGGTAAGCGTCCAGGAGCCCGGGCCCGCGAATGCAGATCTCGCCGGTTCGCTCCGGAGAGGTCGGCCCCTTCACACCGCTTCCGTTCTCGTCGCGCAGCCAGACGTCGTAGTCGGGTAACACACGGCCCAGGGCCTCCGGTTTGTCGGCCGCCGCGGCGAGGTTTGCGACGGGTAGACCCACTTCGATGATTCCGAGTGCCTGCGCGAGTGGAAGGTCGAAGCGCGCAGAGAAGGACTCGGCGACGTCGGCCCGCAGACTCTCGGCGGTGGAAATCGCGAGGCGCAGCGAATCGAGCCGCAGTGCCGAGGCGTCCTTTGCCAGCATCCGATGATGGTGGGGCGAGGCGTAGAGGACGCTGGCCGCTTCGCGCTCCGCAAACGCGAGCACCGGCCGTGCCAGCGAACCCGGTGGGAGCAGGATCGTGGCCCCTTCGCGCAGGTAGAGAAGGATCGATACCACGAAGTGATGCGCCATGGGCAGCAGCCACAGCACGCGGTCGCCGGGTGCGATCTGGAGCGCTCGGTTTGCCGCAGCCGTCCGCTCGAGGATGCGCTCGTGGCCGAGGATCACTCCCTTGCGCCGGCTCGTCGTTCCCGAGGTGAAGCGCAGGTAGGCGGGCCGGAGCGCGCGGAAGATCGAATCGCCTTCCCCGTCCACCGGCACGACGTCTTCGAAGGTCCGAAGCGAGAAGTCGAGGTCGTCCGCGAGCACCGTATGGTGGAGATGGGCTCGTCGGGCAAAAACATCCGGTTTTTCGTCGGCGATCGGTACGAGGCATGCGTCGGCCGCCAGAATACCGAGCGCCTGCTCGACGAAGGCGCGGCCCTGGCGCGCGACGAGGCCGCAGCGGTCGCCGGGCGCGACCCCCGCGTTTCGCAGCCGCTTGGCGTGAGATTCGAGGGCTCCGACGAGCGCGGCGTAGCTGATGCTCTGGGTCTCGTCCCCGTGGCCGATCACCAGCGCGGGATGCTCGGGTCGGAGCGCGGCTATCTCCCGGATCGAGTCGATGATGGTCATGTTCACTCGGCCTGTTCGAGAATGTGGTGCCGAACGTCGCACGGCGCAATCGCGTCGAGGCCGCCCCCGCCCCCGCCCCCGCCCCCGCCCCCGCCCCCGGCGCCGGCGGCCAGGGCCGCTGCGGCGCCGATCGCCTCACCGGTGGCGAGTGCCGTACCGATCACGCGCAGCGCACCGAGTGCCTCGTGTGTGCCCGACAGACAGCGCCCGGCTGCACCGAGTCGAGGATGGGAGCGACTTACCAGAGCACCGAGTGGTACCGAGCAGGCACCTTCGGGGTATTCGAAGCGCGCGCGTCGATGATCCTGCCACAACTCGATCGGCCAGGTGGAGATGGCCACCTCCGTGTCTGTTCGCCGTGCGAAGAGGACGTCCTCGCGCGTGACGGTCTCGCGGCCTTCGAGGCGGCGCGACTCCCGGATACCGAGTTGGCGTGGCCACGCTGCGACGCGACTGTTCGCAAAGGCGGGGCGCTTCTCGCGGAGAAAGTCCGCGACGGCCCGGGCCCGCTCGCGCGCCACTGCCTCCAGGGAGAGGACCTGCTCCGTGTCGAGAGGTGCGAACGGGCGTTCCACAGGCCTCGGGACGTTGAGCGTCACGTAGGCGTCGCCCTTCTGGGCCCCGGGCCGAACGAGCACAGACTCGCAGCCTGCCGGGAGGCTGCCTGCGCGCACCGCGCTGGCGACCGCGTGGGTGAGTCGCAGGCATCCAAAACCCTGCAGCGCTTCGGACTGGACTCCGGACAGGTGAAAGATGAACGAGGGAAGCTGTACTTCGTTTGCTGGCGGGCTGGCTGTGTCGGCGCCGCCGAGTGTAGCCGCGCATGCGTCACCACTCGTGTCGACCAGCAGCTCTGCACGAACTTCCGTCTCGCCCCCGCCTGGTAAGGCCAGCGTGAGTTCGTGGGGGGCCGCGTCGCGGCCCAGGCTCACGCCGCGAACGTCGCACGAGCGGAGCACAACGAGATTTTTCGTCTCGGCGCAGCAGCGGTCGGCGACCGAGGCGAAGCGGGCCGGATCCGTGGGGAGCACCCAGACCCTGGCGGCTCGCTCCGGTTTCCCCGCGCCGCCTGCGGCCTGCAGCGCGCTGGCGAAGCGGGATGGGAACCCAGGGTGGGCAATCCGCGGTTCGTCTTCGTCGGCGAGGTAGAGTCCGCAGATGGTGTGGACGAATGCATTCGCAGCGTTCCCACCGAGAACGTTCGTGCGCTCGACGAGCAGCGTGCGTGCCCCGAGCGCCGCGGAAGTGATCGCAGCCGCCACGCCCGCTGAGCCGCCGCCCACGACAGCGACAGAGAAGCGCTCGGCCCCCACCAGCTCTCAGCCGGCCAGGTCGGCGCGCAGGCTCGCCCCAAAGAGGTCGAGCTCTGGTTCGGTGAACACGCCTTCCTGTCGGACGTGGGTCGCGTTGAGGCGCCCGCCTCGCATGCTCATGGCGAGACAGCTGCCCGGAGAAGCGGGTGCTGGTGGGACGTGAAAGCCATCGACGACTTCTGCTCCGAGGAAGCGGTTCAGGCCCGCGCAGAACTCTCCTGTCCACGCGAAGAAAAAAGAGCACAGCTCTCCACCGAGGTGGCGGCGGGCCAGGCCCGTGTAGAGGCGCATCGGCGCGTAGCGTGCGAAGCGCATGGCGTGCAGGCCGTTCTCGACGTGTCCCGCCTTGATGGAGGCGAGTCGTTGGCGCTTGAGCTCTTCGAGCAATGTGCCGAGGTCGTCGGCGCATTCGGGTGCAACCTGGAACCAGAGCAGGGACACGTGCGTGCGGAAGACCGCTCCGGCCACACCCTTCGGACGCACGTCTACCGGAAGCGGAACGAGGTAGCTGCCCGGGTCGAGCCCGCGCGAGCGGTAGACGGCGTGATGGGCGCGTACGGCGGCGGCGAGAAAAAACAGCATCGGTGTCAGGAAGCCCGCCTGCTCCTTCGCTCGCGCCATCGCGCGTTCGCTGTCCCGCTCGGAAAGGCTGAGCACGTCGTAACCCAACGCCTGCTGCGCGCGGCTCAGGGGACCGGCGAGCGAGTGCGTCGGACGCTCGCCAAAGCGCTGGACCCACCGCTGCCAGGTGCGCGCGCGGGCGCCTACCTCGGCGAGGGAGGGGCCTTTGCGCGTCGGTGGTTCGAACTCACCGGGTTCGGGTAAGTCGGTCGGTTGCCGCGCACCGCGGAAGCACTCGTCCAGGCGCGCGACGAAACGCTCGCTGCCCGAGCCGTCGAAGAGCATGTGGAGCCAGCTCATGGCCAGGTCGCTACCGCCCGCCCCACTGTCGTGCCGCACGACGTCGAAGCGCAGCAGTTCGCCCCGCCGGCACGAGACACGTTCGTTCAGACGCCGAGAAAAGACCTCTGGAAGCGCCTCGCTGCGCGGCCCCGCCGCGTCGTGAACGATCACAGGGGGCGGGGCACAACGACCGGCCGCCCTGGTCCGGTAGACGGGGGCGCCAACTCCGAGCGGCCGCAGAATCGGCGCACGCAGCAGCGGCTCGGCGCCGGCCACTTCCTCCACCAGCTTTGTGAAGCGGGCCGTGTCGAAACCGGGACCGAGGCGGAGCACGAGCTGCGATACGTGGCTCGCGCGATTGTGGCGGCGGATCTCACCGTCGAAGGCGCGCAGAAAGCAGTCGGCCCCGGTGAGCGGTATCGCGGAAACGGTGGTGCGCACGCGAATGGCCCCGCGTCAGTTGCCCGAGCTCTGCTGGAAGACCAGGGCGCCCAGGGTCTCGGCCGACTCGAGGTTCTCGGGAGTCAGCAAGCTGTCGTCGATCCAGATTCCCGTGCGTTCTTCGACGGAGAGCAATAGCTGGGTCACGGCGAGGGAGTCGAGCCCGGCGGCGACCAGGTTCGAGTGCGGCGTGAACTCGTTACCCGGGGTCAGGATCTCGTCGCGAAGGATCTCGAATACGACCCGCGTTATCTCTTCTCGGCAGGGAGGCATCACGCCCCGCAGGGTAGCAGGCCCGGCGCCTCGATCTCTTGTTTGAATGGGGGGTGGGGCTGGTTTATCGTCGCATTCGTGGGGGATCTGGAAGTACACAGACGCTCTTTCGCTGTGGCACTGGCACGCCCCTTCGCGTCCGATTTCCACGCGATGTTCGGCTCTGCTCCCACGCCTACTCGGGTCAACTGAGCATGCGCTTTCACGCCGAGTCTTCCCGCGACGCGTACGATGTCATCGTGGTCGGCGCGGGTATCGGCGGCCTGACCGCCGCAGCACTCCTGGCCCGGACCGGGCGAGATGTGCTGGTGGTGGAGCGGCACGACCGGGTGGGTGGATACGCGCACTCGTTCCGCCGCGGGCGCTATCTATTCGATGCCGCCGTGCACCTGGTAGGCGGCTGTGCCCCGGTGTCCTTCGAGGGGGGCGGGCTGCTCCACCGGGTGCTCTCGAGCGTCGGCGCCGACCGGGAGTGCGACTTTGCGCGCGTCGACCCCTTTTATTCGGTGGGCTTTCCCGACGCCACGCTCGATGTGTCTACTGGTCTCGATGAATTCGTCAGGGTCCATGCCGAACTCGTTCCGGACGAACGCAAGGGTCTGAAGCAGTTTGCCCAGGAGTGCCTCAACATTCGCCAGGAGGTGTATCGGGCGTCGGAACTCGCGGCATCCTTTTCGGTGGGTGCAGACTCCGGACGTTTCCCGACGTTGTTGCACTACAGGCGTGCAACGCTGGGTCACGCACTCGACGCGCACCTCGACTCACCGCGGGCCAAGGCGTTGCTGGGTGCGCTGTGGCCGTACCTGGGCCTGCCGCCCTCACGAGTTTCATTTCTCTACTTCGCCACGATGCTCATGAGCTACGTCGTGGACGGGGCGTTCTACTGTCGCGGAAGCTTTCAGCGTTTTGCCGACGCACTGGCCGGTTCGGTCGTCGACTGTGGGGGCGAAGTGCTGTTGAGAAGTTCGGTGCGCCGCATCGTGGTCGAAGCCGGGTGCGCGCGGGGCGTGATGCTCGAGAACGGGCAGCAGATTTCAGCACCGCTCGTTTTTTCCAACATCGACGCTGTCCAGACAGCCCAAGAACTCGTGGGAACCGAAGTGCTTCCGTCTGCCTACTGCGAGAGCTTGCGCGCCCTCGAGCCCTCGCACTCTGCCTTCGTCGTCTACATGGCGGGGCGCTTCGGTGCGGACACACTTCCGCGCAGCCACGAAACCTTCCTCTACTCCGACTGGGATCACGATGCAGCCTACGCGAGCACGCTTGCTGCCGATCCCTCGTGGCTCTCGGTGACGGTCCCGTCGCATATCGATCCGGCCGCAGCGCCGGCTGGCGAGGACATCGTGACGTTGACCACTCTCATGCCCCGCCGGCTGGCCAGGCCGTGGCGTGATGAGAAGCAGCCCATGGTGGAAAGAATGCTGGATTTGGCGGAACGCAGCCTGCCGGGCCTTCGCGACGGTGCGGTTTTTACCGAGGGCGGTTCACCGCGCACGATGGAGCGTTACACGCGCAACAGCGGCGGCGCCATCTACGGCTGGGAGACTTCACCGGCCCAGGTGGGTCTCGGACGATCCGGCTTCGACATGCCTGTCGAAGGCCTCCACCTCGTGGGCCACTGGGCGCAGCCCGGTGGTGGCGTCTACGGGGTCGTGTCGTCGGGAGTCCAGGCCGCGTGGCGGGCGCTAGGTCTTGCAAGCGAGAAGGATCTGTGGCGCTTGCTCGCGGGACCGGTCGGGGAGTAGACCGCAGGCTCGGCTGGAGTCTCTATCCGAGGGATGGGGCTGGGTGCCGCGCTCGGCCGAGCCGTGTCCGCTCCCCGGGACGGAGTGACCTGAGATCGTGGAAAGCGAGTTTCTGCTGCGGGGGTCCTGCGTCGGGCTGCCCACGAGGCCCACCGGACGATTCCGGCCCCCGGCCCGAAGGCAGCTGCATGGTTTCCGTCGGCTCGTAGCGGCTCTCTGGCTTCGTGTAAGCTGAGTCCAATGACGGACGCCAGCGCGGGCTGCGCGCTCAGCGCCATGGGTATGGTGAATGCGCTCGGCCGGGGCGCCGACGAGATCTGGCCGCGGCTCCTGGCAGGTGACCAGTCACACTTCTGTGTGCGAGAGGACCTGGTGCCCGGACGCAGCCTGCTCGTGGCCGAGGTGTCGGGGTCATTGCCGCCGGTTCCCAAGGGGTTGTCGGCCTACGCCTGTCGCAACAATTCGCTGCTGCTGGCGGCGCTGGAACAGATCGAAACGGAGATCTCAGAAGCGCGGCGCGCTTTTGGCTCCGGGCGGCTCGGGGTGGTAATCGGAACGAGCACTTGTGGGGTCAGCGATGCGGAGGCTGCGATCCGCGAACAGCTGGAGACCGGACGGTTGGCGCCGGCCTTCGACTACGCTCAGCTCGAGTTCGGCGGGGCGGCCAGCTTCGTGGCCGAACTTTTCGGGATCTCGGGACCCGTCTATACCATCTCGACGGCGTGCTCGTCGGGAGCGCGGGCGCTGGTCTCCGCCCGTTCCCTGCTGGCGCTGGGCGTGTGCGATGCGGTGGTCTGCGGTGCGGCCGATTCGCTGTGCGGGCTCACCACCAATGGTTTCAGCAGACTTCAGGTGATCTCGGACCGCATCACCAACCCGTGTAGTGTGAACCGGGACGGTCTCACGCTCGGCGAGGGTTCCGTTGCGTTCCTGGCGACCCGGGCCAATGGGGGCGTGCAGCTTCGGGGCATCGGCGAGTCGAGCGAGGCACACCACATGTCGGCACCGGATCCGAAAGGCGCGGGTGCCGAGTGGGCGATGCGCCAAGCTCTGCTCGATGCGGACCTCGAGCCGGAAGAGATCGCCTACCTGAATCTCCATGGAACCGGGACTCCGCTCAACGATGCCATGGAGTGTCCGGCGGTGGTGCGGGCGTTCGGGTCTCCGCCGCCGTCGAGTTCGACCAAGCCGCTGGTCGGACACACGCTCGGTGCGGCGGGGGGCATGGAGGCGGGCTTTTGCTGGCTCATGCTCGGGAACACCCGGGGTGGAGAGCTGCTCCTGCCACCGCATTGCTACGACGGACAAGTGGATGCGGCGCTCGCAGAGGTGCCCCTTGCAAGCAAGGGAATGCGAGCCCGGGTTGCTCCGGTGATGACGAATTCCTTCGGGTTCGGCGGGAACAACTGCACGCTCGTGCTCGCACCTGGGGCGTCGTGATCGGCGTCACGCTGGAACGCTGGGCGGCCTGGTCCCCGGGTCGCGAGGGCGCGCGGGCGTGGCAGGACTGGTGCGCGAGGCCGGTTCCGCTGGAAGAGGGAGGGGTTCCCGACGCGCGATTTCTTCCGCCGCTGCTCCGACGCCGCTGCAGCCCCATCGCCCGCATGATGCTCACTGCGGCGTTCGAGTGCTGCGATGAGGAGCAGAGGTCGCACATCGGAATGGTCTTCGCCTCCCGACATGGAAACATCAACGAATCAGTCGGCCTCTTCGAACGACTTGCCCGGCGCGAGCCACTCTCGCCCACACGCTTCAGCCACACGGTTCACAACGCTCAGGCGGGATTGTTCTCGATTGCGGCGGCCAACCGCTTTGGTTCGAGTTCCATCTCGGCCCGGGAAGAGACCTTCGCTTGCGGTTTTCTCGAGGCACTCACCTTTCTCGAGCGCGATCCGAACCGCCCTGTCCTCCTGGTGGTGGGTGACGCGCCACTCTCGGACACGTTCGCGCCGTTGGTCGAGGAGGCGCGCTGTGCCTACGCGCTGGCGCTCCTGCTCTCGAACGGACCCGGTCCCCGAATTGGTTTCGAGCTGGCATCCGGGGCCGGCGATGCCGTGAGTCCACCGTGGCCCGATGCGGCCGAGTTTCTTCGCTGGCACCTCTCGGGAGCGGCACGTCTCGCCCTGGGCACCGGCGTGCGCACCTGGGTCTGGCAAAAGGTCGAGGGCTCCGACGGCTAAGCGTCGCGGATTCCGAACGAGTCCACGCCGGGCTCGCGCCTGGCGGCGCGAGCCAATGCCGCGAGGAGCCACGGATCGTAGCGGTGCTGGCTCGCCTCTCCGGTGAAGACACGGGGCAGGTGTCGGGAGAGGTGGGAATTCACCAGATGTCCGAAACGGGATTTCTCCGCCCGGTCGCGCATCTGGAGCAGGGCGAAAAACGTTCCGTCGTAGAAATAACTGATGGCGGCTCGCCAGGCCGCGAGGTGTCGCTCGTGACGGCCCGCGTAGCGGCGCAGAGCGCGCGGGCTGCCGGAGAGGACCGCCCGGGCCAGACTGTGCGCGGAGTGCATCGCCAGGTAGAGACCGCTCGAGAACACCGGGTCGATGAAGCCAAAAGCATCTCCGACCAGCGCCCAGTTCGGCCCGACGCCCCGCAGCGTCGTTAGCTGGTAGTTGGTGTAACGCATCACGGGTGCGATCCGGCGTGCCCCGGGCGCAAGGTTTCGCAGATACGAATCGCCACTCAGGACCGCGTCGAACTGCGCTTCGGGCGTTTCGCCCCTTGTGGAGAGTACGTCTGGATGGGCGACGATACCCACGGAAACGCGGCCCGGGAGTGGGATCCGCCAGCACCAGCCCTGTTCGAGGCGGTCCGAGTGCACGTGTCCCTCGCGGTCGAGCGGGACGCCTTCGCAGTGTGAGAAGAGCGCCGTGTCGCGCCGCGTTCCCAGGTCGGTGGGCAGCCCGAGCAGACGTGCCACGATCCGCGCACGGCCGCTGGCATCGACGATCAGGTCCGGTTGCGCATCGAAACCGGCTGCAGCGAGCGTCTCCTCCAGTAGCCGGATGCGGTCGCCGCTGTCCTTCGTCATATGCGCTGCGGCCTTGACCACCTGTGCGCCGCTTTGCTGGCACTCGGTGAGAAGCGTCGCGTCGAATCGTTCTCGCGGGACGTTGTATGCGTATCCCGGCACCCGTGTGCACGCGGTCGCGAAGTCGATCTCGAATGAGTGTCCCGGCCCCATGACGAATGTGGCACCGGGTTTGAGAGTCGAGTATTTGCGGACTTCGTCTTCGATACCGAGCTCGCGAAGGAAGGGAATCACCGCCGGAACCAGTGATTCCCCGACGACGAGCGCGTTCGGCCGTCCGCGAGAGAAGAGTGCGACGCGTAGGCCCGCTCGTGCCAGCAACGTCGCGACCATTGTTCCCGCCGGTCCGTCGCCTACCACGGCGACCGTGCGGATTCGATCTCCTGACACCACGCGGATTAGAACACGTGTCGCCGTGTTTGTCGATGCTGTAGCTAGTGGGTACCGTCGTCCCTGTATGGACGGAGTGGAGACTGGTTCCGACGGTCGGCGACTTGCCGTGACGGTGGTTCAGACGCTCTTCTTCCTCGCCTTTCCGCTCATCGTCTGGTTGGCCTACACACATCTCGGCACACGGGCGCTCGGCACCCTGCTGATCGGTCTCTACGCTGTCGCGTTTTTCGTGCGCGGGCGCGGCTCGGCGGGTGAGCTCGGGGGCTTGGCGCGGCGGCATCTCCCGCTCGTCCTTCTCGTGCTGCTCGCAGTGGTTACCGGCAGCGGCACGCTGCTCCTCTTCGTTCCCATGTTCGTGAGCCTCTATCTCTTTTGGACCTTTGCAGAGACCTTGCGAAGCGGGATGCCGATGATCGAACGCTTTGCACGCATGGTTGAGGTCGACTTGCCGGACTTCTGCGTCCCGTATTGTCGGAAGGTCACGCAGGTCTGGTGCTTTTTCCTCGCGGCCAACGCCCTCTGCGTGGGCGCCCTTGCCCTGTGGGCGCCCCTCGAGTGGTGGACGCTCTACGCGGGGCTCATCTTCTATCTTCTGATGGGAGCCCTGCTGGGGGGCGAATTCGTCTTTCGTAAGCTTTGGTTTCGCTACTACGGTGACGGGCTTGCGGACCGGATCTTCGCGAAGTTGTTCCCGCCGGAGCAGACCGAGAACGGAAGGCGCTCGCTGTTGTACGTGGAAACGCGGCTCAGCCGTCCCAGCGCTGGAACAGGAGCGAAGTGTTGATGCCGCCGAAGGCGAAGTTGTTGCTCATCGCAATTCGCACATCCACCGATCGCGGCTTCTCCTGGACGTAGTCGAGCGGCGCGCAGGCCGAGTCTACCTGCTCGAGGTTCAGCGTGGGTGCGACCCAGCCCTCGCGGGTCATCTCGATCGTAATCCAGGCCTCGAGTGCACCGCACGCGCCCAGCGTATGACCCAGGTGACCCTTTAGGGAGCTCACGGGAATGCGGTCTCCGAAAACGGCATGGGTCGCCCTGCTCTCCGCCGTGTCGCCGGCCGGCGTACCGGTGGCGTGGGCGTCGACGTAGTCGACGTCGCAGGGTTCGATCTCCGCGCCGGCGAGTCCCAGGCGCATCACCTCCTCCATGCCCGCGGGATCCGGGTTTGTCATGTGACGGCCGTCGCAGTTGGTCGCGTAGCCGATCACCTCGGCGTGGATCGGCACACCCCGCGCACGGGCATGCTCGAGATCTTCCAGCACCAGGCAGCCGGCACCTTCTCCTACGACGAGTCCATCGCGGTCGGCGTCGAAGGGTCGCGGCGTGTGCTGGGGCGATTCGTTGCGGGTCGACGCGGCGTAGAGAACGTCGAAGACGGCGACATCCATAGCGTCGAATTCATCGGCCCCTCCCGCGAGCATCACGTCCTGCTGGCCGAAACGGATGGCGTCGTAGGCCTGGCCGATTCCCTGGCTTCCGGAGGTGCAGGCGCTGGCGGTGGGCATGACGCGGCCCCGTATGCCGAAAAAAGACGCGACGTTGGCGGCGCAGCTGTGGCTCATGAACTTGAGGTACTCGCTGGCGGCGATGCCACGCAATGTTCTGTTTCCATGCAGTTGCCCGGTAAAGGCGGCCATCGCCGGCGGGCTGCCCGAGTTCGATCCGTAGCTGATCCCGGTCCTCCCGGAGGAGAGGGCCGGGTGGTCGCGAAGACGGGCGTTTTCGAGGGCAAGCTCTACCGAGCGCGTAGCGAGCAGGGCGACGCGTCCCATGGACCGGAGGCTCTTGCGGGGGTAGTGCTCCGGTGTCTCGAATTGGGTAGCCGGCGCGCCGACCCGGCAGGCGAGGCCGTCGATCTCCGACCACTCCGGTATGCGGCGCACGCCGGAGCGTCCGGCGCGCAGGGAAGCGCGGACCTGGGCCCAGTCGAGGCCTACGGACGTCAGGCCGGCCATGCCGGTGACGACGACGCGTCGGGTCATCGGCGATTCAGGACGAGGGGGCGTCGTCCCCGTAATCGAAGCAGTCGAACCACTGGTAGAAAGCCTCCAGGCAATAATGTTCGAGTCAATGGGCGTATGTTGTCAACAGCTTTGCAGCGTCCTTCTCGCGCTGGCTCCGGGGAAGCTGTGCCTCTTCGGTGAGTTTCTCGGTGTGCACCGAATAGCGGTTCGTTCCGACACGTAGCGCCAGCATCAGGGGCACCGGTTGGCCGCGGGGTGGGCGAGGAGAAACGGAGCCTGCGGGAACTCGACCGGGTCGCCCAGGAAGGGCACCTGGATTCTGCGCCCGCAGGGATCACCCCATACCCGCGCAAGGTAGTCCCGGGAGGCCTTCCGGTCGGTGAGAAAGAAGTAGCTGGTGATGACGTGGACCCAAGCGAGATATGCGCGGAGCCCTGGGTCGCGGCAGCACCACACGGTGACGCGTGTGCCCAGGAGCGTCCCGCGTCCACCGGTTCGAGGAGTCGCCGTCGCCCGCCGGACCGCTACTGGTGGCCATCGATCAAATCGACGACATCCTGGATGGTCGTGACCGACCGCAGCTCCTCTTCCGCGAAGCGGTAGCCAGTCTTCTCCTCCAGGCGCACAGCCATGTCGACGGCATCGATGCTGTCGAGGTCGAGATCGTCGATCAAGTGTGTTGCCGGGTCCAACTCGTCCGCACTGAATTCGAATTCATGCATCAATACCTCGGCGACCCAGCCGAAAATCTCTTCCTTGGACTGCATCCCAGATTCCCTCAGCGCTCGGTATAGTGCAGTTTTTTCAAGTAGAAGTCACGAAGTGCTGCGCTCACGCGGCGGACGGCGACGCCGCGTGAGCCACCGGGCGGCGCCAGCAGGGTTGCTTCGACCGGATCGCCCACCTCGAGCGTGTAGCGGAGCGTCTGGGTGGGCATCTGCCACCAGCGCCGCCCCTTCCCGAGGGTCGGCGGTGTGCAGCGGATGCAGATCGGGAGGATCGGTGCATCGGCGCGCAGCGCCACGTGGGCCATTCCGCGCTGGAACGGCTGGAGACCGTCCGCTGGTGAACGGGTGCCCTCGGGAAAGATCAGCAGCGAGCGTCCCTGCTGGAGCCGCGCCGTGCACGCCTCCACGAGTGAGGGACCCGAATCGTTCGGCAGGCAGCCGGTCGCCCGGACCACACTGAACAGGAAAGGATTCGACCAGGCAGCGCGCTTGGCGATGCAGTCGAGCTGGGGCATCAGGGAGCCGAGGATCACGATGTCGAGCAGTGTGGGATGGTTCGCAATCACCAGATGCGGACCGGGTGCTCGGAGCCGCTCCTCCCCCAGGACTTCGACAGAGATGCAGCGCGTGACGGTCATGACGGCCCGGTAGGTGCGAAACGACCAGTGAAGGATGCGCTGTGCGCGCACCTCGCGCACGGAGCGGGTGGAAGGGATCAGGTAGAGGAGTGGAAACACCAGCAGGGTCAGCAGGACGCCGAGGATCCCGAAGAGCACGAAAGAGAGCGCACCGACGAGGATGTGTGCCAGGCGTGCGAGCGGCTCGACCACGGGATGATGTTAGCGCCGCGCTGGTGAGATCGAGTGTGCGGCCACGAACTACGCCACCCCGGTGGCGAATTCCCGTCGAAGCCAAGCGGTACCCGGTGCGCGAGCTACTCGAATAGGCGCGGGGCCAGAGCACGGCCGGTGTGGGAGACGGGGTGCTGGGCCACCTCCTCGGGCGTGCCCTCGACGACGATTTCACCGCCCTTCTCGCCACCCTCGGGCCCCAGGTCGATCACGTGGTCCGCTGTCTTCACCACGTCGGGGTGATGCTCGATGACGACCACGGTATTCCCTTGGTCGACGATCCGGTTCAACACCTCCAGGAGCTTGTCGACGTCGGCGAAGTGCAGGCCGGTCGTCGGCTCATCGAGCAGGTAGAGGCTCCTCCCGGTGGCGCGCCGCGAGAGTTCTTTTGCGAGCTTGATCCGCTGCGCTTCGCCGCCCGAAAGCGTCGTCGCCGGTTGGCCCAGGTGCAGGTAATCGAGCCCCACGTCGTGGAGCGTTTCGAGCACGCGTCGGATCGGTGGAACGCTTTCGAATAGGCCGAGCGCCTCCTCGACGGTCATCGCCAGGACGTCGGCGATGCTGAGACCCTTGTAGGCGATCTCGAGCGTCTCCCGGTTGTAGCGGCGGCCGCGGCAGACCTCACAGGTTGCGAACAGGTCGGGCAGGAAGTGCATCTCCACCCGGAAGACGCCGTCACCCTGGCAGCTCTCGCAGCGCCCGCCTTTCACGTTGAACGAGAACCGCCCGGGCCCGTAGCCGCGCACCCGCGCCTCGGGCACCTGGCTGAAGAGCTTGCGAATGGCGCTGAAGACGCCGGCGTAGGTCGCGGGGTTGCTGCGCGGCGTGCGCCCGATCGGTGTCTGGTCGATGGCCACGACCTTGTCCAGTTCCTCGACCCCCGCGATGCGCGCGAAGCGGCCGGGTGGCGTGAGCGCGCCGTGCAGGCGCATCGCCAGCACGCAGTGCAGCGTGTCGTTCACCAGCGTCGACTTGCCGGAGCCGCTGACTCCCGTCACCACCGTGAGAACCCCGAGCGGCACGCGCAGCGTCACGTTTTTCAGGTTGTTCTCGCGGCAGCCGGTGACGACGACGGCGCGCCGACCCGGTGGCCGGCGTCGCTTCGGAACCGCGATGGCGCGGCGCCCCGATAGGTAGTCCCCCGTCAGGGACTCGGGGTTGCGCTGGATCGCATCGGGCGGGCCCTGGGCCACGACTTCGCCTCCGTGGATTCCGGCGCCCGGGCCCATGTCGATCACGATGTCCGCGCTGCGAATGGTCTCTTCGTCGTGCTCGACCACGATCACGCTATTGCCCGCGTCGCGCAGGTGCTCGAGGCTGTCGAGCAGGCGCCGGTTGTCTCGTGGGTGCAGGCCGATCGAGGGCTCGTCCAGGATGTAGAGCACGCCCACCAGCGATGAGCCCACCTGTGTCGCCAGCCGGATGCGCTGAGCCTCCCCGCCAGAGAGCGTGGGGCTGGCCCGGTCGAGCGTCAGGTAGCCGAGGCCCACGTTTTCCAGGAAGCGCAGCCGCTCGCGGATTTCGTGGAGAATCCTGTCGGCGATTACGCGCTGGCCGTCACGCAGGGCGAGTCCGTCCAGCCATGCGCCTGCCTGCGCCACGGTGAGGGCATTTACATCGCCGATCGACTCTCCACACAGCTGCACGCTGCGCGCCTCGGGCCGGAGCCGTGAACCGTCGCACCCGGGACAAGGCAGCGGGCTGCGGTAGCGGCCGAGGCGCTCGCGCTCTGCCTCGCGCCCGCTCGCGTAGCGGCGCGCCAGCTCGCCGAGCACGCCGTCCCACTCGCGGCGGTAGCGCTCGCGCTTGCCGCCCCGTGTTATTTCGAGTTCCAGCGTGACGCCCCCCTCGAGAATGCCGCGCCGCGCCCGCACCGGGAGCTTTTCCCAGGCGACGTCCAGGTTCAGGGCGTAGCGCGCGGCGAGCGCGTCGAGCAGCTTTGCGTAGTAGCGCGGTGCCCCGCGCCCGCTCCAGGGAGCGACCGCGCCACCGCGCAGCGAGAGCGAGCCGTCGGGCACGACGAGCGCCGGGTCGAACTCGTCGTGCGTGCCGAGGCCGTCGCAGTCGGGGCACGCGCCGTGGGGGCTGTTGAACGAGAAGAGCCGCGGGGCGAGCTCAGGCAGCGAGATCCCGCATTCGGCACACGCAGTCTGCTCGGAGAGCAGCACTTCTTCGCGCCCCGGACCGACGTCGAGGATCACGAGTCCTCCGGCCAGGCGAAGTGCCGCCTCGATCGACTCGGTGATGCGCCCGCGCGCGGATTCTTTGGTGACGAGGCGGTCTACCACCACCTCGATCGTGTGGCGCTCCGAGCGCCGCAGCGAGATCTCATCGGCCAGGTCGCGCAGTTCCCCGTCCACCCGCGCCCGCACGTAGCCGCGGCGCCGCAGCTCTTCGAGCTCCTTGCCGTAGCTGCCCTTGCGGTCGCGCACGAGGGGTGCGAGCAGCTGAAATCGTGTTCCCTCGCCGAGCGCAAAGACCCGGTCCGCCATCTGCTGAACCGTCTGGCTCGCGATGGGCCGGCCGCAGCGCGGGCAGTGCGGGTCACCCGCTCGGGCAAAGAGCAGGCGCAGGTAGTCCGCGATCTCGGTGATGGTGCCAACTGTCGAGCGGGGATTGCGCCCCAGCGTCTTCTGCGCGATCGCGATCGCCGGCGAGAGCCCGTCGATGGAGTCGACATCGGGCTTGCTCATCTGGTCGAGAAACTGACGCGCGTAGGCCGAGAGGGACTCGACATAGCGGCGCTGGCCTTCGGCGTAGAGGGTGTCGAATGCGAGCGAGGACTTTCCCGAGCCCGAGAGACCGGTGACTACCACCAGGCGGTCGCGAGGAATACGGACCTCGATATCCCGGAGATTGTGCTCCCGGGCCCCGCGCACGACGATCACTTCCGGCGACGGTACGCCGGTGCTCACTGCGGAGCTTCGCCCCCCGCGGAGTTGCCGAACACGCTGTGACCGGTGAGTCCCGCCTCGAAGTCGCTCGCCGCCTTGTTCTTATTGAAGCGCGCCGCATCGGCGAAATAACCGCGGCGCTCGATGAAGGTCTGGTCACGGATCTGTTCCATCCAGGTGCGGTATTCCTCCATGAGCTTGCGCTGGAAGATCTCCTGTTGGAGCTGCGAGCGCGCCTCTTCCAGGCTGACGGGACTCCACTCCTTGCGATCGACGAGCTGCACGAAGGTGCAGGCGATCGGAAGCTCCTCGATCTGGCTCAACTGCCCCGGCTGGAGCGGCTCGATCAGCTCGAGCATCCAGCTCGCGACGGAGTCGAGGTGGAGCCATCCCAGGTCTCCTCCGTCCTGTACGGCCACGACGGAGTAACGGGATGAGACCTCCCCGAACGGTGTGCCGGATTCGACCTGTTCCCGAGCCCGCTGGGTCAGCCGGCACGCCTCGGAGAGGGACACGCCCCCCTCCCCCTCGCTGGCCGGCACCAGGATCTGGCGCAGGTGCACCTCGGTGCCTGCGTCCGGCTGGTCCGAGTGGCGATCCTGGTAGAGCGCCTCGATCTCTTCTGTATCCACCGTTATCTGTGATCCCACGACGGCGTTCACGACCTTGCGGCGCTCGAGTTCGCTTCGAATCTCTTTGCGGTACTCCTGCCAGTCCATGTTCTGGGTGCTGACGCTGCGTTCCAGCTGCGTCATGCTGATTTTGTTCTCGCGAGCGATCGCCTCGATCGTGGCATCCACCTCGGCGTCTGTGGCCTCGAGTTCTGCGTCTCGAGCCACCCGAGCGATGAGGCGCTGCTCAATTGCGGCCTCGAGCCCATCCGAACGCACCCGAGCGATGTCCATCTGCGTGGCACCCCGGGAGCGCATGGCCTGCTCCTGGTCGGCAACGAGCTCCATGACCTCGGAGATCAGGACGATTTCGGTTCCCACCTGGGCTGCGATGCCGTCGACGAGTTTCTCGTCGGCCACCGCTGCGCCGAATGCGGTGAGCAGGGTGAGGGCGAGCGGGGCGGCGAGTGTATTGCGCATCGGGATCTCCAGAGGCGCCGGGCGTCGGAGCGGAGCGCTGAGGATAGCCCGCCCGATCTGCCTGAACGACGGCCGGCTCAGCTACTCTCGGCTTCGGTGCCGCGGAGCGGATCGAACGGGGCGGGGGGCGCGCGGCCCCTGGAGTGGACGGCAGCGGCCGCGATCCTGCTCGTGCCGCTCGCGGCCGTGATGCTGCGTTGCGGCTTTGCCGACGCGGTGCCCTGGGTCGTTCCCTCGCGCACGCCGTGGATCATGGCGCCGCTCCCGGTGTCGGCCGAGCTCCGGCAGTGGGGCGAGGTCGAGGTGCCCGCGACGCGTTTCGAGACGCGCTTTGTGCCAGAGGCATTTGCACCGGGATCGATGCTGCGTGTTCGCGCCCTGGGCGAGGCCCGCGTGTGGATCGACGGCGTCGAGGTGGCGGTCTTCGCGCCGCCGGCGGGGCGGGGCCACGCGGCGGGCTCCGTGCCCCTGGCTGGGCAGGGGCCGGGAGTTCCCCTGAACCTGTCGGTCGATGTGCGCAATGCCCACGGCCCCGGGCTCCTGGCGCTCACGAGCGTCGGGGTGACGCCACCCATGGGGACTGGGGTCCGGCCGTCGGACTGGTTGGCGAGGGTTGCCGGAGGCGCCGCCGCCGCGGCGGTCCCGGCCGACGATACGCGGCCCAACCCGCGTTCGTTTGGGGTCGAGACACCACGGGAAGCCGTCGTGCGCAAGTCGGACACGCTCCTCGCGCTCTTCGTCGCGGGGGCGCTCGCGTTCTGGCTCGTGCGCCGGCGCTTCGGCGGACGGGCTGGCCGGGGTGTGGCGCTGGCGGTGCCGCTGCTGGCGACGCTGGCGTGGTTGGGTCCTCTGGCCGCGCGCGTGCTCCGTATCTCGCCGCGGGTCGGCTTCGATGCGCGGCACCACGTGGCCTATGTCGACCAGCTCCTGGCGACCGGGCTGTTGCCCGCGCCGACCGACGGATGGTCGACCTACCATCCACCGCTCTTCTACGCACTGGCCGCAGGCGTGCAGCGTCTCGGGCTCGGCGATGTCGGACTGAAGGCGCTGCCTTTGCTGGCGGGCCTCGGGAGCGTGTGGATTGCGTGGTGGCTCGCGCGGCGCCTGTTCCCCGAGGCTCCCGAACGGGCCGGACTGGCGGCGCTCTTCGCCGCGGTGCTGCCGGTAAACCTCTACAGCGCGGCCTATTTCTCGAACGAGGCGCTCCACGCCGGCCTCGCCGGCGCCGGTCTGGCCGCCTTGGTGGCGCTGCTTCTCGCCCGGCGTGCCGGGTGGGGTGGAGTGGCGCTCGCGGCAGGACTCCTGGCCGCGGCCGCCCTGACGAAGTTCACGGTGCTGGTGACCCTTCCCGTCGCGTTCGGCTTTCTCGCCTGGAAGCTCCTGCGGATCGAGGACGGTCCACCGCGCCGTGCCTTCGCGCTGCTCGCCGGCTTCGCCGGCATCTTCCTGGTGCTCGCCGGCTGGTTCTACGCGCGCACGTGGCTCATGACCGGCACGCCGGTCCTGGGCAACTGGAACCTGCCGGGTGCGGATCAGCGCTGGTGGCAGCAGCCGGGCTTCCACACCCCGGCCTACTACCTGGGCTTCGGCGAATCGTTGGTGCACCCCTACCTGTCGGGATTTCATTCCTTCTGGGACGCGCTCTTCTCGAGCTTCTGGGGGGATGGTTTCGCGGCAGGCGTCACGGACCCGTGGCATCGACACCCATTCTGGAACTACGATTTCATGACTGCCGGCTACTGGCTGGCCGTTCCCGCCACGGCTCTGCTGCTGTTGGGAATCGGCGTGTTGGTGCGCCAGACGCTCGGTGATGGTTCTGCACGCCGCCGGCTCGCCCTGGGCTTCCTGGCCACCGCCGCCTGGGCCGCGACGCTCGCGTTCGTCACCTTGACCTACGAACTCGCGTTCTTTGCCCAGGCGAAGGCGGCCTACCTCCTGTTGCTGACAGCGCCCCTCGCGCTGGCCTTTGCCGCCGGTTACTCGGGTGTCGACGCCTGGCTCGCGGCGCGTTCGGCACACGTCGTGCGCGCGCTGCTCTGCGGCTGGCTCGTTGCCTTTGCGGGTACGCTCTTCCTCGGTTTTGCGGGTTGATGCTAGTGTCCGCCCCCGTGGATCTGGCCTTGGGCGAGCGGGCACCGGACTGCGTCTTCCTCAGCGAAGCGGATCGCGAAGTCCGCCTGTCCGACCTTTGGTTCGAGGCGCCACTCGTCCTCGTCTTCCTGCGTCACTTCGGCTGACCGATCTGCCGCGAGCGCCTGGTCGAGGTGCAGGAACATCACGCGGAGTTCCAGCGCCGCGGAGTGCGCGTTGCCGCCGTCGGGCAGGCGACGGGCGACGAGGCGGCCCGTTACGCGCGCGCGGCCGGGGCCGGGTTCCCCTGTCTCGGCGATCCGGGCCGGAAGGCCTACCGAGGCTTTGGACTCGGGCGCTCCGATTGGTGGAGCATGCTCGCGAAGCCCTTTCTCGAGGATCCCGCGCTCGCCTGGCACCGCATCCGAAATGCGAACCTCGAGGGCGCGCGACTGGAACACAGCGATGTCAAACAACTGGGTGGTGTCGCCATCCTCGACCGCCGGGGCGTCATCCGTTACCTCCACCGCTCCCGGCGCACCGAGGACTACCCGCCCACCTCGGAAGTACTCGCCGAACTCGACCGGCTCACGTTGTAAGCTGCACGGCATGGATCGAGCGCTTCGAACGCAGGCCTTTCTCACGTTGTAAGCTGAGCGGCATGGATCGAGCGCTTCGAACGCAGGCCTTTC
>PBYF01000110.1 GCA_002729515.1 Deltaproteobacteria bacterium
AAAAGAGAGCACCCGGTATTCGGGCGGAAGCGAGAGCAGCTCCGCTGCCTCGGAAGGACCCGCGTCGGCGAACGAGAGTCCTCGAATTTCGGCACCGAGCGAAGCAGAAAGACGCACGGCCGCAGCAACTCGGTTCAGCACGGCGCCTTCTTGCAGGGCACTTGGCTAGCAGGGCCGGGTATCGACTCCGACACCTTCGTGCCGGATGAGTCGCGGGCCGAGCGCGAGGTTTGAGGGAGGGAAGCCCCCCGGCGCAGACGCGGTACATTCCGCCCCCACCGGAACCATGTCTCAGAACGAATTCCGCAAAGATCTGCGAAACCTCGCCATCGTGGCTCACGTCGACCACGGCAAGACGACGCTCGTCGATGGCCTGCTCAAGATCTGTGGTGCCTTCCAGGAGCATCGGGTGGTCGAAGATCGGGTCCTGGATTCGGGGGACCTGGAACGAGAACGGGGCATCACGATCCTGTCCAAATGCACCTCGGTCGA
The DNA here is from genome assembly GCA_002729515.1 of Deltaproteobacteria bacterium. GTDB lineage: Bacteria > Myxococcota_A > UBA9160 > UBA9160 > SMWR01. Next base: position 493 of record PBYF01000110.1, read on the forward strand.
GTACCAGGGTGTGCGGATTCAGCTCGTGGACACTCCGGGGCATGCGGATTTCGGCGGTGAGGTGGAGCGCGTCCTGGGCATGGTGGATTCGGTGCTGTTGCTCGTGGACGCGGTCGAAGGCGTGATGCCCCAGACGCGCTTCGTGCTGCGAAAGGCGCTCGAGCACGGGCTGTTGCCGATTCTGGTCGTCAATAAAATCGACCGGCCCGAACAGCGCGGCGAGGCGGTGCTCGATGAAGTATTCGATCTGCTGGTCGAACTCGGGGCCAATGACACGCAACTCGATTTCCCGGTCGTCTATGCCTCGGCGAAGCACGGGAAGGCGACGCGCGAACTCGGCGGGGCCATGGGGGACCTGCGGCCGGTGCTGGACACGATCCTCGAGTTCGCTCCGTCCCCATGCGTGGATCTCGATGGGCCGCTCCAGTTTCAGGCCGTGACCCTGGGATACGACTCGTTCGTGGGGCGCCTCGTCATCGGACGCGTCGAGTGCGGGGAACTCGTTCGAGGCGATCCGGTGGTGCGGGTACCCCGCGAGGGTGCCCCGGAAGCGTTCCGGATCACGAAGCTCTTCGGCACGGCGGGCATCGACCGGATCGACCTGGAACGGGCGAGTGCGGGCGACATCATCATGCTCGCGGGCATCGATTCGATCGAGATCGGCGACACCATCTGTCAGCCGGATTCCCCCGTTGCCCTGCCGCGTATCGAGATCGATCCCCCGACGATCAAGGTCAATTTTCTGGTCAATACGTCTCCCTTTGCGGGGCGAGAGGGACGCTTCGTGACCAGCCGCCAGATTGGGGAGCGCCTGGAGCGAGAGGTGCTCGGGAACGTCTCGATTCACATCGCGGATACCGGGCGTCAGGACGCCTTCGAGGTGGCGGGGCGCGGCGAGTTGCAGCTCGGGGTGTTGATCGAGACGATGCGCCGCGAGGGCTACGAGTTCGCGGTCTCCCGGCCCGAGATCATCCTCCGGGAGATCGATGGGGTGCGGTGCGAGCCGGTCGAGACTGTGGTGATCGACGTCCCCGAGGTGTCCGCGGGTTCGGTCATGGAGAAACTGGCCGAACGCAAGGGACGCATGGAGACGCTGGAGCACATGGGGGTCCGGATCCGCCTCGAGTTCGTTGTTCCGAGCCGCTGCCTGTTTGGATACCGCACCGCATTCCTGACGGATACGCGCGGAGAGGGGGTGCTCTACCGGGCGTTTCGGGGCTACGAACCTCATGCGGGCGACCTGGATCGGCGCGGGGTCGGGGGCATCGTGGCCACGGACCAGGGCCGCACGACGCCCCACGCGATCTTCAAGATCCAGGAACGCGCGGCGCTCTTCGTGCCGCCGGGAGAAGAGGTGTACGAAGGTCAGGTGGTGGGAGAGGCGCGGCGTCCCGGTGACCTCAACGTGAACGTATGCCGCGCAAAGAAACTCGACAACATGCGCGCCGCGGGCAAAGACGACAGCCCGCTCATCACCCCGCACCGCAAGCTCACGATCGAGAGTGCCCTCGAGTGGATCGAGCCGGACGAACTGCTCGAAGTGACACCGGCGAGCCTCCGGCTTCGCAAGCAGATCCTCGCGGGAAACCTGCGCAAGCGCTGACCGAGCGCGTGCAGGAACCGGCAGTCTTCTGGGAGAATCTGGAGCCCCGGGGTCGCCGGCTCCCCTATTGCCGGTTCATCCCGTGTCCCAGCAGCGCGGCGATTTCTTTGACGGCCGCACGTGCCTCGGGGATCAGGCTCATGTTGGCGAAGCCGTGGATCAGGGAGTCGTAGCCCCGGTGGGTGACGGGAACACCTGCGGCGCGCAGTCGTTCGGCGTAGGCTTCACCCTCGTCGGCCAGCGGGTCGAAGCCCGCCGTGACCACGATGGCCGGTGGCTGGCCCGAGAGATCGGCGGCCAGCAGGGGCGAGGCGAGCGGGTTGCTCCACTCGTCTTGGGATCGAAGGTAGTGGCCCCGGAACCATTTCATGGCCTCGAGCGTCAGGAAGAGACCCGTGGCGCATTCCGTGCACGATGCGGTCGCGAAGTTCATATCGGTGCAGGGGTAGATCAATAGCTGGAGAGAGGGCAGAGACTTGCCGGCTCCCTTTCGCGAGTTGCAGAGCGCCGCAGTGAGATTTCCCCCGGCACTGTCTCCGCCAGCGGCGATGCGCTGGGGATCCACACCGAGTCCGGCGGCGTTCGCGGCCACCCACTCGAACACGGCTTCGCAATCGGCAAGCGGCACCGGGAAGGGGTGTTCCGGCGCGAGGCGGTAGTCCGCTGAAAACACCCGGCAGCCCGAGATCGCCGCCAGCCGCTCGCAGAGGCCTTCGTGGCTTTCGATGCTTCCAACCACCCAGCCGCCCCCGTGGTAATAGACCAGGGCGGGAAGCGGGCCTGAAGCAGCAGCGGGTGCGTATTCGCGCACTGCGATCTGGCCCCCGTTCACGGGCACCGTGTGTTCCCGGGTGACGGGCCGGTCGCGTCCCGGCGGATCGAAGTCGACCGGCGCGTCCTCCCAGAGCGCCCGTGCTTCGGTCGGCGAGAGCTTTTCGAGTGGCGTGATCTGCTTTTCCATCAGTGCGCAGAGGCATTGGAATGCCGGGAGCAGCCGGCGCTGGCCGCGTTTTCGTTGGGGCTTGCCCGACAGACGCAGAAGCAGCCAGTCGGGAGACTTGAGGGTGAGACCGAGGATGAATTGCTGGATCGAAGCCATTGCGACGCCCGAGCCTAATCGCGAACACGTAGCCGGGACAAGGCTTTTTCCCGAGGGGTCAGCTCAGCTGTTTCATTGCTCTGCCCGGCGGATTGCTCGCGTCCGATCAGCGGTCCAGGTAGGGCGCCAGGATCAGGCCGCGGGCCGGCGGCTCCGTCTGGGCCTCGATGGATCGGTGCCGCGTGCGGATGGGGTCCCGGTAGAGTTCGTCGGTCTCGATCCAGAAGCGTTCCTCCACCACGGCGGCAAGCACGAGTTCGGCGACGGCGGCCGGCTTTGCCGCGATGGCTTCGAAGATTTCCGAGAACGAGGCCAGATCGCTTTGCTCGACACGCGAGGCCGCCGCGTTGCGGAGTTCCTTGGGGCGGTTGCGTTCCGCGTCGCCGATATTCGTCGCTACCGCACCCGGGCAGAGACAACTGATCCGAACCTTCGATCCGTTTTCCAGCAGCTCGGCATAGAGCGTCTCGGCGATCGTCGTCACGGCGTGTTTCGAAGCGTTGTAGGCGCCCAGCCAAGGATACGAGGTAAGGCCTGCCACCGATGCGGTGACGACGATGTGCCCCTCGTCCTGGTCCTGGAGCGTGGGAAGGAACACCCGGATGCCGTGGATCACGCCCCAGAGGTTCACGCCGAGCGTCCACCGCCAGTCATTCGCCGTGAGCGTCTCCATGGGTCCGGTCGGGGGCGAGATTCCGGCGTTGAGGCAGACGACGTGCACGCCGCCAAAGGCCTCCCGGCTGGCTTCTCCCAGGTGGTCCATCGACGCCTCGTCGCTCACGTCCGCAATGACCGGCAGTACGCTCGCGCCGGCCGATTCGAGCTGGGCGGCGGCCGCGCGCAGCGCCTTCTCCTCGATGTCGCACATCACGACGTTCATGCCCTCGCGCCCGAAACACTCCGCGAACGCGAAGCCCATGCCGCTTGCACTCCCGGTGACGACGGCGGTCTTTCCCTCTAGATCCCGCATGGCCTCTCCCTGGCAGCTCTCAGAACGAATGCGTCGGCCCGACGGCGTGTTGTCCGGATTGCTCACGGCCCCGGGACGGGTTCCTGCCGAGCTGTCGTCTCCGAACAATGAGCGTTGCCCCGTCCGCAATGCGAGGCGCCGTGTTGGCGTAGAATATCCCGGATGACGTGCAGCGTACCACCTGGAGCCGGGGGAAGACATGATCGAAGCAGCGCTGGAGAAATGGTTCCAATTCATCCACGGAGAGGACGCGGCGGATCGCAGTGCCCTGCTCGACGAGTGCCTCGCGGACGATGTCGTCTTCTACTCCCCCATCGTCTTTACTCCCCAGAAAGGACGGGCGGCAGCGAAGCTGTACTTGATGGCCGCCGGATCCGCCTTTGGCGGAGACGATTCGGCAGCCGCCGCACCGGCGGGTGGGAACGAGGCAGGCGGCGGCTTCCGCTACACGAAGCAGGTCGTCACGGGCCACCACGCGATTCTCGAATTCGAGACCACGATGGACGGCACGTACGTGAACGGCGTCGACATCATCACCTGCAACGAGGCCGGGAAGGTCGTCGAGTTCAAGGTCATGATCCGCCCGCTCCAGGCCATCAACCGGGTGCACGCCGAGATGGGCGCCCTGCTGAAGAAGCTGCAGGGCGAACCGGATGCGGCCTAGGAGCTCCGAAGTGGTCGACGGGACGAAACGGGCAGAGAAAATCGCTTGATCCGGTGTAAGATGCCCGGCCGTTCGAGGAAAACCCAGAATTCCGGTACCGATTGGAGGTATTCATGGCTCGAGAAGCAGTCGTCGTGGAGAGCAAGCGCACGGGTCTGACCAAGGCGAACCGCGGCTCGTTCAATCTGACCGAACCCGTCGATTACCTGGCACACACGCTGCGCGCCGTGACTGAAGGCGTTCCGAACCTGGACCCCGGTCTGATCGAGGACGTGATCGTCGGCTGCGGTTTCCCCGAGGGCTGCCAGGGCATGAACATGGCGCGGATCGCCGCCATGGCGGCCGGCTTCCCCAAGGAGGTCGCGGCCACCACTGTCAATCGTTTCTGCTCCTCGGGATCTCAGGCCGTCATGATGGCTGCCCACTCGATCCTGAACGAGGGTGCCGACGTGGCGATCGGCGCCGGGGTCGAGACGATCACGATGATGCAGGACGGCACCCAGAATACGACCCGTCTCTCGAACAAGGCAGCGCGCGAGCGATTCCCGGGGCTCTACTTCCCCATGGGCATCACAGCGGAGATCGTCGCGGAGCGTTACGGCGTTTCCCGAGAAGACCAGGATGCCTACGCGTTGCAGAGCCAGCAGCGATACGCCGATGCTCAGGAGAAGGGCTTCGTCGCCGAAGAGATCGCGCCGATGAAGACCACTTGCAACATCATCAAGAAGGATGTCGAGCCCTACCAGGAAGAGGTCACCGTGGATCGCGACGAGTGCAATCGTCCGAAGACGACCCTCGAGGGCCTGGCGTCGTTGCCCCCGGTGTTCAAGAAGCCCGAGGAGGGTGGGACGGTGACCGCCGGCAACGCCTCGCAACTATCGGACGGAGCGTCCGCAACGCTCCTCATGTCTTCGGACAAGGCGAAGGAACTCGGAGTCGAGCCTCTCGGTATCTATCGCGGTACCGCAGTCGCCGGGTGTGGCGCCGAGGAAATGGGGATCGGACCGACAGCTGCCGTGCCGAAACTGCTCGAGAGGCACGGGCTGACCATGGACGATATCGACATCGTCGAACTCAACGAGGCGTTCGCCTCCCAGGTGCTCTACTGCCAACGCGAACTCCAGATCCCGGATGAAAAGCTCAATCCCTCGGGCGGTTCGATTTCCATCGGGCATCCGTTTGGAATGACCGGTTCTCGCATGACCGGGCTGCTGCTCCGCCAGTTGAAGCGGCAGGGCAAGCGCTACGGCATCGTGACGATGTGCATCGGGGGCGGACAGGGGCTGGCGTCGCTATTCGAGGCCGCCTAGAGGTCAGTGCCACCCGATCAGCAGGAGGCGGGGGTGGAAGCGAACTACGCAACGTTGTGGGAGGCTTTGGCGGACACGCTGGGCGATCGCGAGGCCCTCGTGTCCGGTAGGACCCGGCGAAGCTGGACGGAATACGAGAGCCGTTCTGCGCATCTCGCCGCGGCTCTGGCCGACGCGGGACTCGGCCGCGATTCGAAGCTGGGCCTCTTCCTCTACAACGGCCCCGAATACCTCGAGGCCCAGTTCGCCTCGATGAAGAGCCGGGGAATCCCGGTCAACATCAACTATCGCTACCTCGACGAAGAACTCCTCTACCTTCTGGAGAACTCCGACGCTGAGGCGATCGTTTTCCATCAGAGCCTCGGCGATCGCGTCGAGCGGGTCATGGAGCGCGCCCCGGGCGTAAAACTCTGGATCCAGGTGGACGACGGCGGCGAACCGGTTCCGGGAGCGTCGAATTACGAGGACCTCGTCGGCGCATACGACCCCGCGCCGCGAATCCAGCGTTCGGCCGAAGATGTCTACATGCTCTACACCGGCGGCACGACGGGAATGCCCAAAGGGGTGATGTACGACACCGGTGGGATGCTGCAGGGGTTCATGGGGGCGGCGTTTCCGATCTTCGGGATGACAGCTTCCGCGGTGGAGGAGATCCCGGCGCAGGCCGCCGGACTCTGGGACGAAGAGCGCGGGGTGACTTCCATCCCCGCCTGCCCCTTGATGCACGGCACGGGAATGTGGCTGGGAGCGCTGATCCCCCACTGCGCCGGAGCGCGCGTCGTGACGCTCGAGGGCCGTTCGTTCGATGCTCACGAAGTCTGGAGTGCGGCCCAGCGAGAGCAGGCCAGCCAGGTGGTGATCGTGGGCGATGCCTTTGCGAAGCCCATGCTCCGCGCGTTGGAAGAGGCGAAGGCGAATGGCAGCCCCTACGACGTTTCGAGCGTCCGGTTCCTGATCTCGTCGGGTGTCATGTGGACCGCGGAGGTGAAACGGGATCTGCTCGAATGGAATGACTTCATCTTGGTCGACGCGATGGGCTCCACCGAGGGCAGCATGGGAACCCAGATCACGACGCGCGGGAATATTGGCGAGACGGCCCGCTTCGCCATGAGCCCGACCACACGTGTCTTTACTGAAGAGGGCCGCGAGGTCGAGCCGGGTTCGGGTGAGGCTGGCATGATCGCCGCGAGCGGCAGCGTTCCCATCGGCTACTACAAGGATGAGGCCAAATCGAAGGCGACGTTTCGGAGCATCGGTGGGGTCCGGTATTCATTTCCAGGCGACTGGGCTCTAGTCGAGGCAGACGGGAGTCTGACCCTGCTCGGGCGGGGCTCGAATTGCATCAACACCGCCGGTGAAAAGGTCTACCCGGAAGAGGTGGAGGAGGTCGTCAAGCGCCATCCCGACGTAATCGACTGTCTCGTGGTGGGAGTCGATGACGAGAAGTTCGGACAACGCGTGACGGGCGTCGCGTCTCTGCGCGCCGGTAGTGAACTCACCGGGGAGGCGCTGCGGGAATTCACCCGTTCCCAGTTGGCGAGCTTCAAGATGCCGCGGCAACTTTTTATCGTGGACCGTGTGCAGCGCGCTCCCAACGGCAAGGCCGACTACAAGTGGGCTCGCGAGACCGTGGAGCAGGCGATCGGATAGGGTTGCCACCGCCCGCCGTCACACGGGAGCGTCGCGAGCGCGTCGCATCGAAGACAACGCCCTGGGGCTTCGAACTCTGCCCGCGCTCTTCGAGCCGCAGCGGGACTCTTCCGCGCGACCGTCGCGCGAAAGGGCGCAGGCTTCGTGGGGAGCCGCAAGCTGATCAGAGGCGTGTGCGTGCCGCCACGCGTCGCTGGCTGAAGCGAACTGTCGGATTCCGGACGGCACGGCTGTCGATTCGTCAGTGTTCCAACACTCGGCGCGCTGAACTCCCGCGATACAGTTCTGAAGAGTCCCTGCGAATCCAGCTACTTAGAGCATGACGGTGCCGCTTAAGCCGCTGGCACGCCATGTGCAGTCTGTTCTGATCCGGGAGGGACGACGATGGACACAGCGAACCTGCATCTGGCGGAAATCGAGAATCTGGCTCATGACCACGAGCCTTCGATGGCCGAACTCGCGGCCCTGGAAGACATCGAGGCCGCGGGCTGGCTGGAACGCGATGGACCGCTGCCGCTGCCGGTCACCTTCCTCGACCTGGTGAAGGCCGTGACCGAAGTGTCGAATACGGAAACCGAAGTCCTTGCCACCGTGGCCTACATGCTGAGCTCGGGAAGCGTCGCGTTGATTGGGGAGTTCCAGCACTAGCGCCCACTGGGTGAACTCGCACAACCACCTCCCGGGCAGATCTTTGTCAGCACCCGGGGAGGGGATCACAGGCTGCAGTACGGCGCCCGGGGAGGAGACCAGGCCGCCGTGCGGGGGACGCCGATTGCGCTTCCCGCGGCATAACCAACACGCGCTTTGGCGCGATTGGGTCGAGGAGACACACTGATGTCACGTCGAAGAGGTTTGTAATCGCTGCTTTTCTGCTTGCCGTTTCCATTGGGAACGGGAACGCGCTGGCCGACGAATCTGGTGCGGTGGAAGAAGTTTCCGTGCCGACGGACGGTGCCGCAGAAGAAGAGGACGAGGGCTTCTACAGCCAGGTCTTCGTGCGGGGTGGCTACGCGCAGTTGAGCGATAGCCGAAGCAATGAAGTCTTCACCGACGCGAATGGCGGGGCCGGCTTGAACGATGGCGATGGAGGCTTCTCCGTGGCCGCGGGTCTCGACCTCAGCTTGCTGCGGGCACAGAATCTCGGGGGGCTCAACCTGATGGGGGAGATCTTCGTCGACTACTCCGAGTATTCGAGAAAGAGAGTGTCCCAGGCCACGAGCGTTCTGCTCGGATGATCCTCGACCTCCAGGGTCAACGTGAGTGCGTTGACGGTGACGATCGCCCCCAAGGCCCGCTTGGACGGCCTGGGCAGCGGGCGCTTTCGCCCCTTCGTGATCCCGATCGGACTGTCCTTTCTCGTCAAATCACCGCCTTCGAACGACACCACCTATCTCGATGTCGGCCTTCACTTCGGCGGCGGCCTGGATATCCTGATCATCGACCGCGTGAGCGTCGGAGTCGATGTCCGGTACACGCATGGATTCGATACGAGCCACACGCCAACGAGTTGCTGGTAGACGGGCGGTTACCTGGCACTCAACTTCTAGCGTCCGTTTGCGGGCACTCTGGGCCGCGGTCGGCATTTATCTCTCTCAGCGTGCTGGTTGCCGCTTGGGTTGACCCACCGGGAGCGGATCAGCGACCATCAGTCGAGTAGCGTGGCTGAAGCTAAGACCGAAGCCCTAGAGCAGCTCCAGCGGATCACGTGCGCACCCGTGAACCTCGAGGCGGAGGTGCGTGGGACGGGCACGAAGCAGGTCGAGGACTACGTGAAGGGTGCGGACGCCGAGAATCCAGTCGGGGGAATCGGCGTTTTTCGGCTCGAGCGCGAGGTGCACTACTCCAGCGCGCGCTGGGAGGTGCCCGGCCGCTTCTGGCCGAGGCGTCCGTTCGCGCGGTGGCACGGTGGGTCCCGATTCGCCGCCGGGCTGGTGCTGCTGGTCCTGGCGCTTGCGGCTTGCTCCCTGCCCCGGGGGTCGGCGAGCCATCGGCAGGGCTGCGGCTTCCAGGCCGAACTCTACTGCCAGCGCAACGAGAAGCCCGACGCGTTCGATGCCTGCGTCTCGGAGCGGATCGAGCTGTGCCGTTCGGGCCAATGGTCCGAGGTGGGAGACGCGCACTAGTCCTCATCGGGTCCCGGGTGCGGTTCGGGGAGCAGCGCCAGCACCAGCAGTCCGAGGCGGGAGACGCGCACTAGTCCTCATCGGGTCCCGGGTGCGGTTCGGGGAGCAGCGCCAGCACCACCAGCAACACGACGACGGTTGCGACCACCGCTGCCCACATCGCGACGGTGTGTCCCGCTACGAACGCGTAGCGCGCACTCTCTGCGATCCATTCCGCCTTGACGCCGCTGGCTTCGGCCGAGACCTGCACCGCCTTCGCGACCGAATCCTGCATCGCGAGCAGTTCCGCGCTCGAAAGCTTCTCGAGGTCGGGTCCGGGCAGGTTCGTGAGATTGCGCACCAGGATCTTCTGGTACCGCAGCGCGAAGAGCGAGCCCATGATCGCCACGCCGAGCGCTCCGCCGATCTGGATCAGCGTATCGTTCATCGCGGAGCCCACGCCCGCCCGAGCCGGACGGAAGGAGCCCATTACCGAGTCCATCGCGGGCGTCATCGTGATCGCCATGCCGATGCCGAGCGCCCCGAGGCCAATCGCGGTCTCCCAGCCGGGAGTTGTTTCGACCCACTGCACGGCCAGAACCAGACCCAGCGCGATCATCCCGAGCCCGAGCGCGATGGTGCGCCTCGAGCCGATGCGGTCGGCAAGCGTGGCCGCGGGCCGTGCGAAGAGCACCATACCCAGCGCCAGGGGCATGATCGCGATGCCCGTCTGCATCGGGGTGCGGCCCTGCACGTGCTGGAGGAACTGCGGAATCAGGAAGAGGCTTCCGAGCAGAACGAATGTGACGAGGACGAGCGCCACATTGGCGGCGGTGAAGTTCATGTTCCGAAACAGATCGAGGTCGAAGATGCCGGTCGAGCGCCGGCGCTCCCAGGCCACGAAGGCGATCGCGGCTGCGAGTCCACCGAGCCCGCTCAGGACGATGCGATTGTCCAGCAGCTTCGAGGCGTCGACCGGCGCTTCGATGATCGCGTAGAGCAGGGCGCAGATCGCGACGATCGAGAGCAGCACGCCCAATGAGTCGCGGGCCGAGGGGTTCTCGGCACGGGTCTCGGGTACGAGCCGCCACGTACCGATCAGCGCGGCTGCGACCACCGGGAGGTTGATCAGGAAGACGGATCCCCATGGGAAGTGGTCGAGGAGCAGGCCGCCGGCAAGCGGTCCGACCGCGAGGCCCACCGAGCCCGCTCCCGCCCAGATGGCAATGGCCCGGCGGCGCTCCCGCGGATCGGGATAGAGCGCGGTGATCGTGGAGAGCGTGGCGGGCATGATCAGGGCGCCGCCCGCACCCATGCCCGCGCGTGCGGCGATCAGCTGCCCGGGCGTGCTCGCCACCGCTGCCACCAGCGACGAGGCGCCGAAGAGCGCGAGACCTGCGAGCAGCGCCAGCCGGCGGCCCCGCCGATCGCCGAGCGCTCCGAAGAAGAGCAGAAGACAGGCGAAGACGATCGTATAGGCCGCCGCGATCCACTGCAGCTCCGTATTGGTGGCGCTGAGCTTCGACTGAATCGTCGGCAGGGCCACGTTGACGATCGTGTTGTCGATGCTGACGAGGAACAGCGAAAAGCACAGCACCGCAAGGACTCGGCCCACACGCGGGGGGCTGGCGTCGGCCGGAGTCACCTGGGGTGTCGGCTCAGAGCACCGGTGTGAGGCCGACCTCGAGTGCGCCGGAGTCGCTCAGGCGCTGCGGTGCCGCCCCGAGCCAGAGCCGCTGCACCCCGCCTCGCCGCGTGCTCTCGAGACGCTCGCGTTCCGTGGAAGAACAACACCTGAAAGTGCACCAACGCCTGCTGGATTTCCTTGGCGGCCCGTTCGCCGAGTGAGCATAGGAAGTTCAAGCTGCGTGAGCATAGGCAGAGGAAGTTCAAGCTGCGTGAGCATAGGCAGAGGAAGTTCAAGCTGCGTGAGCATAGGCAGAGGAAGTTC
>PBYF01000111.1 GCA_002729515.1 Deltaproteobacteria bacterium
GCGGAGCGGAGGCGTACTGCGTGTGCCCCTCGGTCGCACCACCTACTCGGCCCGAGCGGAGCGGAGGCGTACTGCGTGTGCCCCTCGGTCGCACCACCTCTCCCGGTGGCAGCGGCTCGGCGGTCTCGGCTACGGCTTTTCGGGTCCGGGGAGGGGAGCGGTTTCGCTGGGCGGGCGGGGGGCGAGGCGGCCCACGTAGTGGCGGAAGGTGTCCAGGGTGAGCCGAGAATCGGCCATGGCCCGGTGAGGCACCGCGCTTTCGATGAGTCCGGCGGTCAGGGCCGCCTGGCGCAGCGAGAGCGCCGTAACCGGCTCCCCCGTGACCAATGACCACGAGTAGAAGAGGGTCGCCAGGTCGATCACGTGGTAGTCGAAGGGGTACGGGATCCCGCACGCCTTGAACGCGCGCTCCAGGAAGATCACGTCCACTCTCACATTCTGACCAGCCGGAACCACCGTGGGGCCGGCCGGCATCAGATCCGACACCTCGGACAGCACCTGCCGCAGCGGTGGCGCGTCCGCCCACTCCTCGGCTGTCCAGCCGCTGATCCGGGCTGCCTCGGCGCTCACGCGGTCGTGGCGGGCCCGGACCTTCCATTCCTGGCTCGCGAGCTCCACCAGGCGGTAATCGGTGATGATCACCGCGATCTCGGTGATGTCGTGGAGGTCCGGATCGAGTCCCCCGAACTCGCAGTCTAGAAAGGCGAAGGCGAAATTGGGCAAGGAGCGCCTCTCGTTGGGTGCTGGTGCTCCCAACGGGAATCGAACCCGTGTCTTGGCCTTGAGAGGGCCACGTCCTGAACCGCTAGACGATGGGAGCACGAGGCGGGAGCCGCCGATCCTAGCCCCCGTCAGACGACCGTCAAGGTGACGCTCCACGTCACCGGGAGTGCCGCGAAGCGTCACTTGCGCCGGGCGCGCCCGGACGTCCCGCGCGCACCCGGTCAGCCCGGAATCTCCCGATCCGGGCTCAGGTTGGAGTGCGGTTCTGCCGAGGCGAGAGTACGCAAGGCGAGGATTGGCACGGACGTTGCTCTGTGCTCCCTGCGAACGAGAAGCCGGGTGTAGTGCCCGGCCGTTCGACCGGCGGCTGAGCCGCCGGGTCAAATAGTTTCACAAGGAGAGAAAAGATGAAGAAGCTCAACGCCCGCCGCGGCGGTTTCACGCTCATCGAGCTGATGATCGTGGTCGCCATCATCGGGATCCTGGCAGCGATCGCCATTCCGAACTTCCTGCGCTTCCAGTTGAAGGCAAAGTCGAGCGAGGGCAAGACCAACCTCGCCGCGATTCGCACTGCCGAGGAGTCGTATTACGCAGAATACGGCTACTACGTTTCGGCGGATCCTTCGCCCATGACTATCAACAACAACCTCAAGACGACCTTCGCCGATGCGGTTACCGACATGGGCTTCGCGATCGTCGGATGGTCACCTGAGGGTGACGTATTCTTCAACTACGCGGTCGAGACGGCCACGGGCGACGACGGTTACATGGCCTCTGCGGCGGCGGATATCGACGCCGATACTACTCCGCAGCGTTGGGGTTACCACAAGGCCTCCGGCGCAACTGGGGACGTGGATGGCAAGGACCACGCCAATGGCCTCGGTACGTGCACCGCCGCCAACCTCGGGGGCGACGAAGAGGTGGGTCCCTGCACCCAGCAGTCGGGCAACAGTCACTTCTAGGGCCGCGCGAGTGAACCCAGTGGGGAGGACCGGGTGTGAGCCCGGTCCTCCCCGCCGCGCGTCATTCTGGTTCGAGGTCATCCGGGAGAAGTCAGGATGCGGCGAATGCGGACACGGGACGGCTTCACCTTGGTCGAACTGCTGATCGTCGTGGCGCTCATCGGAGTGTTGGCGGCCATCGCGATCCCGGGATTCTTGAGCTATCAGGCCCGTTCGCGCCGCGCCGAGTCCTACTCGAACCTCGCGGCCCTTTCGGTGGCCGAGAAGAGCTACCAGGCGACACGTGGCTCGTTCTACGATTCTGCGCTGCCCTGGCCGGACTCGTCGTCTTACGGTGGCCTCGGCACTTCCACCATGCCGTGGGATGACTCAGCCGAGGCGGCTTTCGACGAACTGGGCTGGGCGCCCGAGGGCATGGTCTATTACTCCTACCACACGAACACTTCCACCAACTGCAGCTGCACGCTGTGTTTCACCGCTACGGCCTACGGCGACGTCAACGGCAATAGCAAGGTATCTGCGGTGATGTATGTCGAGCCCCAGCGCGACGGCAACGGCAACATTCTGGGCGAGTGCCGTTCGGGCATGGGTGGCGCACTGGATTTCGGAGCGCCGACGCGACTCGGCTCTGCGACAGGGATCTACAACGAGGTGGCGGTCCAGCGGATCGCGGACGAGTACTGAGCGTAAGCGCACTGCAATGCCGCCCGACAGACGAGGAAACCGAAGACTCGCGCTGCAGCGGGCGCTTTCGGGCGCTCTGCTGATTGCGGCTCTTTTTGCAACCGGCGTTGCACACAGGAACATGGACACGGGCCTCAAGCTCGACCGCGGAGGCGTCTTCGTGCCCGAAGCGTCCCATGTGGGCGCCGCGAGCCTGGGCTTCGATGGGCTGCTCTCCGACTATTACTGGCTGCTCGCCGTGCAGCTCGTGGGTGCGGATGAGGGCCGGGGCGAACTCGACCGCGGGACTCTCGCTCGTCTCATCGACGTGGTGACGACGCTCGACCCGTGGGTGGGGCACGCTTACCGCTTCGCCGCGGTGTGGCTCACGGACACCCGCGAGAGCGTCCTGGCGGCGAACCGGCTGCTACGCCGCGGCATCGCCCACCATCCGGACGATTGGCGCAACCGTCATTACCTGGGTTTCAATCACTTCTTCTACCTCGGGGATGAGGCGGCGGCGGCCGATCTCCTCGAGCCGGTCGTGGGTCTGCCGGGCTCACCCCGTTACATCGGAGCCCTGGTGGCGAAGCTTCGCCAGGGGTCGGATGGTCTCGAGAATGCGGCCGTCTTCCTGAACGGTCTGGTGGCGTCGACCTCGGACCCCTACACCCGCGCCGAGTACCTGAAGGCACTCGACGAGATCGAAACTGAGCGTCGTGCGCGGCGGCTCGATCAGGCGCGCGGGGTCTACGTCGAACTCGCGGGTCGCGACATCGATCGCGTGGAGGACCTTCTCGCCGGTCCGACACCGGTGCTGCAGATGCTGCCGGCTCCGCACCCGCACTTTCCGAACTTCGAGTGGCAGATCTCCGCGGAGACCGGCGAAATCGTGTCGTCGTTCTACGGCACGCGCTATCGCCCGCACGAACATGAGATCGACCGTGAACGCCGCGAACGCTGGCAGAACGCCCGCGAGACGGGAGAGATCTGATGGGCGCTTCAGACCCGGTCGTTAGCGTCGAAGGCGTGGTGAAGGATTTCCATGCCGGCTTCAGGCTCCGCCGCAAGCGGGTTCTGCACGGCATCTCCTTTGGTGTCCGCAAGGGCGAGATCTTTGGCTTCGTCGGGCCCAATGGCGCTGGGAAGACCACGACGTTGAAGGTGCTGATGGGGCTGATCGGCGCCAGCGCCGGTCGTGCGACGATCCTTGGCTGCGATGTGCGCGATGCGAGCGTCCGGCGCCACGTGGGCTTCCTGCCCGAGAATCCGTACTTCTACGACTACCTGACGGGCCGCGAGATCCTGTGCTTCTACGCCCGGCTCTCCGGTGTTCCTCGCGCGCACCGAGACGCCCGGGTAGAGGAACTGCTCGGCTGGGTGGGGCTGGAGCAGGCTGCGGGTGCCCGGCTTAGGACCTACTCGAAAGGGATGCTCCAACGCATCGGCATCGCCCAGGCACTGGTCCACGACCCGCAGGTCGTATTCCTCGACGAGCCCATGAGTGGCCTCGATCCGATCGGGCGGATGGAGATCCGGGAACTCATCTTGCGCCTGCGCAGCGAGGGCAAGACCGTTTTCATGAACACGCACATCCTCCCCGACGTGGAAATGGTCTGCGACCGCGTCGCGATCATCGTCAACGGACGGATTCGCCACGAGGGTGCGGTCGACTCCTTCCTCGGCGAGGGGGAGCCCGAAGCCGATCTGGTGCTGGCCGCGGTGCCGGCCGAGGTTTCGATGCAGCTGGAGCAGGGTTTCGGTGCGGTGCTGCGGGGCCACGGAGACCGTCTGGAGGTCCGTGTGCGGGAGAAGCACGTGCAGGACGTTCTGGCGGCCAGCCTGGAGGCGGGCGCCCAGGTGGTCTCGGTGACACCGCCCCAGATGTCGCTCGAGTCCATATTCCTCCACGCCGTCGAGGAGCGCGACTGATGGGCTCGATCTCACGAATGGCGGCGATCGCAACGAATACGCTGCGCGAGGCGATTCGCAACCGGTTGCTCTACGTCTTGCTCTTTTTCGCCGTGTCTCTGATGTGCGCCGGGATCTTCCTGTCCGCTCTCGCCTACGTCGAAGGTGAGCGTGTGCTTCAGAACGTCGGATTGGGTGCGACCCGGATCTTCAGCGTCGTCATCGCGATCTTCGTGGGAGTGAACCTGATCCACAGGGACGTAGAACGGAGAACCGTCTACACGATCCTGTCGAAGCCGCTGACTCGCACCGAGTTTCTGCTCGGAAAATTTGCAGGCCTGGTGCTGACCATCTGGCTCCAGCTCACGATCATGGTCGTGGTATTCGTCGCGGTCTCATTGCTCGCCGGTGCACCGCTCGATGCGGGGCATGCCGCTGCATTCATCCTGATTGGAGCCGAGTTGGTCCTGATCGTCGCTGTGGCCACTTTCTTCTCCGCCTTCACATCGCCGATGTTGGCGTCTTTCTTCTCGGCCGGGATCTGGGGAATCGGGCACCTGACCCGCGACCTTCGCGACATCGGGGCCAGTTCCCAGAGCGAGGCGGTGCAGAGCGCGACCGTCTGGCTGCACCGGGTGCTGCCGGACCTCGAGAGTTTCAACCTCACCATCGAGGCGGTGCACGGTTTGCCGATTTCCGCAGCTGATGTTGGGCTCGCGTTGGTCTACGCGGCCGGTTACGCGACGCTCGTCCTCTTCGCTGCTACCGCAGTCTTCTCCAGGCGCGACTTCCGCTGAGCGCTACGTTCGGCCCATGAGTTCCATCGAGGCGCTTGCCCCCGGGTGGCTGGCCGCCCTGGCTGGGACCGTCGGACTCTTCGCCGGATCATTCCTGAACGTCGTGATCCATCGCCTGCCGCGGGGGGAATCGGTCGTGGCGCCGCGTTCCCGCTGTCCGGCCTGCGGGCGAATGATCCGCGCCTGGGAAAATATCCCGGTGCTTTCCTTTCTGGCCCTGCGCGGACGCTGCGCCGGTTGCGGCGCATCGATCTCGTGGCGTTACCCGGTCGTGGAAATCCTGACGGCCGTGCTTTTCGGGGCCATCGCCTGGCGATACGGAGCCGCGGCCGAGACACCGCTCTACTGTGCTCTGGCGGCGGCGCTGGTGGCGGCAGCGGCGATCGACTTCGACCACCGCATCATCCCCGATGAGATCTCGCTGGGCGGTCTCGCGGTGGCGCTGGTGGTCGTCCCGCTCCTGGCGTGGCGCAGCGGCGATCCGCTCGCCGATGCCTTCGCGCGATCCGCGGCGGGGGCGTTGCTCGGGGGGGGCGCCTTGTGGCTCGTGGGCTTTGTGCACGCCCGGGTTTCGGTGGCGATGAAGCGTCGCTTCGAGCACTGGCCCGGTGCGGACGAGGCGCCGCCGCGTCCGCGCAGCCTCGACTACTGGATCTGGTTTCCGGGTGTCGGCTTTGGCGACGTGAAGCTGTTGGCGATGATCGGTGCGGTGCTCGGTCCGCTCGGTGTATTCGAAACGATCCTGGTGGCATCGCTTGCCGGTCTCGCCTTCGGCCTGGTGTGGGCGGCGGCCGTGCGGCGCCTGGATTCGCCCTTCGGCTTCGCCCCGGCCATCGCCTGCGGCGCACTCCTGGTCGTACTGATGCCCTTCCCCCTGATCTGAACGCCGGGTCGACGACGGCGCGGCTGTCCGCTATTTCAGGCAGCGCCGATCCCCGGTCGTCTAACGGCAGGACAGCAGGCTCTGAACCTGCGAATCGAGGTTCGAATCCTCGCCGGGGATCCACTCGCGATGTTCGCCCCAGCCGTCGCCCCGGGGCGGAAGAGTCGACGCGATGTCGCGTCGGTGCGGCGCTTGGACCGCATCGCGGAGTTCCGAAGTCGAAGACTGCGGCGCTCGGGTACCCGGGTGTTTTTTCAGCCCTGCCGGGCTTCGATCCACTCCGAGGCGGCGGCGATGCGGGCGACGCTCTGCTCTTGGCCCAGGGCGGCAAGCGTTTCGTAGATTCCGGGCGAGGCGGAGCTGCCGGTGACGGCGACTCGTACGGGCTGGGCGAGCTTGCCCATACCGACGCCGCCGTGTTCCGTTCGAACGGTCTCGAAGGCCGCCTCGAGAGAAGCGGGCTCCCACGCGTTCAGGCCGGCGAGGTGGTCGTGGAGGCTGCGCAGGATCGGGAGCGCCACCGGCCGGAGGAATTTTTTTGCCGCCTTGTCCGCGTATTCGACGCGGTCGACGAGCAGGAACCGGGCGCGGTGCGCCATCTCGCCCAGCGTGGTGCTTCGCTCGCGCAGCAGGTCGACGAAGTCCGCGAGTTCGGGTGTGGCTTCGACGGGCCTGCCGGCTTCCCGGGTGAGGAAGGGCAGTAGCAAGCCGATCAATGCATCGCGCGGCATTTGCTTCAGATAGTGCTGGGAGAGCCACTCGAGCTTTCCCGGATCGGACTGGGCGGGAGAGCGACTCACGGAGTCGAGATCGAAGAGCGTGCAGATCTCTTCACGGGAGAAGATCTCCTGGTCCCCGTGCGACCAGCCGATGCGGGCCAGCCAGTTGAGCAGGGCTTCGGGCAGGTACCCGTCGTCCCGGTACTGGAGCACCGAGACGGGATCTCGCCGCTTGCTGAGCTTCTTGCCGCCCTCGCCGAGGATGAGTGGAACGTGGGCGAAGCGCGGCGGCTCGCCGTCGAGAGCGCGGTAGAGGGCGATCTGGAAGCAGGTGTTGGCGAGATGGTCGGCGCCGCGGATCACGTGGCTGATCTGCATGTGGAGATCGTCCACGACGACCGCGAGGTTGTAGAGGGGGTGCCCGTCGCTGCGGCGAATGTTCATGTCGCCGATCTCGCTGGCCGCCTGTCCGCTCGGGCCGAAGACGAGGTCGTCCCAGCCGAGGTACGCGCTCGGGTCGAGGCGCAGCCGAACCGTATGCGGTCCGCAGTCGGGTCCGAGGTCCCGGTCGCGGCAGCGTCCGTCGTAGACCCAACTCTGCCCGGTGGCCAGGGTGCGCTCGCGGCGCTCCTCCAGTTCGTCGCGGGTGCAGACGCAGCGGTAGGCGCGGCCCGTCTCGAGCAGGTGCGCGACGGCGGAGTCGTGTCGCTCACGGCCGTCGCTCTGGCGCAGGGGCCCCTGATCGAAGTCGATTCCCAGCCAGTCGAGGCCCTCGAGCAGCGCGCGCTCGGATGCCTCGGTCGAGCGCGCGCGGTCCGTGTCCTCGATCCGCAAGGCGTGCTGGCCGCCGTGACGGCGCGCGAAAGCCCAGTTGAACAGGGCAGTGCGCGCCGAACCCATGTGCAGGATGCCCGTCGGGCTCGGGGCGAAACGGGTGCGGACTCCGGCCATGAGCGGGCCGGAGAGTATCCGAGGTGCCGCCGGGGGGCGATTTGTAGCCCCCCGGCGGCAGCCGCCAGCGGGCAATTTGCTGCACTGGGTACGGTCTGCTACTCGATCTGGTGGGCCAAGGCACTGAATTATCTGTGTTTTTGGACCACTTGCCGCATGAGAATCCTTGTAGACCGGCTGTCGGATACGCCTACGGAGTTCAGCTTCGAGGCGGATACGGCCTGGTGGCGCATGCATATGCGTCCGGGGCCCGAGTTTCCGGCAGAACTCGAGCAGCCGCTTCGCATCGCGCTGCGCGCGCACACCATGGGCGAGGATCTGTACTTCGAGGGGACGCTCGACGGCACGTTGCCGCTCGAATGCGGCCGCTGTCTCGCGCGCTATCGTCATAGCCTCCATGAGCCGTTCCGCGTGGTTCTCGAGCCCTCGGGGGCTCGGGTGCCGGCAGACCCGGAGGGGGCGCGGGCCTTGGAGCGTGACGGCATGTGTTTGGGAGAGGACGTCGAGACCGGCTGGTACCGCGGACCGGAGATCGAACTCGCGCCGTTCTTTTCCGAGGTGGTGGCGACGGCGCTGCCCCTGCAGCCCGTGTGTCGCGAAGGATGCGCTGGCTTGTGTTACCGCTGTGGCGGAGACCGCAATCTCGCTGACTGCGACTGCGCCGAAGTCGAGAAATCATCGCCCTTCGCCGTGCTCGAGAAGCTGCGCGTGGGGCGCACCGAAGGAGAATGCTGATGGCGGTTCCGAAGCGTCGTACGTCTCGATCCAGGCGTGACAAGCGGCGCGCGCACGATGCGATCGGTGTCTCGCCGCGCAGCAAGTGTCCCCAGTGTGGCGCCCCCAAGGTTCCGCACCGGGTATGCGGGAGCTGCGGTTCCTACAAGGGGCGCGAGGTCGTCCAGAGCGAAGAGGACTGACTGGTGCTCGCGCTGCTATTCCCGGGCCAGGGCTCCCAGGAGGTCGGAATGGGTCGCGACGCTTACGAGGCGTCGCCGGCGGCTCGTGAAATATTCGAAGCGGCGGACGGGGCGCTCGGGTTTCCGCTCTCGCGGCTCTGCTTCGAGGGGCCTGAGGACGAACTCTGGCGCACGGAGAACCAGCAGCCGGCGATCCTCGCCACGAGCATCGCCCTGCTGCGTGCGCTCGAAGAGAACGGACCCATCGCGCCGGCTTTCGTGGCGGGCCACAGTCTCGGCGAGTACAGCGCACTCGTCGCCAGCGGAGCGGTTTCGTTCGGCGACGCGCTGCGTCTCGTCCACGCTCGGGGCCGCTTCATGCAGGAAGCGGTGCCAGAGGGACGCGGCGCCATGGCCGCGGTGATCGGCGTGACCTGCACGCAGGTCGAGGAATGCTGCCGGGCTGCTGCGGCCGAGACCGGCCAGGTGGTTTCACCCGCTAACTACAACGCGCCGCCTCAGACCGTGATCGCCGGGGACGCCGCCGCCGTGGAGCGCGCCTGCGCCCGGGCCAGGGAGGAGGGGGCGAAACGGACCGTGCCCCTCTCGGTGTCTGCGCCCTTCCACTGCGCTCTGATGGCCCCGGCGGCAGAGAAGCTCTCCCCGGAGATTTCCGGGATCCGCTTCGCCGATCCCGATCCGCCCGTGGTGACCAACGTGGAAGCGGTGCCAAACCGGGACGGGTCCAGGATCGCGGCGCTCCTGGAACGACAGGTGACGGCACCGGTGCGATTCGTCGAAATGGTGCAAGATCTCAGCGAGCGAGGAGTGACCCGGGTGCTCGAAGTCGGGCCGGGGCGGGTCTTGACCGGGTTGGTGCGCCGTATCGACGCGGAGATCGAGCGCAAGAATTGCTCCACTTTTGGTGAGGTGGAGGAGGCCTCGGTCTTCGCGGTGGGGAGGGATCCAGAGAAATGACGTCGAATCTAGAATCACAGATGGCCGATATCATCGTCGATCAACTCGGTGCGACGAAGGAAGAAATTGTTCCCGAGGCGTCGTTCATCGACGATCTCGGCGCTGATTCGTTGGATATCGTCGAACTGGTGATGGCGATGGAAGAGACATTCGATGTCGAGATCCCCGACGACGATGCCGAAAAGATCCAGACCATCGGTGATGCGATTTCGTACCTGAAGAAACGGCTGGAGAACTAAACTCTTGCCCCCTCGTCACGCCCGACAGCGTCGGGTGGTCGTGACCGGAATCGGTTGCGTGACACCTCTTGGATGCGGCGCAGCGGCTACCTGGCAGGCTGCCGTCGCTGGCAAGAGCGGTATTCGACCCATTACCAGTTTCGAGACCGACGGTTTTCCCGTGCGCATTGCCGGCGAGGTGCGCGATGAACTCGACCTGGGCAACATATCGCGCAAGGAGGCGCGCCGACTGGATCGCATGATCGCGCTGGCGGTGGCGGCAGCGCGAGAAGCGGTCGAGGATGCCGACCTGTCGCAAGGCGTGGACCACGATCGCGCGGGCGTTGCGATCGGTTCCGGCATAGGGGGTCTCGGAGCCCTCGAGGCTTCCTTCGACGTGCTCGCAAGGCGGGGGCCGACCCGCATCTCGCCTTTCATGATTCCGATGATCATCAGCAACATGGCCGGGGGTTACGTTTCGATTCTTCACGGGTTGCGCGGGCCGAACCTCTGCCACGTGAGTGCCTGCGCGACGGGTGCCCATTCGATCGGAGAGGCGGCGCGGATCATCGAGCGGGGTGATGCCGATCTGATGCTGGCGGGCGGCTCCGAAGCGGCGAACACGAAGCTGGGGGTCGCGGGCTTTACGGCGATGCGGGCCCTCTCGATGCGCAACGACGATCCGGCCGCGGCCAGCCGGCCATTCGATGTGGATCGCGACGGGTTCGTGATGAGCGAGGGCGCGGCGGTGCTGGTCCTCGAAGAGGCCGAGGCCGCTCGAGCACGCGGGGCCACGGCCCGGGCGGAGTTCCTGGGTTACGGCTTGAGTGCCGACGCGGTTCACATGGCGATTCCGACCGAGCATGCCGAGGGGGCTCAGCGCTGCATGCGGCTGGCCCTGGCCGATGCGGAACTGGGCCCGACCGACGTGGACTACCTGAATGCCCACGCGACCAGCACACCGGCCGGGGATCCCTCGGAGGTACGTGCTGTGCGCAGCGTTTTCGAAAGCCACGTCAACCGCCTGGCGGTTTCGGCCACCAAGTCCATGACGGGCCACCTGCTCGGAGCTGCCGGTGCCCTCGAGGCGCTTCTCTGTGTGCGCTCGCTCGAAACCCAGACCCTCCCACCCACCATCAATCTCGACTGCCCGGACCCCGAGTGCGATCTCGACCACGTGGCCAACAAGGCCCGGGAGACCCGTGTCGACGTCGCCCTCTCGAACTCCTTCGGCTTCGGCGGCACCAACGCCACTCTCATTTTCGGCCGCTGCTGACCTCGCGGGCTCTGCACGCGCCGGCCAATCCATTCGCCTGAGTCGGGTCTCCCTCGCCTCGGGTTCGTCCCGAGCGGGCGCAACTCCCCTCCCTCTGGCAAACTGGCGCTGCTTCGAGACAGTTCCGGAAAGGAGCGGATGTGGCGAAGTCCCCCATCGTCATGGCTAGCGATCACCGCGGTGCTCGCTTGAAGGATGAGCTGCGTTGCAGGCTCGAGAGGGCGGGCTACGAGGTGCTGGATATCGGCACCCACGGTGATGAGTCCGTCGACTATCCGGAGTTTGCGGGTCCCGCTGCGCGGGCCGTCTCCGAGGGGAAGAACGAACGCGCGATCCTGATTTGCGGGTCGGGTCTCGGCGTGATGTACACCGCCAATCGCTTTCCGCGGGTGAGGGCGGCGTGGGTCCAGGACGCCGAGGCGGCTCAGATGTCCCGGCGCCACAACGACGCCAACGTGCTCGCGCTGCCCGGCGATCGGCTCGACGGTGACGCGGCCTGGCCCATCGTGCAGACCTGGCTCGAAACAGCGTTCGAGGGCGGGCGCCACGAACGCCGTGTACGGCAGATCGATGAGTTGACCCGCGTCGAGGGCGCGGCCGGCGTGCGCGGGGGCGTGTTGCTGACCGAGGCAGATCCTGAGATTGCCGGCGTGCTGCGCCGCGAGGCGAGGCGCCAGGCACTCAACCTGGAATTGATCGCGTCGGAGAACTTCGTATCGGAGCCGGTGCTCGAGGCTGTGGGCTCGGTGCTCACGAACAAGTACGCGGAGGGTTACCCGGGGCGCCGTTACTACGGTGGCTGTGAGGTCGTCGACGAGGCCGAGGAACTGGCCCGGCAGCGCGCGGAGACGCTCTTCGGCGCCGACCACGCCAACGTGCAGCCCCACTCGGGTTCTCAGGCGAATCAGGCGGTCTACACCGCGGTCTGCGACATCGGTGACACGGTGCTTGCGATGAATCTCGACCACGGCGGTCACCTGACCCACGGGAGTCCGGTCAATTTCTCCGGGAAGCTCTATCGGATCGTGCCCTACGGCGTCCGCCGGGAAGACGAGCGAATCGATTACGACCAGGTGCGCAGCCTGGCACTCGAACACCGGCCGCGGATGATTCAGTGCGGAACGACCGCCTATTCCCGAACCCTTGATTTCGAAGCCTTTCGCTCGATCGCCGACGAGGTGGAGGCGGTGCTCTTTGCGGACATCGCGCACATTGCGGGTTTCGTGGCGACGGGGCTGCACCCGACTCCTGTCGGTCACGCGCAGATCGTCACGACGACGACACACAAGACGCTGCGTGGGCCGCGTGGTGGCCTGATCCTATGCGACCAGGAGTGGGCCAAGAAGATCGACAATGCGATCTTCCCGGGAGGTCAGGGCGGACCGCTCATGCACGTCATTGCGGCAAAGGCCGTGGCGTTGCGCGAGGCCGCTGCACCGGAGTTCCGCCAGTACTGCGGACGAGTTCTCGAAAATGCGCGAGGGCTCGCGGCGGCGCTTTCGGAGCGTGACTTTTGCATCGTCTCGGGCGGCACCGACACCCATCTCTTCCTCTTGTCACTGGTCGATCGGGACACGACGGGCAAGGCGGCCCAGTTGGCGCTCGAGCGTGCGGGAATCACGGTGAACAAGAACATGGTGCCCTTCGATCCCCGGAAGCCCATGGTGACCTCCGGCGTTCGAATCGGCACGCCAGCGGTGACCACGCGAGGTATGGGCGAGTCCGAGATGGAAGAGATCGCGGGCTTCATCGCCCGCGTTCTCGAGCACCCCGGAGATGTGGAGGCCCTGGACGAGGTCCGGGCGGACGTCGAGACGCTGTGCCGCCGCTTTCCGCTCTACCCCGACCGCTGGGACGACCGCGCCTGAGCCGTGCGCTGTCCCTACTGCGCGGACGAGGGGAGCCGGGTGATCGACTCACGCCTTGCTCGCGACGGAGCCGAGATCCGGCGGCGTCGAGAATGCATCGAGTGCGAGCGGCGCTTCACCACCCGAGAGCGTGTCGACGACGTCATGCCCAAGGTTGCGAAACGCGACGAGCGGCGCGAAGACTTCAATCGCGAGAAGCTGATCGTCGCGATCCAGAAGGCCTGCGAGAAGCGCCCCGTGAGCACGGATGCGCTCGAGAAGGTGGTCGATCGCGTGGAGCGCTACGTCCAGGAACTGGGTGTGAAGGAGGTCTCGAGCGGTTCGATCGGCGATCGTGTGATGGAGGAGTTGAAGGCGCTCGATGCCCTGGCAGCGGCGCGCTTTGCTTCCGTATTCCGGAACTTCCAGGATGCCGGGGACTACGCCAGGTTCTTCGACTCGCTTCGCGCGACCGGCGGCGCCGGGAGATGAACGACGAAGCGGCCATGCGGTTGGCCCTGGCCCAGGCGCGACGGGCGCGCGGCAAGAGCTTTCCGAATCCACCGGTGGGCGCGGTCGTCTTCCGGGGAGATCGCGTTCTCGGCCGGGGCTACACCCGGCCGGTGGGCGGGCCGCACGCCGAGGTGGTTGCCATCGATCGCGCGCTCGCACGCCACGGGGCGCGCGCCGTGCGCGGTGCTGCGCTCGCGGTGACGCTCGAGCCGTGTTCTCACGAGGGCCGCACGCCCCCGTGTGTCGACCGTGTCCGCACCGCTGGAATCGCGCGGGTAGCAGTCGGTCACGTGGATCCGCATCGGCGGGTAGCGGGCGGCGGCATCCGGCGCCTGCGCCGTGCCGGGGTGCGGGTCGAGGTCGGCGTGCTCGAGGGGGCCTGCCGCGAGCAGCACCGCGGCTTCCTGTCCAGCGTTGCGCGTGGCCGCCCCTTCGTGATGCTCAAGCTCGCGAGCACACTCGACGGCCGCATCGCGACGGTGCGGGGGGAGTCGCGCTGGATCACGGGTCCGGAATCCCGTGCGGCGGTGCACCGCCTTCGATCGCGCGTCGATGCGGTGATGGTGGGCGCGGCAACTGCACGCGCCGACGATCCCGAACTCACCGCACGGCGCGGGACCCGGGTCGTGCACCGGCCGGTGCGCGTCGTGGTCGACTCGAAGCTCACGCTGCCGGCCTCGGCCCGGCTCTACCGCGGCGGAGCCGGGGCCGCCTGGGTGCTGTGCGGACTGCGTCCACCTGCGGCCCGCCGCAGCGCCGTGGAGGCGCGGGGCGCGAAGCTGTTGCCCGTGCGCCAGAGGGGGGGGGCGCTCGACCTGCGCGCCGGCTTGCGGTGCCTGGCCCGGGAGGGGCTCTCGGAGATCCTCGTCGAGGGGGGTGGGGAACTGGCCGCCGCCCTGTTGCGCGCTCGGCTGGTGGATGAGGTGCATTGGTTCGCGGCGCCCCGTTTTCTCGGGGGCGATGCCCGGGCGGCGCTCGGCCCGCTCGGCATCGGTCGGCTGGCGCGTTCGCCGCAGTTGGCCGAGCTTCGGGTCAGGCGAGTCGGTCGCGACGTATACTTTGTCGGCACATTGGCTCGCGCTGGAGGCAGCGTTCAGTGAAGACCTTCGAGACCTCCACCGATGCCAAAGGGCTGCGTGTTGCCGTGGTGGTGGGACGCTTCAACCAGCTGATCTGTGCGAAGCTTCTCGAGGGGGCTGCCGATGAACTCACGCGGCGCGGTGCGTCGCCCGACGACGTGCATGTCGCCTGGGTGCCCGGCGCATTCGAGATTCCACAGGCCGTGCGCGCCCTGGCGGGGAGCGGCCGCTACGACGCGGTGGTTGCTCTCGGCGCCGTGATCCGCGGCGGCACGCCGCACTTCGACTACGTGTGCCGGGGCGTGACGGATGGAGTTCGGGAGGCGATACGCGACACCGGCGTGCCCGTCGGCTTCGGGGTGCTGACCTGCGACGACGTGGACCAGGCGTTCGCCCGGGCGGGGGGCAGCGACGGAAACAAGGGAGCGGAGGCGGCGCTTGCGGCTATCGAGATGGTGCGCCTGCTCGCCCGCACCAGCGACGCACCCGAGGACGCGGCGGCTGCGAACGAGAGGACGGGCCGCCGGTGAGCCGTTGGGCACCCCGTTCGGCCTCGCGTCAGCTTGCGCTTCAGGTGCTCTACGCGGTCGATCTGGCCCGCGGTGCCCGTCCCGGCTCGTCGATGCCGCCGGTCCCCGTGGCCGACGAGGTCTTCGAGGAGGTGGCGCGTCACTTCGACCGTCCCGAGGGTGCACGTGTCTTTGCCAGGGAACTCGTGGCGGGTGTGATGGCGGACCGCAACGCACTCGACGAACGCATTGGCCGCTGCGCGCGCAACTGGCGCGTCGAGCGTATGGCGGCGGTCGACCGCAACGTGCTGCGCCTCGCGGCGTACGAGCTCAGCGCGACCGACACGCCGGCCTCGGTCGTGATCGATCAGGCCATCGAACTCGCGCGCCGCTTTGGCGACGACCCATCACCGGCATTCGTCAACGGCGTGCTCGACGCCGTGGCGCGCGACGGGATCGGAGAGGGGGTTGGAACTTGAGCTGCGAACTCGTGGTAGAGATCGACGGGGCGCCGTTGGAACGCAGCCGCGCCGACGTGGTGGCGGTTCCGATCTTTGCCGGGGAACGTCCGCTGCGCGGCACGGCGGGGCGTCTGGACTGGCGGCTGTGTGGCAAGCTCTCGGCGCTGGTAGCCGAGGAGCGGTTGACTGGCCGGCAGGGGGACGCGGTGTTGATCGCCACTGCCGGCGGTCTGCGTGCCCGGCTGCTGCTCGTACTGGGTGCGGGTGCCCGATCGGACTTCGATGGACGTGCCTTCGAGGCGCTCGGACGCGACGCGGCGCGACGCGCCGTATTGCTGCACGCGGCGACGCTGGCGCTGCCGGTTTCCGAAGACCACGTGCCTCGACTCGGTGCCGTGGTCGGACAGGCGGCGGAGGCTCTCAGCGCGGAAGCGGACGACAGCGGGCTGAGACTGGTGCTCGGGGTCGATCCGGAAGAAGTGACGCGTACCGCCGACCTCTTGCGGCGCAATCCGCCTGCACGCATTCCCACCGACATCGTCTTGCGGCTACCCGTGCCCGGCGAACGCGCCGCGGCGGCACCACGCGTCGCGGAAGGCAAGGCCCCCAGGGGCGTGCAACCCGTCAAGTAGACGCCTTGCCGGCCGATGTTTCTCCACGGGGGCGCGCAGTGTCGCTGGGTGCCGATGGATGGGGAACGCGATGAGCCTGGTGGGAAGCCTCGAAGACCTGGGTCTCGGGGATATCCTTCAAATGCTGGGCCTGTCCCGGAAGTCCGGGCTGCTCATGCTGCGTTCCGAAGCAGGCGACGGCCGGATTCTCCTGAAGGGTGGACTCGTGCGCTCGGCCTCCGTCAAGGGTGAGCCTGCGATGCTGCGAGAGTTGCTGGTGACCGGTGGCTTCGCCGCCGGAGCCGTCGTCGACCGGGCGCTTTCCAGCGCCCGGGAGAGCGGCCGCGACGCCGATGAGGTGGTTGCGGAGTGCACCGAATTGGACGTGGAGCAGCTGCGCTCGCTGCGCCGGGAGCAGGTCGAGCGGGCAGTGCTGCGCATGTTCTGCTGGCGCACCGGCGAATTCAGCTTCGAGTTCACCGAAGAGGTCCCCGGTTGCGATGTCGGATTGACCCTCGCCACCGGAATCAACCCCGAGTACCTGACGATCGAAGCGACCCGCCTCGGCGACGAAGTGCGCAGAGCGAGCGGGGCGGAGGAAAAGGTTACCGGCGCGGATGCCGCTCGTCCCGACGCATCCGCCCCCAGCGGTGCATGCGAAGGCACGGCCCGGGTCCGCGGCGCGGTTCTCGACGAAGGTGCGAGGGGCGAATTGTCGCCGCCCGGCGTCGCCCCGGCGGGTCGGGAACTCGCGCCGTTGGTGGTGATGGATTCCGAACTCCGCATCCTGGAATGGCTCAAGGCCGAGCTCTCACCGCTCTTCGCGCGGGTGCATGTCTTCCAGAACTACGAGTGCGGGGTGGCGCGCATCCGCCAGTATCTCGGTCGCGGCCAGATTCCGGCCGTGCTGGTCTCGAGCCGCGTGTCCACGGCTTCGCCGGCCGGTGCCACCGACCCGGGAGCGCTGGTGCGGCGGCTGCGCGCGCAAGTGCCCCGGATGCCGATCCTGGCGCTGTACGACGCCGAGGTCGAAGCTGTGGGATTTGACGCAGCGGACGCAGTGGTGGCACGACCGCCGTCTGGCCTGCTCGTCGATCCGCTGCGGCGGGGCGACGCCGATGTGCTGGCCCGGGCGTTGCGCGGGACGCTCGCGCAGTGGACCGGGGTCCGGAGAAGCCCGTGGGAATGAGCCGGGCCACGAATCCCTCCACCCAAGCGTCGAGAAGCTAGGCAGTGCGGAGGCTGGCGATGGGAACCGAGAAGAAGCTGGTTGCGGCCTGTCCGAAGTGTGGAGCGCGCTACCGCGTGGCTGTGGAAGGCCTCTCGCCGGAGGGGGGGCGCCTGCGTTGTTCGAAGTGCAGGGCGGTCTTCCGCGTGACCCGGCCGCGCGCCGAGCTCCCCGGGACACAGGCCGCGCCCGCCGTGACGCCGGCGGCCCATGACCGGCACAGACCGGTCGTCGTGCTTGCGGATGCCGACGTCGCCGCCGGCAAGGCGATGGCCCAGGTCATGGCGGACTGGGGCTGTGAGCCGGTTCTCGTCCACGATGGGGTCGAGGCGATTCTCAGCATCCAGCGGCTGCTTCCGGCGCTGGCGGTACTCGACGCGGAGCTGCCGAAGATGAGCGGCTTCCAGATCTGTGAACTCATGAAGCGCAACGAGAGCCTGCGGCGAATCCACGTGGTGCTCATGGGCGCGATCTACCACCGGGATTGGAACCTTTCCAGGCCCGACGAGCGTTATGGAGCCGATGCCTACGTCGAACGCCCCCAGCTTCCGGAGGCCCTCCGCCCCATCCTGCGCGCCTTCGGGATCGAGGTCGGAGACGTACTCGCTCAGCCGCCGCGCCTGCCCCCGATCCCGCAGGCGGTGCCCGCCCGGTCGGAGTCGCAGTCCCCCGCAACCGGCGGGGCGCCCGTTCGCTCGGAGCCGCGGCCCCCCGCAACCGGCGGGGCGCCCGCTGCGCCGCCCACCCAGGCACCTCGAAAGCCGCTGGAGCGGCGTCGGGCTGAAGATCCGGTGGGGCCGTCCGGAGCTGACGCAGAGGGGGTGGCCCAGGCGGAGCGTCTGGCTCGCATCATCGTCTCGGACATCGTGCTCTACAACGCGGAGAAATTCGAAGCCGGTGTGCGGGTTGGAGACGTGCTGGACGCGCTGGCGGCCGAACTCGACGAGGGGCGCTCGCTATTTGCTCAGCGGGTGGATTCCGGTGTCCGGGAGCTGCGCGACTTCCTGTCGGACGAGCTCTTGCGCGTGGCGAAGAGCCGGGGGATGGGGGCCTGAACCGGGACTTCGGCACGGGTGGCCGTGTCGAGGGAGCCCGAGAGGACGTCCGGCGCTTCGCGGCCCAGTTTCGGTATACCTCTCCCCGTGAGGGGTCTCGCAGCAGCGGCCGCCCTGGCGTCCCTCTTGCTTTCCTGTGGGTACGGTGTCGTTCGCTACTCCGGAGGGCTGGGAGACGTGCGGTCGGTGGCGGTGGACACGCCGGAGAACGCCTCCTACGAGGCCGGTATCGAGTTCATGGTGGCGGATGCGTTGCGCAGCGAGTTTCTGCGCCGGCGCGCTGTGGATCTGGTGGAGGACCCCAGCCAGGCGGATCTGGTGCTGGAGGGGAAGGTGTTGCCGATCCACGCCGCGGGCCGGAGCTTCTCGTCCGTGGTGATGTCGCTCGAATACGAGCTGACGCTGGAACTCCAGCTGCACGCGCTGAGGAGTGATGGAAGCGAGGTCGCGCTCGACGCACGGGTCCTGAAGGAGAGCGAGCGTTACCTCGCGAGCGCCGACCCGGAGGTCATGAGAAAGAACCGGGACGAGGCGTTGCGCCGCGCTGCCCAGATGCTGGCGGTGCGGGTCTACGACGCGCTCTACGTGTCGTTGGCGCCGTGACGCTCGAGGAACTGCACGCGGAGTTCGAGGCCGGGACGCTTCGTCCGGGCTACCTGCTCGCCGGCTCGGAACTGCTGTTGCGCGACGACGCTTTCGCCGCGATCCGGAATGCGGTGCTCGACGGCGCAGCCGACGATTTCAACCTCGACCGGCTCGAGGGCGCGGTGCGCCCGACGGCGTTGCTCGACGTGGTGCGCACGCTGCCCGTGATGGGTGCGCGGCGGCTCGTGGTATTGCGGGACCCGGACGTGGGGCGCGGCGGCAAGGCGCTTCTCGACGCCCTGCCGGAAGCGCTCGGGGAATGTGACCCGCAGCGGGGCAGCGTGCTCGTGGTGTTGTCGGTGCGGGCCGACGCGCGCACGAAGTGGGTGAAGGCCTTCGGCAAGGGGCGGGTCGACTGCGAGGCGCCCAAGCGTGTTTCCGACGTCATCGCGTTCGTTCGCGCTGAAGCCGAGTGCCAGGGGATCGCTCTCGAGCGCGCCGCTGCGGATCTGCTCGTCGAGCGCATCGGCCCGCAGCTCCTGTTGCTGCGCCACGAATTGGCGAAGGCGGCGCTGATGGCAGGGGAGGGCGAGAAGGTGACCCGCGCGCACGTTGCTGCGGGTGCACTCGACGTGGCGGAAGATCCGGTCTGGGACCTGACGGACGCGATCGGCGAGGGACGGACGGGCGATGCCCTGGCCGTGCTCTCGCGCCTGCTCGCCGGCGGAGCCGCACCTCCGATGCTTCTCGGCAGCCTCGTGGGCCACTTCCGCCGCCTGCTCCAGGTCGCGGACGGCGCTTCGCCCCCGGTGCCGCCCTTTGTGCGACGCAAGCTCGAGACTCAGGCGCGGCGCTACGGCGCGCGCCGTCTCGTCGGCTGCATGCGGGCAATCCACCAGACCGATCTGGCGCTCAAGGGTGCCGGCGGCCTGCGCTCGGACCTCGCCATGGAACGGCTGGTCCTGGGACTCGCCGGCTGAGGCTCCCGCCCCGAACGGGTGCCTAGGGCTCGACCCGGTGGGCGGCGCGGGCGAGCCTAGCGACCTGGCGGCTCGCGGTCTTCGCGTGCAGGATTCCGTTGCTGGCGGCGCGCCGCAGCAGGCTCTCCGCGTTGCGAACCGCAGCGGTGGCTGCTGCAGCGTCGCCCCCGGCGATCTCCTCGCGTGCCTTGCGCACTGCGGTGCGCAGCCGGCTGCGCTGGTGGCGGTTGCGGGCCCGGCGGTTCAGCGTCTGACGGGCTCGCTTGATCGCCGATTTGTGGGTTCCCACGCTGGACCTCCCGGAAGGGCGGCAGAATAGCGCCCTGCGCGGGCGTGTCGACGCTTCTTCAGCAGGCCCCGACGGCGGCCGATAACCCCTTGGAGCTCGTGGGTTCGCGACGGGGGGGGTGTGATCCGAGGCGCTGGCCAGGTCGCTGCGTGGATGGCGGGGTTCGTCGTGCTGGCGGCGGCCGCCTGGGGAGAGGAGGCGACCGACGAGGTTGTTTCAGGCTCCCCGATGGCGGCGGTGCTCGACGTCCTCTCGCCCGACGCCTCGGCGGTGCTCGACGTCCTCTCGCCCGACGCCTCGGCGGTGCTCGACGTCCTCTCGCCC
>PBYF01000112.1 GCA_002729515.1 Deltaproteobacteria bacterium
CCGGCCTAGCGCTCCCGCCAGGACCGGACGTTGACTCCACTCGCGGGTACCGCTCCCGGCCTAGCGCTCCCGCCAGGACCGGACGTTGACTCCGCTCGTGGGCATCGTTCCCGGGCAATCGTTGGAAATGAAGCCATCGCTCGTAATCATCACCACGCGGTTCGCACAGAGACCGCCGCCCACACCACCGCCTCCCTGGGTCAGGTCGCCCACCGAAACCCGGGGCCGGGTCGGAATTCCGCTCCCGATCGCCTTGCGTCGCTTGTCCGCTTCCCCGCCCGGATCGGTCGCAAAGAGACCCACCCCACAGTCCAGGTCGAAGGCGTAGAGGTAGGCATCCCCGGAGGCGGCGCAAGGATCGGGGCTCGCAGGGTCCGGCGGCATGAACGAACCGGTGAACACCGTACCGAGGAAGATCACGCTATTGGTGACGAATTTCTCCGCATCGCGAGAAGTGATGTAATAACCCTCGGCGGTCGCCTGCATCTCGGAACAGGTGAGCGGAACCGGGTCATCGAAATCGGCAAGATCGGATTCATCCAAAGAGTCGTTGATCGGGTGCACCGTCGAACCCTGCTCCAGGCCGTCACTGTCCCTCAGCACGTAGTAGTGGTTGTTGTTCGTGATATCGCCGTCCGCATACTCGGCGGCGTCACCCTGCGGGTTGGCCCTCTCGCCGGCACCGAACGCCAGCATCAGCTTTCCCTGTCTCAGTGCGCCCGTCGGCGGAAAGAAGAAGCTCTGGTAGTGGACTGCGCTCGACCACGAACCTCCAGACTGTTCGCCGGGCAGCACCGGCTCGAGATTCGTTCCAGCCCGGAAGAAGCGCCGGAAGGGCCAGTTCGGCTGGCTCGGATCGTTGTTCCCGAGCGCGTTGTTGATCGGATCGTCCCCGACCGGATTCACGACCCACTTCCAGACATTTCCGCCCAGGTCTCCGATGTAGATCACGTCGGCATAGCCGTCGAAGTTCAGATCGAATACCGCGGGTCCCGAGGCGAAGGCGTAGTGGAACTCCGCAATGCCCTCTTGAGGACTCGTCGTGCTGGCGAGGGCCGCTGCATTCGGGTCAAAGAACTTCCGGGCGAGCACTTCACCCGTGGTGATATCCACCATGTAGATGGCGCGGCCCTGCGGCGTATATCCCACATCAGACGGCAGTTTGTAGTCGGCGCCGTTGGGATCGCCATTTGCGTGGTAGCCCGCACCGAAGATCGCGACCCACCGGTCGTATCCCCCAAGCGAGCCGCCATCCGCGGCTACGCGCACTCGGGTGATCACCGCTTCCGACCAACTGAAGCCCATGTAGGCCGCCTCGCCGGCGGTCCCAGAATTCTCGGCGTTGACACAATCATCGCAGGGGAAACCCCAGAGATAGCGGGGATAGTCGGTCGCGGAGTCACTGGCGGCCTGGGTCGGCTCTGTCACGTCGAGCGCAAAGATTCCCTGCCCTCCGTCCCGCAGACCGGAGACCAACACGGTTCGCCACCTCGCGAGCTCGGAGTCTCCCGGATCCAGGAGCGGGTTCACCGTGGTCAGATCCGAGCCGGACACATCGCGATAGAACCAGGCGTCTGCCACGGACGGCGATCCATCGACGGTCTCCAGAGTACGGGGAAAGCTCGTCTGCTTCGGCAAATCCTTCACCGCATCGCGCACGGCGCGCGGCATGAAGCCGAACAACTCCTCTCCGGTGCCGCGATCGTGCCTGGGAGGGGTCAGGTCGGAATCCCAGTCCCCCGCGTTGAAGCCGTGCAAGAACCCGTCGTTCGCCCCCGCGTAAATGACCCGCGTGCGCGTCCGTTTCGCCTGGGCAAAGAGCTGGTACGACGCTTCGTTGATGGGTGAATTCGGAGAACCCACCACCACGGGATTCGAGTGAAACGTGTCTCCCATATAGATTTTGTCCCCGGTTTCGTTCACACGGGGTACGCAGGGGTTGCTCCCGAATTCGCAACCGCTCAGCACGTCCGCCAATGCGACGGCCATGTCCCCGGCCGTGTTGGGCGAGAGCCCAGAATACGGATCGTCGAGGTCATCCACGCCTTCCACCAGCCCAAAGTTGGCGGCCCATGCGCTCTCTGAGCCCGAGGCTATCTGCAGGCGGGTGGGGAGATCGAAGATCGGTGTCGCGCCGAACTCCACGTAGAGGTTTCGATTGGCGGGAGCGGGCACGCTCTCGGCCGTATCCCAGAATCCGTCCTCGAACGTTCGCAACACGCCTCCCGCACACGGAGGCGTCGCCGTGATGTCCAGACCGGTCGCACAGCGCCCATCGGGGAGCAGGATCTCACCACTTGTCGAGAAATCGAAGTTCTTCAGGTGGCCTTCCCAGAAGCCGGTGTCCTTCTTGGGCAGGAAGTAGCTCGAGTAGAAATTGTTTCCGTCCGTGGTGCGGCTGGCGGGAACGGTGGCGGAGGTGAAGGCCTGTGCTTTGTCGATGATGTCCCGAACGGAACTGATGATCGCCTCCGACAATTCCTCGGCGTTGTTGCTCTGGAAGAAGAGGCCGTTGCTGACATTTGCGGTCTTGGCGAGGAGCTGGTTCGCCGCGTCCGCGGTGGTGAAGCCAACCGTGTAGACGTCGATCGTCTGATCGCCTTCAAAATCGGGCTGGAAGTCCTTCTCGTGCATCCACTTGGCGATATCGTCCAGATAGAATGTCGTCTCGTTACAGAACGAGCAGCTCGACGGCGTCTCGTCGCCGGCCTCGGGAAGCGTATTGTCGGGGTTGTAGTCCCCGATCAACTCATCCTCGAACCGGTCCCGATCCATGTAGTCGAAGTCATCCTTCGTCGGCTCGCCGTCGGTGATCAAGATGACGAAGTTGCGCTGGCAAGAGAACTCGAGCGGCGAAGGTGGCGCCTGGGACGTGCTGGTGTCGCCGTTGGTTTTGATGTCGTAGGCGGGGAATTCCGTAGTGCCGTTCTTGCCGACGATCGGATTGCTCCGGCTCTGGAAATAGCGATAGACGTTGTAGAGCGTCTCGCTCAGGGGCGTCCACGATTCACCTGATAGGTCGTCGATGAAGGAGTCGATCAACGCGCCCTGGGCAGGGGAATAATCTTCGATCGGAACCGAAACGTAACCACCGCGCGGGTCCGACCAGCTCCGCAGGTAAGCCGTATAGAACCGCGCCAGCCCGAAGCGGACGTCTCCGGAAGCGTTCACGTTGCAGATCACTTCGCGCAGCACGTCCTGTGCTGCGGTAACGCGTGCGCGCCGGTACTTCGAATAGGTCGCGGGTAAACCTTCGTCGATCAGACATTGCGAACGCGTGCCGTTGCTCAGCGCAGCGAGATCTGCCACGTAGGGATCGGCTGCATCGCTGAACAGCCAGTTGAGATAGCGCCCGCTAAACCAGGTATAGCCGCTGACATCCGGGTCCGGGTAGATAGTCCGTGTATTGCCACAGTGCGTTTCAGTCTGCGAAGAGCTGTATTTATCCAGCTCGTCGTCCTCCCACTCACTGCAGCTTGGAGTTTCGGTGGGATCGAACGCCGGGTGCCAGACGATGTGCTTCATCGAATAGGAGTTATCCACCAGCAACAGCACGTTGGGCGCGACCGAAATCGTGAATAGATCCGTGTCTTCCGCCAGGCCAGACCCGCCCGGCAGGAGAAGGCCGGATGCCACTATCCACGTCAAGAGACGGCGCCGGCCGCATCGCCCGGCTGTGATCCCGCTCTTCGAATCTTTTGCCGCGCGGACCGACACCGAGGTGCGCTGAAGAGGCCACAGTCGAAGCGCAGGGCGCATGGGCATTTTCTCCTGATCGGGGCCCGGCTGGGCACGCAACCGCTTTCGTTGGGGCAGAGAAGCAGGATCTGTGCCGCGTTTCGGCAGATTCGGGAAAGTCCTGAAATCCCGGCTGAAATCGTTTCCGACACGAGATCCCGACGCGTCGCGGACCGCGCAGAATGCTGCGAACCCCGAAATGGCTTGCGGTGCGCGCGGGGCCGCCGGTTTGCGGAAACCCGGTTCGCTTCCAGCGCGGCGCTGCCGCGAGCCACGCTTCACCCCGCAATGAACTGCACAGTCCGCAGAGCGCTGCGCAGCGGAGAACTCCGGAGGGCCAAGCGTTCGGTCAAGGAAATCAACGACTTGGCCGAAAGATGTCGAGCGGCACGACGCTTGCGTCCTGCCCGAGGAGCGCAACCCCAGCGGCAGAGGTCCCCGTGACAACACGACGCGAACAGGGCATCACGCTTCTCGAGATAGCCGTCGTGGTGGCCTTCATCGGCGTGATGTCCTCGATCGCCATGCCGGCGCTCGACGGCCTGTTTACGGACCAGCGCGCCAAAGGCGCTGCGCGCTCCGTCTCCGACGCCTTCTCGCTGGGCCGAGCCGAGGCGATCCGGACCGGCAACACGCATCTCGTGGTCTTCCAGGGCGCGCTTTCCTCTGGTGCACCGATCGCGATCGTCAACGACGGCGCGCCTGACAGTTCGAATTGTTCCGTTGATCCCGGGGAAGTGGTCCACACGGTCGGAGCCCCAGCCGACGTTTCATGGGGAACGAGCACCGGCCTGTCGAACGGAACGGCCGCGCCCGACGATCCCGGTATGGCGTCCTCGGGTGTCGCAACGGGGTCGAGCTTCACAGACGCGAGCCTCGTGCCGGTGAATCTGGCGAATTGGGTGCTCTTCGAGCCCGACGGCCTGCCCCGGCTCTTTACCCCCAACGGCAGCAACTGCGGTGCGGTTGGACTTGCGGGCCAGGGCGGCGGCAGCATCTACTTGACGAATACCCGGCGGGATTACGCAATCGTTCTGTCGCCTCTGGGCACATCGCGAGTCCACGTCTGGGATTCTCAGCTGGACACCTGGAGGAACTGATGACCGGCCCGGTTCGAATCTCATCGCAGCGCTCCACCGGAGGCTTCACCCTCGTCGAGACACTATTTGCGATGGTGATCTTGGCCGTGGGCCTCCTCACTGTGGCCGTGATGCAACTCGAAGCCCTGAGCCAGGGTTCGGCCGGACGTCATACCGGGGACGCCTCGGCCACAGCGCGATCCTACCTCGAGCAGGTTCAGCGAATTCCCTGGTCTGAACTCGATGGCGCAGTGGACGCCGGCTGGATCGCTCCGACCTGGATCGGTGCCCTGCCGTCGGTCAATACGACGCTGGCTCTGCCGAATGCGGGCGGGCCCGCCGTCGAGCATACCTACAACATCACCTGGCGCGTGACGGAGATTCCAGACGGTGTCGGGAACCCGAATCCCTGCCTTCGCGACGTCGAGATCCGCGTCAGCTGGAGCGAAGAAGAGATCGCCAACAAGGCATTCGATCTCATGACCCGCCGCTACAACTGGGGGGACGCAAATTGCTGACCCGAAACCGGCCCCTCCGGCGCAGCGCCGGATTCACGCTCATCGAGCTCATGGTGTCCCTGGCGGCGATGTTCATCATCGTCGGCTACCTGATGGGCACCTTTACCTTCCAGCACCAAACTTACGTAG
Source organism: Deltaproteobacteria bacterium (assembly GCA_002729515.1). Taxonomy (GTDB): domain Bacteria; phylum Myxococcota_A; class UBA9160; order UBA9160; family SMWR01. The sequence continues at coordinate 5,465 of PBYF01000112.1, forward strand.
TCGTCGACCAGGTCTCCGAAGCCCAACAGAATACCCGCGCCATCGCTGCACTCCTGGAACGCGACGTGCGCAACGCCGGCTACATGGTTCCACCTGCCGGTGCGACCTGCGGCATCGACAACGACGATTCTCCAGACATCTTCTTTGTCAGCGATGCCGATGCCATTCGACCGATCGACGAACTCGGCGCGGTCCTGGCTGGACAAAAGCTCGGCACCAGCCAGTTCTCGCGGACAGGCACCGGATCGGTCGTATTTACGGTGAACGATGTCGTGATCGACGGAGAAGCCACCTACGACACCGATGGCAACGGTTCATCCGATAGCGACTTTCAGATCAACGGCGGCGCGATCCTCGTCGACACGGCGAATCTCGACCGCGGCGTACTGTGCGGAACGGTCACTGGCATCAGCGCCACCCTACCCCAGCAACTGACCGTGAACTTCAGCCCCGGGGCAGAAACCCTCGCCGGATTGGCATCGAATGCCGAACAGATCGTCCTCATCCCCGCACACGTCTACTCGGTCACCTCGGACAACCCGCCAGAACTTCACCGCAACGGGCAACTGCTGGCGAAGGATGTCGAAGACCTTCAGATGGCCTGGTTTTTCGACACCGACCTCGACGGCCAGACCGATGCTGCCGAATATCGCGGCGAATCGGCCAGCAACAGTTACGACTCCGAGGCCCAGAACGGTAACGAGCTTCGCGAAGTGCGTGTGAACCTGGTGCTTCGCACGAGGGATGACGACCCGCGGAACCCGAACGCTACCGGTACCGGTCAGGGAACCGAGAATCGAGTCACTGCGATCCCCGGGGACGACGGACGCCGCCGGCGCATCCACACGGGCACGGTTCGCGTGCGCAACGTCCCGGCGAGTTGAGGAGCGACAACATGGACCTACGAACGAGGCGGGAAGGTGGCGCAGCGCTCCTCATCGCAATGCTGATGCTCGTGCTCATGGGGATGATCGGGCTCGCCTCCATGGACACGGTGATGCGGGACCGACAGGTCGCGGGCTTCCAGAACCTGGCACAGACCGCGCTCTACGCCGCGGATGCTGGAGTGGCGGAGAGCCTCGACATCCTGCGCGGCGAGGTAGTCGGAAATGCACTGACCCCCGGTGACTGCCTGACCTCGACGCTGCCCACCACGAATCTGAACAACGCCATCTCGTATCGGGCCGACCCCGCCGCTCCGACCAATCAGATCTGCATGCTGGCCTCCGCCGACCCCTGTGCCGAACTCGACTCCAGCATCGAAATGGGTCAGCCCATCTACCTGAACACGCTTTGGAACGTTCGGGTGCAGGGCAGCGCGCCGGGCGGGGCGACCTCACGCATCCAGGCGGCGGCCGAGCGCTGTCACGCCTTCAACAACTGATCCGAGACTCTGGAGGGGAGCATGCGCTTGATCTGCAAGGTGATGGGGGGCATCGGCCTGGTTGCGGCGATAACGGCCTGCGGCTCCGAAGAGCCGGTGAGAGCAACGGGCCGCCCCATGGCGGAAACCGAAGCGAGCGTTCGCACGGACGGAAAAAACCGGGCTCCCGAAATCGAGCGGATCGTCCTCCGGCCCACGAATCCGCGGCCGGGCGAGCGCGTCAGCGTCGAGGTCACCGCATTCGATCCCGACGGAGACCGCGTACAGCTGAGCTACCAATGGCACGTGGACAATGTCTGGAAGGATGGAGGCCCGACTCTGCGCGTCGACCGTGTTCCCAAGGGTACACCCATCGGAGTCCGGGTCGTGGCTACTGACGGGCAGACCGCCGGGAGTCCCGGCATGGCGAATGTGACGGTCGGCAATCAACTGCCGGTGCTCCTCGGGATCGGAATCGAGCCGCCCGGCCAGCTCACCGTGCAGAGCGACCTGCAGGCGGTGCCACGTGCGATGGACCCAGACGGGGACAAGATCGAATACGGGTTCACGTGGCGGGTCAACGGCCGGACGGTCGAGGACGCGGGAGCCACTCTGCCCCGGAGTGAATTCCGGCGCGGCGATGAGATTTCCCTGGCCGTACTCGCCTCGGACGGGAGCGACGTGAGCTCACCGATCGAGAGCCAGCCGATGACCGTCGGAAACGCCCCTCCGAAGATCGTTTCCACGCCCGGGGACCTCGAAGACGACGGAAGCTTCCTCTATCCGGTTGCGGTGGAGGATCCCGATGGAGACCCGCGTTTTCGCTACCGGCTCATCGAGTCGCCCCACGGGATGCGGGTCGACTTCGTGAACGGCCTCGTCACGTGGCAGCCGGTCGAGGCCGACGCCGGCGACCACCGGGTCCTCATCGAGGTCGATGACCTCAGCGGTGGCATTGCGACCCAGGCATTCCGGTTGACGGTCGCCTTCGAGCCGGACCAACCGCCGGCCGCAAGGGGCGACTAGAGGAGCACCGCGCAACCCCCCAGGCACAGAGCGACGCGGAGACCGCACCGCTCTCGCCAGCGCCAACCCCCTCGGCCCTCCCCAAGTCCAGCTTCCGGAGTCTGCAGCTAGCTCCGAACCGTCCCGTCCTCGGCGCAATCCAGTGCCGGAAGCACCAGACGGAAGCGCGCGCCGCCTCCGTCCCTCGATTCGAGCGCCAGGGATCCGCCCAACTCCTCCGCCAGTCGCAATGAGTTCGACAGTCCGAGACCCGTCGCCTGTCCCACCTCCTTGGTACTGAAGAACGGGTCGAAGATGCGGTCTCGGTCTTCTTCTGCGATCCCGGGACCGTTGTCGTCCACGGTGCAGGCAACCGCGTCGGAGTGGACGCGGTTCTCGAACCGGTCATCGCAGTCTCCTGTGCGCCTCGCCCGCACCGCACCCCTTATGCAGACATGCACCACGGCGTCCGGTGTACCGGCGAGGACATCCGCCGCATTGAGAAGCAGGTTGAGCAGGATTTGCCCCACTTGACCGCGATCGGCGAAGGCCGCGGGCGGATCTCCATCTCTGGTGATTTCGATCGACACTCCGGCATAACGCCTCTGGGCCCGGACCAGATCGGCCGTCTCTTCGGCCAGCGCCAGCAGGTCGACCGCAACGAGTTCGGCGCGCGGCGGTCGCGAAAAGTCGAGGAGTTGCCGAAGGATCCGACGCACGCGTTCGCCCTCGTCGAGCGCGCGGCTCAGATGCCCCCGGCTCCGTTCCGAGAGATCGGCATCGCGTCGCGCCAAGTCGACGAAGGCGAGGACGGCACCCATGGGATTTCCGACTTCGTGGGCCACGCCCGCAGCCAGACTTCCGACGGCGGCCAGACGCTGAGTCCTGTCGAGTCCCTCGTGGGCCTCGCGCAGCTCCCGGTTGCTCCGCCGCAATTCGGCGACCGCCTTCTCGAGTGCCTGGCTGCGCGACTCGACGGCATCGACCATCGCATTGAAGGCACGGGCCACGTCGAAGATCTCGCGCGGGCCGTCGGCCGGGGCACGCGCCCCGAGCTGGCCCTCCGCTATGGCGCACGCCGCAGCGTCCAGACGCTGCAGTGGCCGCACCAGGCGCCGCCGGAGCAGCGCCAGTCCGAATCCGGTGAAGACCGCCACGTCCGCGACCACCAGGACGATCAACCAGGTCACCGAGACTGTGGGGGCGAGACGTGCCACGCGAACCTCTCCACCGATCGGTGACGCGAAATACAAGGGCTCCCACGGCCGGCCGGCGCGCAGCAGCGCGCGTCCCTCGGACCGGGCGATCTCGGCCAGCGCAGCGGTCTCCGGATCCAGCGGCTGCCCGTGAGGGCCGTGCGCACGGGCGGGGGCACCGTTGGGAATGCTCCACCAGCGCAGTTCCGGCGTCGCCGCAGCAGTCAGCGGCAACGGACGCGCGGCATCTTCGAAAAGGGCACGGCCCGCAAGGCGCTGGAGCAACTCCGCCTGCCGCTCATGAGTCCGCACCAGCAGCAGACCCACAACCGCCGTGGCCGTGAGCATGACCAGCGAGAAGCTGGCGAGAATCTCGGCCTGGAGGCCCCCGCGCAGCGCCACCGGCGCCTAATCCACCCCGCCGGCCCCGGGCGCATCGAGTCCGAGCTTCTCGTAGCGGTAGCGGAACGAGCGGAACGAGATCCCCAGCAGTCTTGCCGCCTTCTTCTTCACGCCCCCGGCGGCACTGAGCGCCTCAGCCAGCCAGCCCCGCTCGTAGTCCTCCAGAATCGCATCCAGGTCGACCCCCTCTGAGGTCATGCGGGGGCTCCCACCGGCAGCAGGGGGATTGAGCAGGGCCGGCGGCAAACCGCCCACGTCGATCGTCTCGGAGCGCGAGAGCGCGATGGCACGTTCGATGACGTTCTCGAGTTCGCGAACATTTCCCGGAAACGGATAGGCCAGGAGCTTCGCCATGGCAGCTTCGCTGCAACCCGTCACCCGCTTGCCGAGTTCCTGCGAGTATTTTTCGATGAAGTGATCGACGAGCAGAGCCACGTCGTCGCGTCGGTCCCGGAGCGGGGGCAGACGGATTTCGATCACGTTGATCCGGTAGAAGAGATCCTCACGGAAGCGTCCTAACTCCACCTCGGATTCGAGTTCCCGATTCGTTGCAGCAAGGATACGAATGTCGGTGTGCTGATCTTCGGTAGCCCCCACACGACGGAAAGATTTCTCCTGGATCGCGCGCAGCAACTTGACCTGCAGGGGTGCCGACAGCTCCCCCACCTCGTCGAGAAAGAGCGTGCCCCCGTCGGCGACCTCGAACAGGCCCGCCTTGGCCTCTACGGCACCGGTGAAGGCACCTTTGACGTGGCCGAAGAGCTCTGACTCGAGCAGGTTCTCTGGAATCGCGGCACAGTTCACCACCACGAAGGGCTTTTCCGTCCGGTCGCCGCCCTGGTGGATCGACCGCGCAATCATCTCCTTGCCCGTTCCACTCTCGCCCGTGACGAGCACATTGGCCTTCGTATTCGCAACCTGGGCCACCAGGTCGTAGATCTGCTGCATCGCAGAGCTCGAACCGATGATCGAGCGATCGCGGCTTCGGAGTGCACTGCGAAGCCGACGGTTCTCACTGAAGAGAAGCTTCTTCTCCAGCGCCTTCTCCACTGCCAGCCGAACCGCATCGACCTGGAAGGGTTTCGTGATGTAGTCGTAGGCGCCCAGCTTCATCGCCGCGAGCGCGGTCTCGGTGCTGGCGTAGGCCGTAATCATCACCACTAGCGTCTCCGGCGAGTGCTCCTGGGCAACGCGCAATAGATCCAGACCCGATCCATCGGGCATCTGGATGTCGCTGATCAGCACGTCGACCTCATCGCTCTCGAGCGCCAGACGGCCGCTCGCCACATCCCCCGCGGTGATGACTTCGTAGCCCTCGCGCTGCAAGAAGATCTCGAGGAACTCCCGCATGCTGCGTTCGTCATCGACCACGAGAATGCGCGCCCCGTTGCTCACGTCCGAGCCTCCGCCCGCGGTAGCCCGATTCGCACCGCGGTCCCGCAGTTCTCACCGCTCTCCACCCGGATACTCCCCCCGTGCTCCTCGATGATTCGATGCACGATCGCCAGCCCCAGGCCAGAGCCCTCCGTTTTTGTCGTGAAAAAGGGGTCGAAGACGTGCTCGAGAACCTCGGGAGGCATCCCCGTCCCGGCATCTCGCACGCAGATCTCCACCCAACCCTCCTCGTCTCCTCTGTTTCGGCCCTCCCCGGGGCCCTCTTGAGGAGCGGCCCCTGCGCCCACCTCGATGCGGATCTCGCCGCCGCCGGGCATGGCCTGCCAGGCATTGAGGCAGAGGTTCCAGAGCACCTGGCGCAGCTGGTCCGGATCGGCCTCTACGGCCAGTGCTTCGGGTACGTCCAACTCCAACCGAATGCCCTCGGGCAGAGCCTTGGCGAGCATCTCAGCCAGGTCCTCCACGGCGCGCCGCACCACGACGAGTTCCGGCTTGATCGGCCCCGGGCGTGCGTAACGCAAGAAACCGCCGATCAGCGCGTCCAGGCGATCGGTCTCCCGCAGCACGATCTCCATGAGCCGACCCCTGGAGTCCGCCGCAACGTCCCCTCGCTCGCTCTGTAGGATCTGGATCGAACCGGCAATCGCGGCGAGCGGATTGCGTATCTCGTGCGCGATGCTGGCCGAAAGCTCGCCGACCGCGGCGAGCCGCTCGGAACGGCGCAACTCGACCTCCATCGCCACCACCACACTCACGTCCTGAAAGATCACCACACGGCCGGAGGCCCGGCCCTCGCCGTCGCGCAGCACGTACGAGCCGACCCCGAGATGACGGTCCGAGCCGTCGGGGGCGCAAAAGGGCATACGGTAACGTTCGCCCATCGCAACAGCGCCCGGTGTTTCGCGGTGCACCTCGCAACCCGGCAGCACGTCTGCGAGTGCACGCCCCTGGGCCACGCCGGCAGTGAGGCCCGTGATCCGCTCGGCCTCGGGGTTGAACGATGTGATGCGACCATCCGCATCGGTGGTGAGCAGACCACTCATCAGGCTCTCCACCGTATGGCGGTGCAAGCTCGCCAGATGTTCGAACGCCCGGGTCCGCTGGCGCAACGCGTGGGCCAGGGTGCTCGCCAGCGCCGCTCCAATCGTGATCGCAGCGCCGTGAAAGCCCCAGACAGCCCAGAGCACCGCCGAAGACAGACCGTCCTCTCCCCCGCGCCCCATGGACGCCGCCAGCAGCACGGCGCCGTAGCTCGCGATGCCAAGACCCGCCGCCAGCAACACCCCCCGACGCTCGAAGAGAAGCGCGCTGTAGAGCGCCACCACCACGTAGAGGAAGCCGAAGAGCGAGTCCGGCCCGCCCGAGAAGTGCACCAGGGCCGAAACGATCGCAATATCCGCGGCGATGTTGAGGGCGCCGAAGCCCTGCGGCCTGCGAATGCGCGGCAGCAACACGCCCATCAGCACCGTGGCCAGAAACGCAATCGCAACCGTGGTGTAGAGACCCACGCGCCCGGGATCACCGATCTCGTCCAGCGTCGAATCGACGGCAAGCGCGATCCCGAGACTCACCAGGGCGAGTCCCAGCCGCGCCGCCATCAGCACGACCAACCGCTGCTCCAGGGGATTGCCCCCACTGAGGAGCCCGAGCGAGCCCCCGGTGCGGCGAGCTTCCGATTCCGGCGCACCCGTAGACACGGCGGAGGTTCTTCTAACCGACCGTATCCGCGATCTTGAAGATCGGCAGGTACATCGCCACGAGCAGGCTGCCAACGGTTCCACCCAGTACGACCAGCATCGCGGGCTCGAGCAGCGCCGTCAGGGCTTCGACCGCCGCGTCGACTTCGTCTTCGTAAAAGTCCGCGATCTTGCTGAGCATCGACTCCATGGCACCCGTTTCCTCGCCCACCGCGATCATCTGCACGACCATGCCCGGGAAGACATTGGACTCCGACAGGGGCTCCGCGATCGTCTTGCCCTCGGAGATGGCGGCCTTGACGTCGTTGAGCGCCTCTTCGATCACGACATTGCCCGCAGTGCGCGAGACGATGTCGAGACCATCGAGGATGGGAACGCCGCTGGCGATCATGGTTCCCAGCGTCCGGCTGAAGCGAGCCACCGCCACCTTCCGCAGCAGGGACCCGAAGACCGGCAACTTCAGCAGGGTCTTGTCGACGAGCTTGCGAAATCTCGGTGATCGCCGCCGCGCCTGGACGAAGGCTACCGTGAATACCGCAAGTCCGGCGAGGAGGATCCCTATCCAATCCTGCATCCAGTGGGAGATATTGATGACGATCTGAGTCGGACCGGGCAGTACGCCGCCGAAATCGGCAAACATCTTCTCGAAGGTCGGAATGATCTTGACTAGCATCAACACGACGACGGCAGCCGCGACCACGAGTACCGTACTCGGGTAGACCATCGCGCCCTTCACCTTTCGGGCCAGGGCATCCGCCTTCTCCAGGTAGACCGCCAAACGGTTCAGGATCGTGTCGAGGATGCCTCCGACTTCGCCGGCGTGGACGAGGTTCACGTAGAGCGCATCGAAGGGCTTCGGGTGCTTGCGCAATGCGTCGGCGAAGGTCGAGCCCTGCTCGACGTCCTGCTTCACCGTCTGGATGATCCCGCGAAAGGTCGTGTTATCCTGCTGGTTTCCCAGGATCTCGAGGCACTGCACGAGCGGCAGACCCGCGTCGATCATCGTCGCGAACTGCCGGGTGAAGATGACCAGTTCCCTGGTCTTGATGCCCGGCTTGAGGAAGGGAAGGTACTCGCTCATATCCTTCGCCTTCTTCTTCACGGTCACGGGCATGAGCAGCTGGGCCCGCAGCTGAGTCATCACCGCCTGATCGTTGGCAGCCTCGATTTCGCCGTTCTTCACGGTTCCCTGACGGGTCCGCGCTTTCCACGAATAGACCGGCATCGCCTCTCCCCTCCTCCGCCGAAAAGACCGGCGCTCCGAGTTCTTCAGGCCGACTTCTTCGACCGCACCGGCGGCCGCTGCGCCGGCGGCCGCGCCGCAGTCGCGCCCTGCCCGATCAGGTTCCGGAGCTCGTCGGCATCCGGAGTCCGGGCCATCGCCGTCTCGAGAGAAATGAGGCGGCGCTGATAGAGCGCCGCCAATGACTGGTTCATGGTCTGCATTCCAGACACTTCCTGGCCCATCTGCATCGAGGAGTAGATCTGGTGGACCTTGTCCTCGCGGATCAGGTTCCGGATCGCCGAGTTGGGGATCATGACCTCGAGCGCCATCGCCCGGCCCGGCCCGTTCGCACGCGGCAGCAGGCTCTGGCAGAGGACCCCCTCGAGCACAAAGGAGAGCTGGGCCCGCACCTGGGACTGCTGATGAGGCGAGAACACGTCGACGATGCGGTTGATCGTCTGCACCGCCGAGTTCGTATGCAGCGTCGCGAACGCCAGATGGCCCGTCTCGGCAACGCTGAGCGCCGCCTCGATCGTCTCCAGGTCGCGCATCTCGCCGATCAGCAAGACGTCGGGATCCTGGCGCAGAATGTACTTGAGCGCGTTCTTGAAGCTGTCGGTATCTGATCCGATCTCGCGCTGGTTCACCACGCAGCCCTTGTGCTGATGGAGATACTCGATCGGGTCCTCGATGGTGACGATGTGCTCGCTCCGCTCGGTGTTGATCTTGTCGATGAGGGCGGCGAGCGTCGTCGACTTCCCCGAGCCCGTCGGCCCGGTGACGAGCACCAGGCCTCGCGGCTTGGCCCCCAGATCGGCCACCGAACGCGGCAGACCGAGTTCCTCGAAGGACTTGATCTTGAAGGGAATCGCGCGGAACGCGCCGGCGATGTTGCCGCGCTGAACGAAGATATTCCCTCGGAACCGGGAGAGTCGCTGCACGCTGAACGAGAGGTCGAGCTCGTTGCGCTCCTCGAATGCGTGCTTCTGGGCATCGGTGAGCACCGAGTAGCAGAGTTGCTTGGTCTCGGACGGCGAGAGCGGGGGGACCTTGAGCGGGTGCAGCTTGCCATCGATACGAAGCTGCGGTGCGGTTCCCGTGGTCACGTGAAGATCGCTCGCGCCCTTCTCGATCATGGCCTTGAGGAACTGGTGCATATTCGCCACGTCTTGACTCCCTAATTGTCGGCTGCCGACACTCGGAGGACTTCACCGAAAGTCGTGATCCCCTCGGCCAGTAATCCCAAAGCGCTCTGGCGCAGCGTCTTCATGCCGAGCCGTATCGCCGCACGCTTCAAGTCGAGGGCCGAGGCACCGTTGAGCACGAACTCCTTGAGCTCGTCTTCGAGCGGCATCACCTCGTAGACGGCAATCCGGCCCTTGAACCCGGTCTCCGAGCAGCTCCGACAACCCGCGCCCTTCACCGCCGCGACCTGCCCGGCCCGTTCCTGCTCCATACCGGCCTCGATCAAGGTCTCCGGCATCACCTCCTTGTCGGACTCCTTGCACTCCTCGCAGACCTGCCGGGCCAGGCGCTGGGCGACGATGCAGTTCACCGAAGAGGCCACGAGAAACGGCTCGATGCCCATGTTGAGGAGCCGGTTGACGGTGGACGGTGCGTCGTTCGTATGAAGTGTGGACAGCACCATGTGCCCGGTGAGGGCGGCCTTCACCGCGATCTCCGCCGTCTCGAAATCCCGGATCTCTCCGACCATGATGATGTCGGGGTCCTGGCGCAGAAAAGAACGCAGGGCCGCTGCGAAAGTGAGACCGATCTCCTCGTGCATCTGGACCTGGTTGATGCCCGCCAGGTTGAACTCGACCGGATCTTCCGCCGTCGAGAGATTTTCACCGACCTGGTTCAATTCCGAGAGTGCGGAATAGAGCGTGGTGGTCTTGCCCGAGCCGGTAGGCCCGGTCACGAGCACCATCCCGAAGGGTTGATGAATGTTGCGCTGGAAGACTTCGAGCTGCTCGCGTTCGAAGCCGAGCTTCGTCATATCGAGCTGGAGATTCGATTTGTCCAGAAGCCGCAGCACGATCTTCTCGCCGAAGAGCGTCGGCATCACTGAAACGCGGAAGTCCATCTCCCGGCCCCGGCCCAGCCTCAGCTTGATGCGCCCATCCTGGGGCAGGCGGCGCTCCGCGATGTCGAGCTCCGACATGATCTTGATGCGCGAGGTGAGGGCGTTGCGCAGCTTCATCGGCGGCTTCATCACTTCGTAGAGCACGCCGTCGATGCGGTAGCGGACGCGGAAGCTCTTCTCGTAGGGCTCGACGTGGATATCCGAGGCGGCCCTCTTGACGGCATCGGTGAGCACCAGGTTCACGAGTCTGACGACGGGAGCGTCTTCCGAGGCCTTCGCGAGCTCCGAGACGTCGACGTCATCATCCTCGTGGACGAGATCGATGTCCGAGTCATCGAAATCACCCATCACCTCGTCGAGGGAGGTGACCTGATCGTGGTAGCGATCGATGGCCCGTTTGATCGCCTCTTCCGCAGCGACCACCGGTTGGATGTCGTAGCCGGTGAGGAACTTGATGTCGTCGAGCGCGATAATGTTCGAGGGGTCCGAGGTCGCAACGATCAGCGTGGATCCGGCGCGGTTTACCGGGATCACCGTGTGTTTGGTGGCAACCTCTTCCGGAATCAGCTGGATGACGGCATCCTCGACTTCGAACTCGTCGAGATTGACCGCGGGTACGCCGTATTGCTTGGCGACGAAGTCGGTGAGTTCGTTCTCGTCCAGGAAGCCGAGCGACGTAATCTGCGCACCGAGACGGCCCCCCTTGGAGCGGCTCTCCTCGCGTGCCTTCGCGAGCTGCTCCGCGCTCAGGAGGTTCTCCCTCACCAGGAGTTCCCCAATCTGCTCGTTCACCTGTCCCCCCGGATCCACCGCACAGAACTGCCCTTCCCGGCCCTATCCGCACGGAAAGCGTTTGAAACCCGGTAGGTTATTCGGCGATTCCGGCGTTCGGCTTTACGCCGATTCGCTGGCGTCTCCGGCGCGGTCGATATCCCCGAGGGAAGTGCTCCGAAGCCAGAGGACCCCGAGCCCAATCCCGGTCAGAGTCAGCCACATGACCGCGTGCAGCAGCGTGCCGGCGGCCAGGGCTTCCTCGCTCGGCACCCCGAATCCGACCAGCGCCAGCTGGCAAGCCCAGTGGAAGATCCCGAAAAAGCCCGGGGCGCTCGGCAGCGCTACGGCCACCCCCACGACCGCCTGGGTGGTCCAGGCCGCCTCGACTGTGCGGGCCGGGGAGCCCAGGTCGAGTCCGAGGGCCCCGAAACTCGCGAGGATCGGCAATACGGAGACCACCCACCAGATCAGGACCGAGTGAAACGCGATCCAGAGCAGGTGACGGCCCCCTCGGAGCGCTCCGAGCCCCTCTTCGAACTGCGCCAGCAGCCGCTCGACGAACCCCGCCAACCTGGGAATGGGCCTCAGCAGGAACCGGGTCCAGGCCAGCACACGCTCCGGCTTGGCCTTGAGCACGGCCAAGAAGACGATGGGCAGCACCGCCACCGGCAGCAGAAGCACAGCGCCCCGGGCGAGCACGCCATCTTCGTCTCCCCGCATGGCAATCACCATGCAGACCAGCAGGATGAGCGAAACGGTGTCGACGACGCGCTCGAGAATCACGGTGCCAAAGACAGCGGCGGCGCTCGTCCCGGTCTCCCGGGCCAGGTACCAAGAGCGCACCACCTCGCCCATGCGCAGCGGAAAGAGGTTATTCGCCATGAACCCCACGGAAACGGCGCGAAAGAGCGCGCTCCGGGGCATGGGCTGAATCGGCTCCGTGAGATGACGCCAGCGCAGCGCCCGCAGCCACAAGAGCATCACGTAGGCCGGGACCGAAATGCCAAAGAGCAGGATCCAATCGGTCCGAGCGATCGTGCGAGCCACCTCGGCGAGGTCGACATCCTTCAGCGCGAGCCAGCCGAAGAACACGGTCACAGCAACCCCAAACCAGACCCGCCAGTCGCGCCAGCGCGGCGTCCGAGATCGCCCGGGCACGACCTCCGGGGGATGGGCGCTCAGCGCGACACCCGGCGCTGGGCTTCGGCGACATCCGCCCGAATCTGCTCGCGCAGGGCCTGCACTCCATCGAAGCGCCGCTCGGCGCGCAGATGGTGCTCGAAGAAAACCTCGATTCGGCGCCCGTAGAGGTCGCCGTCGAAATTCACCAGGTGGGCCTCGGCAACCACGCGGCCGGCTTCCTCGAAGGTCGGGCGCGTCCCCACATTCATCACAGCCACCCAGGACGTTCCCGCTTCGGGGTCTCCGGAATCCATGAGGCGCGCCCGGCCGGCGTAGACCCCGGCCGACGGCAACACCTCGTTCTCGGCGGCCAGATTCGCGGTCGGAAAGCCCAACTCGCGCCCGCGCTGTTCTCCAACGACCACGATGCCCCGCACGCTGTAGCTTCGCCCGAGCATCGCGTTCGCTTTCTCCAGCTGCGCCCCGCCCAGCAACTCCCGGATCCGGGTCGAGTTCACGTCTCCGGCGTCGACCCTCACCTCCGGGATGATCGTCACCGCGAAGCCGAGCTGCGGCCCGATCTCCGTGAGCATCCGCATCGACCCCTCCCGGTCTCGGCCGAAGTGGAAGTCGTAGCCGACGTAGACCTCCAGCGGGGCAATGCGCTCCTGCAGGACATCGCCGATAAAGACATCGGCGGCCATCTTCGCGAAATCGAGGTCAAAAGGTTCGACGATCGCCACTTCGGTGCCGGCGGCCTCCAGCAGCTCGAGCTTCTGTTCGAGCGTCGTCAGCAGCCGGGGCGCCTTTCTGGACTGGAGCACCTTGCGCGGATGGGGCTCGAAGGTGAGCACGGCGGCCTGGCCCGAAAGTGCGCGTGCCCGCTCGACGACAGTCTCGAGAATGGCGCGATGCCCAAGGTGGATACCGTCGAAGTTCCCCACCGTCAGCACCGGACGCACCAGCGGGCGGTCGATCGTCTTCGTTCCCCGAAAAACTTCCAATGCTACGCTCCGCCCGTGCGCATTCTCTCGCGTCACTTTCTTGCGAACTATCTGGGACTTTTCTCACTCACCCTGATCATTGCGCTGATCCTGATGACCGTCATCGAGATGCTCGTCAATCTCGACGACGTCGTCGAGAACCGGGAATCGGCCGGCGGGGCGCTCGCATACCTGCTGATCCGGGTTCCCTCCCTGTACATGCGCGACGTCATACCAGCCGCGAGCGCCATTGCCGCCTTCCTCTGCCTGGCCCTGGCCGCACGAGCCCGCGAGATCACGGCGCTCAAGACCGGCGGCATTCCGCCCCTGCGCGTCGCTCTCCCTGTACTGATGGCGGCCATGGCACTCTCGGGTGTCGCCCTGGTATTGAACGAGACGCTGCTCCTCGGCGCCACTCGCGAGTTCACCCGTCTTCAGCATCCGGAAGAGAGCGTCGTCTTTCGCCGAGGCTCGTTCTGGTACCACAGGGAGAACACGTTCTACAACGTGCGCGAGATCGACCCGGCTGCTGGAACGATGCAGGGCATCCACGTCTATACGCTGAGCCCGGAGGGCCGGCTGCTCGAGACCCTCGACGCTCCCGGCGGAGTCCTGGACTCTGGGGCGCGTTGGAGCCTCCAGAACGTGACGCGCCGGCACTTCGACCCGGACGTGCCCGACTCTCCGCCCCGGCTGGAGAGGCTCCCGGAAGTCAAGCTCATGCTGGCGAGCCCCGGAGAGCTGAGCCTCCTCGAGCGCAGCGTGGACTTGCTGTCGCTGCCCGAACTGATCGAGGCGATCCAATTGCACCAGCGCGAGGGGCGCGACCCCCTGCGCTACCGGGCAATCCTCCACACCCGGCTGGCCAATCCCACTGCAGTCTTCGTCCTCGCACTTCTCGTCGTGCCGATTGGAATCGGCGTGGAGCGCAGGCGAAGTCTGGCCGCAGCTGCCCTCGCCGGGGTCGTGCTCATCGCCGCCTACCGCGCCGCCTGGCAGCTGGCGACGTTGGTCGCCCAGGGTGGTTTCCGCGCCGGCCCCGCGGCTCCCTGGCTGGTGGCCCTGGCCTTCACCTGCCTGGGCGCGGTCCTGTTCGCTCGGGCTCCCCGCTAGGAGACGCCGGCGGCCTGCGGTTGCCCCCGGCGCTCTCGAAGAACCGGAAGAACTCGGAATCGGGAGAGAGCACGAGCGTCGTGTTGGCGTTGATGGTCTTGCGGTAGGCCTCGAGGCTTCGGGTGAAGGCGTAGAACTCCGGAGCGTTTCCGTAGGACTCGCCGTAGAGACGCGTGGCCTCTGCATCGCCTTCCCCCTTGGTGATCTCAGCATCCCGCCGCGCTTTGGCCACTAGCACCCGCGCCTCGGCATCCGCATCGGCTCGGATCTTGCGCGCACGCTCCTCGCCCTCCGCCCGAGTCTTCCGCGCCAGGCGCTCGCGCTCGGTCTTCATGCGGGCGTAAACGCTATTCATCGTGGCGTCCGGAAGCTCGGTGCGATTGATGCGAACGTCGGCCACCGCGATGCCCAGGGGTTTCACATCGGCCCGTGTGTTTTCCGTAATTTCCTGCATGATCGCGCCGCGCTTTTTGTCCAGCACCTCGTGAAGCGTGTGCCGACCGATCACCTCGCGCACGTCATCGCGCATCGCGCGATCGATCCGTTTTACCGCACGCTCTCGGTCCTCTTGAAACGAGCGTCGGAAGGCCTCCACGTCCACGACGCGCCAGATTACGTAGCTATCGATCGTCAACTGCTCGCCGTCGCGCGTCTGCATCAGATTCGGCTCGCTGTCCAGGTCATTCCAACGCACATCGAAGGGCTCGGCCTTCTCAAGACCCGGGATGATCCAGGAAAGCCCGGGGTCAGCGACCCGAACGGCCTCGCCGAGCCGCAATACGAGCTTCTGCTCGCCCTCGAGCGTGACCACGACGGGGCCGCGATTCCAGCCCCCCTCCCCGGCCGCGACCAGTCCCACGAACACCGCGCCGAAGAGGATCACCAGCATCACGAACCACTTCATTTCGTCACCCCCGGGTCCACGCTCCGCAGCGGCAGATAGGGCAGAACTTGGGCCGTCCCGGGCTCGATGACCACCTTGTCCACCTCTGGCAGGATCACCTCCATCGTCTCCAGGTAGAGCCGTGTCCGCGTCACCTCGGGCGCCTTGCGGTACTCGGCGAAAAGGGCCTCGAAGCGCGCAGCCTCACCCGTGGCCTCGGCGATTTTCGCATCGCGGTAACCTCGGGCCGACGCCACGAGTTCCGCGGCCTCGCCCCGGGCTTTCGGGATCAACTCGTTGCGATAGCCCTCGGCCTGGTTCACCAACCGGCTCTTGTCCTGGTTTGCATTCACTACGTCGTCGAATGCCGCCTGGACCGCTTCCGGCGCCTGCACCTCCTGAAGTTGAACGCCGTCGATGAGAACGCCGCTGTCGTACCCGTCGAGGATCTGCTGAAGGATTTTCTTCGCATCGGAGGAGACCAGAGCGCGCTTGTCCCGCAACACCCCATCGACGGTATTGCGGCCCACCACTTCGCGCATGGCGGCCTGCGCGGCGTCGCGAACCACGCGCGCGGGGTCGTCGATCTTGTACAGGTAGAAGAACGGATCGCCGATCTTGTACTGCACCGCGAACGAGACCCGCACCACGTTATTGTCGCTCGTCTGCATCGTGGCTTCGTCGAGTTTCTCCTTCGAGGTCGACGCGTCCTCGTTGCCCCGGAAACCGAAATCGATATTCCGGAGTTCGTCGTAGTTGACGATCGCACGCGTGACCAGCGGCGGCGGCAGGGACCAGTGCCAGCCGTCGCTCTTGATCGTCTTGTACTCTCCGCCCAGCAGAAGCAGTACCGCCGCCTGCCCCGGCTTGAGCGTGAAGTACCCGAAGTAGCCCCAGCCGACGATCCCGGCGAGCAGAACGAGAAGCAATGAAACGCGCGAGAGCGTGCGCCGGACGGAGTGCTTGACACGCTGATCGGTGTCGAACTTGGGATCGGGATCGGCCATTTTCAGCTTCCCGCGTCCGCTCCGCGTTTGGCAGCCTCATAGAACGGCGTGAGCGTGTCGATGGGTACTGGGAAAATCGTCGTTGAATTCCCCTCGGTCGCGATCTCCGCGAGTGTCTGGAGATAGCGCAGCTGGAGCGCGCCTTCCGAGCTGGAAAGCACGCGCGACGCCTCGGCCAACCGGTGCGCTGCCTGCGCCTCACCATCGGCGTGAATGATCTTCGCTCGCTTTTCCCGTTCGGCCTCGGCTTGCTTCGCCATGGCGCGCTGCATCTCCTGAGGCAGGTCGATCTGCTTCACCTCCACCGCGCGGACCTTCACGCCCCACGGTTCGGTCTGCTCGTCGATGATCTGCTGAAGCTGCTGATTGATACGGTCCCGCTCGGCGAGCAGGTCGTCGAGTTCCGCCTGGCCGCACACGCTCCGCAGAGTGGTCTGCGCGAGCTGCGAAGTGCCGTAGAGATAGTTCTCGACCTGGATCACCGCCTTTTCCGGGTGCAGCACGCGGAAGTAGAGCACCGCGTTGACCTTCACCGAAACGTTGTCTCGAGTGATCACTTCCTGAGGCGGCACATCCATGACGATCTCGCGCAGGCTGATGCGCGCCATGCGATCGACCCCGGGAATGATCCAGCGCAGGCCGGCTTGCTTTACTTGAACGAAGCGCCCGAATCGGAACAGCACACCGCGCTCGTATTCGGTGAGAATGCGGATACCCATCACGATGAGCGCAGCCGGAATTCCAAACGCGATCAGAATTGCGTAAATCATTTTCTCCCCTCTCTCTGTTCAGAAATCTCCAGCTGCCCGGCGAACGCGGAGCCGCATTCCCTGGACTTCGATCACCTCCACCGATGCATCGACCGGGAGTTCCTCGTCGCTCCGTGCATTCCAGTACTCGCCCCGCACGAAGACCCGGCCCTCCGGCGCGAGCGGCGTCGCCGCGCGCCCGACCTGACCGATCATCTCGCTCACGCCGGCCGTCTGCTTCCGGCGGAAGCTTCGGCCGATCGCCACGACCGCCAGAACGCCGAACGAGGCCATGCCGACGGCCGCAGGGAGCAAGACTCCCCAGAAGTCCACGGTCACGTCGCTCACTTCGGGCATGTCGAAGAGCATCATGCCCCCAAACAGGAAGAACGCCATCCCCCCCAACAGCAGGACGCCGTACGCCGACACGAACATCTCGGCAATCATGAGACCCACGCCGACGAACATCAGCACGAGCCCGAGAAACGAGAACGGCAGCAGGTCGAACGCGAACACCGCGAGGATCAGACAGACGAGCCCGATCGCCCCGGGCACGAAGATCCCCGGGGAGTTCACCTCGAGCATGATCCCCAGAATCGCGCCCATCATCAGAAGCATGGCCACGTTCGGATTCGCGATGAAGTCGAAGACCTTCTCGAGCGGTGTCATCTCGATCGGGCGGAAAGCCGCGTCGCTGAACTCGAGTGTCCGGGACTCACCGGAAACGGCCACTTCACGACCCTCGATCTGGGCAAAGAGGTCGTCCCGGTCCCGCGCCACGATGTCGACCACATCGAGTTCGAGAGCCTCGGCGGCGCCGATCGCCTCCGCCTCACGGACAGCCTTCACCGCCCACTCGACGTTCCGGTCGCGCTCCTGGGCGATTGATTCGATGAAGGCGGACGTAAAGTTTTCGACCTTCTGACCCATGACGTCCGTGCGCGTACCCTCTTCGTCGCGCTCCTCGCTGGTGCCCCCGCCCACCGGAGACGCCGCTCCGATGCTCGTGCCCGGCGCCATGGCGGCGACATTCGCCGCAAGAGTGATGAAAGTTCCGGCCGAGGCAGCCCACGCACCCTGCGGCGAAACGTAGACAATGGTCGGCACCTTCGCGTTGAGCAGCGCCTGGACGATGTCCTTGGTCGGGTCGAGAACACCCCCCGGCGTGTCGAGCAAAATGAGCAGTGCCGCCGCGCCATCGGTCTCGCTCTCGGCGATGGCCTTTTCCACGAAGTCCGCCGTGGCGGCGCTGATGACACCGTCTACGACGATCGTGTTGACGTGCTCTGCACGCGCGGGAGCAACTCCCAGCAAGAGAGCCAGCAAAACAAGTCTGAGAACCAGGGGCCTGTCCGCGTGGGTCACGCCGCAGGCTCCCGCAGCTTCTCGACGCGGTCGAGCAACTGGGCCGCCACCTCGCTCTTCGGAAGAGACGGGAGTTCCTCCACTTCGCCGGCGGGCCATACGAAGTGCACCGCGTTCTCATCGGAGTCGAACCCAGAACCCGACGCCGAGATATCGTTTGCAACCAGGAGGTCGCAGCCCTTGCGCGCAATCTTGCGTCGAGCCGCCGCGACCAGGTCGTGGCTTTCGGCTGCGAACCCCACGACGACTCGGTCGGCTTTTTCCTTGCAGATTTCGGCCAGGATGTCCGGGGTTCGCTCGAGTTCGAGCATCATGCCGGCAGACTCCGCAAGGTCTTCCTTCTTGAGCTTTCGCTCAGCGGGCGCCGCGGGGCGGAAGTCGGCCACCGCGGCTGTCATCACCACGACCGTCGATACCGGCAATTCGCGCAGCACGGCCTCGCGCATCTCTTCAGCGCTCTCGACGTCGATGCGCCGAACTCCGGGCGGTGTCGCAAGCGCCGAGGGTGCCGCCACGAGCACCACCGCGGCCCCGCGCCGAGCCGCCTCACTCGCCACCGCGAAGCCCATTTTTCCCGAAGAACGGTTTCCGAGGAAGCGCACCGCATCGACCCGCTCCCGCGTTCCGCCGGCAGTCACCAACACGACATCGGCCGCGAGGGTGCGGGAGCCGAGTGCGAGTCCCGCGGTGGCGGCGATCACCTCGGGTTCCGCCATCCTGCCCTCGCCCTCCCAGCCACAGGCAAGCTCGCCCGCATCGGGCCCCACGAAGCGAACGCCGCGCTCGCGCAGACGCTCTGCGTTCTGCTGCGTGGCGGGGTGGCGCCACATGTTGACGTTCATTGCCGGCGCAACCAGTAGCGGCGCCCGTGTCGCGAGAGCGACGGCCGATACGAGATCGTCCGCCAGACCGTGGGCGAGTTTCGCCAGCGTGTTCGCCGTAGCCGGTGCCACGAGATACAGGTCGGCCCAATCCGCCAGCGCAATGTGGTCGATCGCACCCTCTTCCGCGGGGTCCAGAAGGGCCGTGCGCACCGGCTCTCCCGTCAGGGTCTGAAGCACGAGCGGCGTCACGAAGGAAACGGCCTCCGGCGTCGCGACGCAACGCACGGCATGACCGGCGCGGCTCAGGTCTCGCACCAGTTCCGGAACCTTGTAGGCGGCGATGCCGCCGGTCACGCCGATGAGAATCCGACGCTGCTCCATTGGGACGTCCGGGAAGGAATTTCCCTGTGCGGGTGCGAGGCTACCCGGAATGCAGAGAAACGCCAGCGACCCGGGGCGGCACCCAGCCCGCCGACCCGGCGTTTCGCAGCGTCTGGCTGTACCGGCGGACCAATGCGACCACAGGGAGCGCGTCCCGGCGGCCCTGGAGGGCGGTCCCCGGCGCTGCGAGCCACTCGCCGACGGCTGCGTCCAACCGCATGCCGGGGACGAGAACACCGCCCCGGCCCGGTGGGAAGCGGCCGGGACAAAACCGCTGGTCTCCTCCCGCTCCCGTCCCGCACCGCACGACTCACTCGCCGCCGAGGCGCTCCCGAAGCCGCTTCGCGACCTCGGCCGGGACGAATTCCTCGACGTCTCGTCCGAACTTCACGAGTTCCTTGAGCCGCGAAGAACTCACGAACATGTACTCCTGACTCGGCAGCATGAAGACCGTCTCTACGTCCGCATAGAGGCGCTTGTTCATCAGGGCCATCTCGAACTCGTACTCGAAGTCCGACATGGCGCGCACGCCGCGGATCACCACCGCTGCGCCGATACTCCGGGCATAGTCGACCGTCAGGCCATCGAAAGAGGTGACCTCGACCCGGGAATCATCGCCGAGTTCAGCACGCAGCATCTCGATGCGTTCTTCGATCTTGAATGTCCCGCTCTTCGTCAGGTTCACCGCCACACCCATCACCAGATGCTCGAAGATCCGGAGCGCACGGCGGGCTACGTCGAGGTGACCATTTGTGACCGGATCGAAGCTTGCGGGAAAGAGAGCAATGGTCGCGGGAGCCGTCATGAAGGGGCTCGGCCTCCTCTGTCTTCGGGGGAAAGCTGCGTCACCTGAGTGTCTCCATAGCTTCGCACGTCCAGCTCCACCCAGCCGGACACGGGAGGGACAGGATGGCGTCTCGCGTGCTCGGCGACCACCATTCCCTGGGCAGCCACCAGATCGGCCTCCGCCAAGGCCGTGAGCGCCCGCACGAGTTGGTCGCCGGCATAGGGAGGGTCGAGCAGCACCAGGTCGAAGCGCGCACCCTCCGCCGCGAGGCGCCGCACCGCAGCCGGAGCGTCCCCCGCCACCACACGCACCTCCCGATCCAGGCCGAGCTCCGAGAGGTTCCGGCGCAGCACACGCACGACGGGCACCGACCGCTCGACGAAGACGACCGCTGACGCCCCCCGGGAAACTGCCTCCACCCCCAGCGCTCCGCTTCCCGCATAGAGGTCTAGAACCCGTTTCCCCGAGAGGTCCCCCAATCGCGCAAACAGCGACTCGCGCACGCGATCGGCGCTCGGTCGCACGCCTCGGCCCGGGGCCCGGAGCCGCCGTCCGCCGAGCCGTCCCCCCGTAACGCGCAGGCCCCGTGCCGGCATGAGCGCCATCCTCGCACGAAAGCCCCCCGGATTCGCAGATTCAGGCACAGCCCCCCGCCGGCACCCCCACGCCTCCACACCAGAGAACCGGACTCCCCTCTTCCCCGCGGGCAACACCCCGAGCGTGCCGCAGGCCACCGGCAACCACACGAAACAAACCCCTGACCCGCCGACTGCTTCCGCCCGTGAACACGCGCGGGGCACGCTTCTTGCGATCTCCATTGCGGCTGTCCGGGATCGGATGGAGGAGAACGAAAGCCGATGCTTCCCCTGTTCGCCGCGCTCACCGTCGCCGTCACCGCGGCCGACCACTGGACGACCTACCTCTGCCTTCGCGCACCGGTCGAAGGCTGGCAGGTTACCGAGGGAAACCCGCTGGCGAGTTGGCTCTTCTCGAGTATCGGGCTCCTGCCCGGCATCGCGTTCGACAGCGCGGTCACGTTGTGTGCCCTCTTCTTCCTCGTGACGACCGACCTACTCCCGCGCCTGCCCAAACTGGCCATCCTGGGCTTCATCATGCTCTGGACCAGCTGGGCGGTCTTCAACAACCTCGCGGCCATCCATGCCCTCGGATTCTCGGTATTGGGGACCGGTTCGTGAGTCACCGCACCGCATTGAGCGTGCTGTCCGCAGCTGTGCTCGCCTCCATGTCGTGCGCGGTCATGTCGGACGTACCCTCGCCCGCCGCCCCGGGCCACGAAACGAGCGCCTCGCTGACAGCGGCGGCCAACGGCACGGGCGCCACGGGGGCACCTCCCCCGGACGCCGTCGTCACCGAGGTGCGGGCGGAACTCGACCGGCGACGCACAGGCCTCGCGGCCGACGAACTCGACGCCCTCGCCCACGCGATCGTCACCGAGGCGCGCCGCCATCACCTCGACCCCGCGCTGGTGATGGCCGTGATGCACGTCGAGAGCCGCTTCAACAATTTCGCTCTGTCTTCGGTGGGCGCGATGGGGCTAATGCAGATCCTCCCCAGCACCGGCGAGGAGTTGGCGGCCAAGCACGGTGTCGCGTGGTACGGGCCGCAGACCCTATTCGACCCCGTCGCAAACGTGCGGCTGGGCATCGCCTACCTGAAGGAACTCTCCGATCGCTTTGGGAATCTGTCCACCGCCCTCGCAGCCTACAACTGGGGACCGGGGCACATCGACCGCCGCATCCGTCGCGGACGCCAGCTTCCGCGCGTCTATCCGCGCCTCGTTCTCGACGCCCACGCCGCCGTCCAGGGCCGGTCCTAGCCGCAAGTCAGGGAAGCGGACCCTCGACTGTCGTGGTCAGCTCCTCGGCAAAGCCGTCGACGCCCCGCCAGACTTCCTCCGCCTCACCCCGGTACCCGTTGACCAGCAGCGAGAAGATCGCGGTGCGACCGTCCGCTCGGCGGACGTAGCCCGAGAGCGCCGTCACCCGGGTGAGGTTTCCGGTCTTGGCGCGCACCGCGCCGGCAGAGCCCTCGAAACGCTCCTCGAGCGTTCCATCCGCAGCGGCAATCGGGAGCGATGAGACGAACTCGGGACCGAAGCGGAAGGCGCCTGCCGCCAGGCGCAGCGCCTCGACCAGAACACGCGGGGAAACCCGGTTCGCGTAGGAGAGTCCCGAACCGTCGACGAGCGTGATGGGTTCCACTCCCACGCCGAGACGCGCGAGTTCGTCGCGCACGGCCGCGATGCCCGCCGGCCAGGTGGCGGGAACCTTCCCCGCGCGCGCGGCGAGTGCTTTCACCAGGCCCTCCCCGATCGCGTTGTTGCTGTATTTCATGAAAAGGCGCACGACCTCGCCAAGCGGCCTTCCCTCGAAGCGCAGCAACGCCACCGCGTCTTCCGGAATCGTCCCGCGTCCACCGGCACTCGCCACCTCGACACCATTGGCTTCGAGCTGCAGACGCAGCACGGATGCGGCGTAGGCCACCGGGTCCAGGACACTGCGGTACAGGGTCACCGGCTCACCGCCGGCACGCAGCATCCCCGAAACCAGGACTTCCTCGAAGCCCTCCGCTCTCCGGCGCTCGAAATCGAGTTTTTCGTGCTCCGCCCCGCGCTGGACGGTGCGCACCCGGTTGACAACGCGCAGGCCGTCGACCGCCGGGTCCAGAGTGACCTCGACCGCATCGCCGGGACGCGCACCCGGCACGACGCGCGCCGCAAAGGCTGCGTAGTTCACTGTCAGACCGGCGATGGGCGCGTGGTAGGCCCGGGCAGAGACGGGGCCCCAGCTCGGATGCCAGCGCTCGTCATCGAATAGTGACGCGTCCACCACGAGGGCCTCACGCACTTTTCGGAGCCCGCCACGGCGCAAATCTGCGGCGAGCCGCCACAGCTCCTCAGAGGTGAGCGCCGGATCCCCGCCGCCGCGCACGTATAGGGTATCCACGGCGCCCTCGGCGTCCGGCACGCGATTGGCAAGCACCTCGGTCGCAAAGCGGTGGGCGGGTCCGAGAGCCGCCAGTACCGCGACCCCCGTCAGGATCTTCACGTTGGAGGCGGGCACCAGCGCGCGGTCCGGGTCGTGCGCGTACAGCACCCCCCCCGTTTCGGCATCCACCACCAGCGCCGCAATCTGCGATCCCCGCAAACTGGGGTGCGCGAGTGCCGCGTCCAGGCGCTTGACCAGGGCGGGGGCGCCGCGAACGGGCTCCCCGGGGATTTCTTCCCCTCGAGCCGGCATGACGCCGAGCACACACACCAACGCCAGCGCTGCGCGCCATCGAGCGCTCACGGTCGACTCCTGCGGGGGGAGGACTCGCTTGACGGGGTCGAGCTTATCCGGGAGCCTCGTCCGCGGCAATCGAGCAGGCCGGACGCGGCGCCGCTGCGGCTCGGCTGGCGATGGGGGCGCCATGCTCAACGCGATCTGGCTTGGGCTCATGCTCGGGGCGGTCTTGTACGCCGCGTTCGCGGGCAACATGCAGGCCGTCACCAACCAGATCTTCGAGAGCGCCGCGTCCGGCGTGACGCTCGTGATCGAGCTGACGGGCATCATGATCTTCATGCTGGGCCTGATGCGCGTGGCCCAGGACGGCGGTGCGATGCGCTGGATCGCGCTGCGCCTGGCACCGGTCATGCGCCGGCTCTTCCCGGAGGTCCCCGCCGACCATCCGGCGATGAGTGCCATGCTCATGAACTTCACCTCGAACATCTTCGGCCTCGGCAACGCGGCGACCCCGTTTGGACTGAAGGCGATGGCGGAACTCGGCCGGCTGAACCCGGTTCGCGGCGTCGCGTCGAACCCGATGATCCTCTTCCTCGCCATCAACACGTCGGCCATTACACTGATGCCGCCCAACGGCACCATCGCCGTGCGCGCCGCCGCGGGCTCCGCCGACCCGTTCGCAATCTGGCTCCCGACACTGATCGCCACCCTCTGCTCGACGGCCGCCGCCGTCGCGGCCTTCTACCTGCTGCGCGACCGCAAGCGCTACGCCGTGCGTCCCCTGGAAGACGCGCCGGAGAACGCCCCGGTCGACGCGCTCGACCTGCCCGCGGAGACCGACGTGCTCGGAGCGGCGAAGGGACCGGTCGAGCCCTGGCGCAAGCTGGTGCTCGCGGCGGTCCTCCTGGCGCTGGCCGTCGGTCTCGCGCTCGGCTTCGCCGACCTGCTGAGCCGCGGCAATGCCACCGATGCCACCCGCACGATGCTGCAGGCCTGGCTCTTCCCCCTGCTCGTGAGCGCCCTGCTCCTGATCGGCTTCGCCGGCCGGGTGCGGGTCTACGAGTCGGCGATCGCGGGAGCACGCGAAGGGCTCTCGGTCGTGGTGCGCATCATTCCCTACCTTGTGTTGATCCTGGTCGCCGTCGGGATGTTCCGGGCCTCCGGCGCTCTCGACCTGCTGATCCGGATCGTCGATCCCGTGACGAGCCTGATTGGAATCCCCGGTGAAGTGCTGCCGATGGCACTGCTTCGCCCGCTCTCGGGCAGTGGCGCCTTCGCCGTGATGTCGGAGATTCTCACGGAATACGGCCCGGACTCGTTCGTGGGCCTCTTGGCGAGCACGCTCCAGGGATCGACGGAGACCACCTTCTACGTGCTCACTCTCTACGCCGGCGCAGCGGGCGTCCGCGACGTGCGATTCGCCCTGATCGCCTGTCTCTGCGGCGATTTCGCCGGGCTGCTGGGCGCAACAGCCGCCTGCCACCTCTTCTTCGGGTGATGGCGCACGCCGACGCAGCACTCGAACGGCGCCTTAGCGAACTCGTCGGCAATCGCCTCGGCCGCCGCGTGGCACGCATCGAGTGGCTGTCGGGACAACTCGGACTGCGTCGCTTCGCCCGCCTCACCCTGGATGCCGGCGAACCCCTGATGCTGGTGGCCCGCGTGGACGCAGCGGAAGACCCGGCCGGGAGACCCTCCGGCTCGAGGCCGGAGCCGGCCCTCGAACCGATCCGCAGCCTGCTCGCGTCCCACGGGCTTCCCGTGCCGCGGCGCTACGCGGCGGACGAACTCGCCGGGATCGAATTGCTCGAGGACGTCGGTGACGTCTCGCTGCGCGACGCCGCGCTGCGCGCTTCGGCCGGGGAGCGGGGCGCGCTCTACCGCGAAGCCTGCGAGTTGATCCCCCTGCTCCAGCGGATCGGGCCGACCGCGGTCGCCGCTTTCGATCGCCGGCTCGATGCTGAACTCTTCGACTACAAGGCGCAGCTCTTCGCACGCTGCGGCCTCGCGCTTCGCGGACGAGAAAGCACGCCCGCGGAAACCGCCGCCGTTCGCAGCGCCTTCGCGGCGGTAGCGCGCAGCGCCTCAGCGGCCCCTGCCCGCCTCGCCCACCGCGACTTCCAGAGCCTGAACCTGCACGTGGTCGCCGGGCGTCCGCCCGGCGCGCGGCTCGTGATGATCGACCTCCAGGGCGCATTCCTCGCCCCCCCGGAGTACGATCTCGTGTGCCTCCTGCGCGACTCCTACGTCGAGCTCGAGCCCAGCGAGCTGCGGGCCCAGCTCGACCGCGTGCGATCCGAACTTCCCGACATGCCCGACCCCGAAACCTTTGCCCACCGTTTCGACCTGCTGACCCTGACCCGCAAGGGCAAGGACCTCGGCCGCTTCGTCCAGACGTCCTGCGAACGCGGTGATCACCGCTTTCTCCAATACGTCCCCGCCACCGTCCGCGCCCTGCGCGGGGCCGCTTGCCGCGCCGCGCGGCGGGATCCCGCCTTCGGGTCGCTCGCGGAACTCGTCGAAAGCCTGCCCGAATCGAGCGAGGACCCGTCGTGCGGGCAATGATCGTGGCGGCCGGGCTCGGCACTCGTATGCGCCCGCTGACCGAGCTGCGGCCGAAGCCGGCCTGCCCGGTGCGCGGACTCCCGCTCATCGCCTTCCAGCTCGAACTGCTGGCCCACCACGGCGTGACCGAGGTG
The DNA here is from genome assembly GCA_002729515.1 of Deltaproteobacteria bacterium. Taxonomy (GTDB): domain Bacteria; phylum Myxococcota_A; class UBA9160; order UBA9160; family SMWR01. Next base: position 31,766 of record PBYF01000112.1, read on the forward strand.
GTGATCAACAGCCACCATCTCCCGCACGCGCTCACCGCCGCAGCGCAACGGCACTGTCCTGCGGGCATGCGCGTGGAATTCTCTCACGAGCGCGAGTTGCTCAACACCGGCGGAGGCATCCGCCGGGCCGCCAGCTTCCTGCGCGAGAGCGACCCGTGCCTGATCCTCGGCGGCGACATGCTTCTCGACGCGGACCTGACGGCGCTCCGCAGGCGCCACGCGGAGCGCGGCGATGCGGTAACCCTGCTGCTGCGTCGGGACCCGCGAGAAGTGGACTTCGGTACGATCGGAGTGGACGCCGACGGGCGGGTGCGCCGCATCGGATCGCGATTCGACCTGGGCGGAGTTCGGGATGCCGGCGTCTACGTCTGGGCCAACGTGGTCTCGGCCCGGGCCTTCGACACCCTCCCCGACCGAGAAGTCTTTGGACACCTCGATGGGTGGCTTGCACCCAGACTCCGCGCGGGGTTCCGCGATATCGGGGCAGAGGTGACCGAGATCACTGATTGTACCTGGGAACCCGTGGGAACCATGGCGGAATACCTCCAGGCGAACCTGGCGCCACCGCGCCTCTCCTATATCGATGTGGACACCAGGGCGCGGTCAGCGGGAACCCGATTCGAGCGCGAACTGGTGATCGGTGCTGGCGCGACACTCGGCGCCGGCGCTAGCCTGCGTCGCGCGGTGGTGTGGGAGGACGAACGCGTGCCCGAAGGCCTCCTGGCAAGCGATGGGGTATTCGCAGGCGGCACCTTTCATCCGTGTCCGGACACCGGCCGGACGAGCGAAAACGCATGAGCGAGATCGTCTTTATTGGCACGGGTGACGCGTTCGGTGCGGGCGGCCGCAGGCAGTCCGCCGTACTGCTGCGAACGCCCGACGGCGGCGTACTGCTCGACTGCGGCACGACCACGAGCACCGGCCTTTGCGACCTGGGGATCCGCCGCGACGAGGTCGATGCCATTGCGATCTCGCACTTCCACGGCGATCACTACGGGGGCGTACCCATCCTGTTGCTGGCGGCGCTCTACGAAGATCGTCGCACCAAGCCCCTGTGTCTGGTGGGCCCGCCGGGAATCGAGGCCCGGGTGCGCAGCCTCTCCGCCGCCATGTGCTACGAGGTCGAGAAGAGGGACTGGTCGTTCCCGATCCACTTTCGGGAATTCCAGACCGGGCAGCCGGTCGAAGCCGGGCCGGTTAGCCTCCAGGCATTCAGCACGCTGCACCAGTCGCACACCTGCCCCCACGGTCTCGTGATCGACACCGGGCGCGAGCGCGTCGCCTACTCGGGCGACACCGGGTGGTTTCCCGACCTGCCTCGACGCGTCGGGGAGACGGATCTGTTCATCTGCGAGTGCACGTACCACTCGACGCAATTCGACTTCCACCTCAACCACGAGACACTCGTCGCCCACGAACGGGATTTCGAATGCGGTCGCATCGTCCTGACCCACTTCGGCAGCGAAATGACCGACCGCCGTGGCGAGGCCGCCTTCGACACGGCGGACGACGGCAGCGTCTTCAAGCTCTAGGACGCTTCCCGCTGGCGATCTCGCCGAGCACGGCCGCGCGAGTGGCGCCGGTACACTCCGGAAGGTGGTTCGGCAGGCCGAGGAGGGCGTTGCGGCCCATCAACGCAAACGCCATCGCTTCGGCCGCATCGGCCGGCACGCCCACCGCATCAAAAGGCTCCACGGCGGCCGCGCCGAATACGCTCGCGAGCCGTTGCATGAATGCCGCATTGCGCGTGCCGCCGCCCCCCACCAGCACGCGCTGCAACGCATCTGCGCCGCCGAGCCAGCTGTCTGCCGCACGGCGCACCGCCTCCACGGAAAATGCCACCAGCGTGGCGAGCAAGTCGTCGAGCCCGCGCCCATCGGCGCTCCACTCGGAGGCCAGCGCCTCCGCCTCGGCCGCGCCGTAGCGCTCCCGGCCAGTCGACTTGGGCGGCACGCGGCGCAGGAAATCGTCATCGAGCAGCCACTCGAGCAATTCCCGGTCCACACGACCGCACAGGGCGCGCCTGCCGTCCACATCGATGCGCTCACGACCCTGCGTGAGCACGCGGACAGCGCCGTCCAGGAGCGAGTTGGCTGGACCCACATCGAACGCCCGCACCGCTTCGGGCCCAGCGCCGGCCGGAAGCCACGTCACGTTGGCGATGCCTCCCAGGTTCAGCACCAACCGCGACTCGGCTGGATCGGCGAACGCCGCGAAGTGGAAGAACGGCGCCAGCGGTGCCCCCTCGCCGCCCGCCGCGACGTCGCGCGCGCGGAAGTCCGCCACCGTGGTGCAACCGGTGCGTTCTGCGATCAGCGAGGGATCTCCAATCTGGAGCGTGGCCCGCAGTTCCGGGTAGTGCGCCACCGTCTGGCCGTGCGAGGCGATGGCGTCCACGGCGTCGAGCATCACGCCGGCGGCCGCCGCCACCTCACCCGCCGCACTCGCAAAGCGTTCGCCCAGTTCGACGTCGAGCGCGGCGAGTTCGCGCAACGCCTCGCCCGGCGCCGAGCGCCCGGCCGCGAGCCGGTGGATCCGCTCCTGGAGATTTTCTGGAAACGGAAGCTCGCGGAACGCCAGCAGGCGAAACGGGCGCGGCTCCGTGCCCTCGGGCCATTCCATCAGCGCCGCGTCTACCCCGTCCGCAGAAGTCCCGGACATCAGCCCGATCACACGCACGGCGCGAGCTTAGAATCCGGATCAAGGCACCGCGACACGTTGACACGCGAGGCGACGGCCCGAATACTCCGGCGGGCGCAGGGCCCGCCGTGGGGCGGAAACCCCTCGCTCCACCGACTCGGCAAACGGAGCCCCGCGAATGACCGATTCCTCACGCACCCAGGGCGGTCTGATCTGTGTCGCCGTCGTGATCCTAGGCGCCTGGTTCCTGCTCGGCCTGCTCCAGGGGAGCTACTGGGCGCTGGCAATTCCGGTGGCGGTGGCGGTGTTCTTCGCGCTGGGGCTCTGCTTCTGGGTCGGTTACACGATCGCCACGATCCAGGTCGAACCATTTGATGAGGACACGCCGGGCGAGCCCAGCGAAACCCCCTCCGCCTGAATCCCAGCATGCGCATCGCTCTCCTCACCTATCGCGGCAACATGTACTGCGGCGGCCAGGGCATCTACGCGGCCTATCTCGCCCGCGAGTGGAAGCGCGCCGGCCACGACGTGCACGTGATCGCCGGGCCACCGCTGCCCGAACTCGAGCCCGGAATTCCGCTCCACGTGATCCCGAACGAAAACGTCTTCGGACAAGAGCATCCCGACTGGTTGCCGAAGCACGACCCCTTCGCGCTGTTCAAGCCGCTCTCCCTGTGGGAGCTGGGGGTCTCCCGCTTTGGCGTCTTCCCCGAGATGCAGACCTTCGGACTCCGCCTCCTGATGCGTTGGCGGCGCTTGCACCGGCAGCACAAGTTCGATGTGGTCTTCGACAACCAATGCCTTTCCTGGGGTCTGCTCGGTATTCGCGCGACCGGCGTTCCGGTCGTCTCGGTGATCCACCACCCGCTCCACATCGATCGCGAGGCGGATTACGCCATCGACCCGAAGCTGGTGAAGAAGCTGAAGCGCACGCTCTACTTCCCGCTCCTCATGCAGCAGCTCGTGGCGCCGCGCCTCGACAAGATCGTGACGGTGAGCGAGGCGTCGCGGCGCGAGATCGAGCGCTATTTCGGAATCCGCGAGAAGGACGTCTCCGTCGTGTACAACGGCACGGATACCGAGTTCTTCCGACCGACCCCGGGCGTGTCGAAGGACGCCGACCTGCTCTTCGTCGGCCGCACCGAGGATCGCAAGAAGGGCCTCGGTACCCTGCTCGAGGCCCTGGCGCTGCTCCCCGAATCGATCACGCTCAAGATCGTCGACGGGCGCATCCCCGATGACGGCCTGGTGATGCGCTTCCTGCGCCGGCACCGAATCGAGCACCGTGTGAAACTGGTTCGCCGCATGCTCACACCTCCTGAACTGGTGCGCGAATACTCGACGGCGCGCGCAGCGGTGGTGCCCTCCTTCTTCGAGGGCTTCGGGTTCCCGGCCAGTGAGGCCATGGCCTGCGGTCTGCCCGTGATCGCAAACGCGGCGGGCGCCCTGCCCGAAGTGGTGGGAACGGACGGCCACGCGGGTATTCTGGTGCCCCCGCGCGACGCTCGAGCCATGGCCGCCGCCATCGAGCGCCTGCTCGCAGACCCGGAACGCACCGCACAACTCGGACGCACCGCCCGCAAGCGCATCCAAAGTGTCTTCCAGTGGCGCGATACGGCGCAGAGCCTGGTGGGGGTATTCGAGGAGACGCTGCGCGCTGCCCCGCGGCGACCTCGGGTGGCTTGAGATGGGGGTTCCAGGAGACGCCGCGTGCTGCTCACCGTCGATCTCGAGCGGCTCAGAATCCGCCCCGGTGAGCGGTTGCTCGACGCCGGCTGCGGCGAGGGCCGACACTGCTTCGGTGCCCTCGAGCGCGGAGCCAGGGTCGTCGGTATCGACCTGGACCGGGCGCCGCTTCGCTTCGCGTCCAAGCCGCTGCGCAACCGCGCCCTTGAACTCGGCTCCCTGGGCGAGATGATCCACGGCAATACCTTCAGCCTTCCGTTCCGGGCCGAGACATTCGACCGGGTGATCTGCTCTGAGGTGATGGAGCACGTGCACGACTATCGGGCCGCAGCGCGCGAACTCGCTCGGGTCACGAAACCGGGGGGCCTGGTGGCCGTCACCATCCCAACAGCGACGAGCGAACACCTCTACCTGCGCACTGGCGACGACTACTTCGAGTCGCCCGGGGGACACACCCGGATCTTTCGACCCCGAGAGCTTTCGCGCGGCCTCGCCCAGGCGGGGCTCGGCACGGTGGGCGTCGGCTTCGCCCACGCGCTCCACACGCCCTATTGGGTACTGCGCTCGGTCGCAGGGCTGCCGAGGGCCGACGAGAACCGCCTGGTGCAGCTCTACCGCCTCTTCCTGATCCGCGCGACCGCGTCCCCGGCGATGCAACGCCTGGAAGGTGTCCTCAACTACTGTTTCCCGAAGAGCTTGATCGTGTATGCCGAGAAGGCGCACCGCACGAGGACACGCACCTGATGCGGATCCTATTTGTCGCCTACCGCGGCAACATGCGCTGCGGCGGCCAGGGCATCTACCTCTGGTACCTGGCGCGCGAACTGGCGCGCCTCGGCCACGAGGTCACGGTATTGGCCGGCCCGCCCTACCCGGATCCGATGCCCTTCGCGAAGACCGTCCAGCACCTCCCGAACCAACAGTTCTGGGCCGGCTGGTTCTCCCGCGACCGGGCGGCGCTGCTGCCCACCGGCGCCCCGTTGCGCGTCTTCGAACCGCTGCACTTCTACGAGCTCGCCTCCAGCCGTCTCGGATTCCTGCCAGAGCCCTGTGCCTTCAGCCTGCGGGCCTTCCGCACCGTGGCCGACTGGCTTCGCCGGGGACGACGCTTCGACGTGGCGCACGACGTGCAGTGCCTCGGCTGGGGGACCCTGGGCCTCCACAGACTCGGGCTCCCGGTAGTGACGACGATCCACCACCCACTGAGCGTGGACCGCCGCGCATCGTTCGTACGCGACGAGAGCTTCCGCGACGCGATCGGCACCATGACTTTCTATCCGATCGGCATGCAGTCGTTCGTCGCGCGGCGCCTCGAGAGAGTCCTCACCTCTTCGCGCGCCAGCGCCACCGAGATCGAACGCGACTTCGGCGTGCGGGCGGAGCAACTCCGAATGGTCGCGAACGGAGTAGACACAGACCTCTACACACCCGACCCGAGCGTCGCGCGCGACCCAAACGAGATCCTCTGCGTCGGCCGCGCATCGGACCCGAACAAGGGCCTGCACACTCTGGTGGAGGCGCTGGCGCAGCTGCCGGCGCCGATACACCTCACGCTGGTCGACGACGACCATCCGGACAACGAAGCCCGCAAAAGGGCCCGCGCGCTCGGCTGCGCCGACCGGCTCTCATTGGTCGGCCGCATCCCGAACGAGGAACTCGTATCACTCTACCGGCGCGCCGCATTGGTAGTGGTGCCCTCCCGCTACGAGGGCTTCGGCCTGCCCGCGGCGGAGGCGATGGCCTGCGCCACTCCGGTGGTGGCGACGCGGGCGGGCGCGCTTCCCGAGGTGATTGGAACCGGCGGCGGCGGTGTCCTCGTCGACCGCGAAAACCCCGAGGCGCTGGCGAAGGGCATCGCCCGGCTGCTCGAGCAGCCCGAAGCCAGGGCGCGTCTCGGCGAGCGTGGCCGGCGCGGCGTGACCGAAACCTATGCCTGGCCGAAGGTCGCTTCCGCCACCGCCGAGGTCTACTCGGAAGCCGTGGCCGAGCGGCGAGGCGGACCGGCGAGCACCAACACGTCGGCAAACCCCGGGAGCCGACCCGCCACCGCATCGAGCACCTGAAGCGCCGCGTCGGCGGCGAAGCCCGGCAGGCGCTCGACCACCCGGCTCCATCCCGGTAGGCCCCACGCCAGTGAGATCCCCTCGACGCAGTCGACTTCCACCACCTCGCCCAACTGCTCGCGCATCAGCCCGAGCTGATAGCGGGTGAAGTGATCGTGGGGCACATCGTAGTGGCGCCTTCCGCGCGGAAGTTCGCGGCCGAGCCAGCCCTCTCGAAAACCGTCCCAAGTCCGGGAGACCCGACAGGCCACCGATTCGAAGTTCGCGATGGCGACGACGACCCGGCCCTCGGGACGTGCGACCCGAGCCATCTCCGCCAGTGCCGCCCGCGGCCGATCGAAGTGGTCCAGCGAGCCCTTGCACAGGACGGCATCAAAGCTGTCGCTGGCAAAGGGCAGCGCGTCGCCCCAGCCACGCACGAACGTGGGCCCCAGCCCATGGCCAGGCGCGTTGGCCAGCCGCGCGAGCTGCGACATGCGCTGCGACGGTTCGAGTCCGATGCAGCTCGCTCCGTCCGAGGCCAGCTGCGCGGCGTCCTGACCGAGACCGGCCGCCACGTCGAGGATACGCCGTCCCGGACCCGGCCGGGTGCGGCCGAGTGTGACTTCCGTCATCCGCCCGAACAGGAACTCGCTGTCACGCGACGTCCCGGTCGGGATCACGTCCCGCATGTCGCGATCGAGATCCACTACCCGCACGGCGCAGGAGCATAGTGCAAGCGAAGCGCGCGACGAGTTCCGGCTGTGGCAGAGCCGGTCCGTTCGAGCGGCCGGCGAAAAGCGGAGTCGCCCGAACACGCGCTAGACTCTTTGTCGGGATGGTCGACGACCGCACGCCCCAGGGTGCGCTCCAGCGGATCGCGGGATTCCGTTTCATCTACATCGGAATCTTCGTCTATGTAGTCCTGTCTCTGGTCACGATCGAGGCGACAGAGACCCTGCTTCAGATTCATTTCACGAATGTCACCAAGTCCGCCGCTCGAGTGAGCCCGGGGGAGGGCCCGGTGGTGTCCCTGATCCAGGACCGGCTCGCACGGCGCATCGGGGGGTCCCCGTGGACGCGGGTCATGGGCGTCCGGGTCAACGCTCTGGTTCTCGGAGCCGACGGCCGGACTCCAATCTACCTCGGCGGGCGCACGCTATCGCCTCCGCCGCTGGGCAGTGCTGCCGAGTCCTTCTCCGTGGCCATGCGCCTGCTCCCGGCCATCGTCACCGTCGAGGTATCCGTTCCGCTGGATTCGCTGCTGGCCGGCTGCACCTGGGTTGCATTCGGCGCCATCCTCATTCCGATCCTGTTCATCCAGCAGGGGCGACTGGCGCGCCGTGAGCATCAACTCCTGGAAGAGGCCGTCACCACCCGCGACGCCGCGGCGGTGCGAGCGGGCTCGATCCAGAGCGAGTTGGAGAAGGTGCGCAGCCGCCTCGATCGCCTGGAGCCCGCGGAGCAGGCCCACGCCCGGGAGATCGTCGACCTCCAGGAGGAGCGCACCCGCCTCCAGGCGCGGCTCGAGGCGCTCGCCCTCCGTGAGGAAGAGGTGCTGCGCACCGCCAGCGCCGGCTCGGATCTCCAGGACGAACGGGCTGCGCTCGAGGACCTGCTCGAAGTGGCGGTGCAGGATCTCGAGGTAAAGGAATCCGAGATCACAGATCTGCAGAGTCGGCTCCGGCGCGCGTCGAAGGGCGGAAAAAGTGGGCGAGCGCGTGCCGCCGGGCAGCTCGCCAAACGCATGCGCACGCTCTATTCAAACCTGGAACTCGATGACCGCGCCATCCAGGACCTCGTCCGACTGGGCGACGAAACCCTGCGGCTGCGCGCGGAGGAAAGCCTCAAGAAGCTCGATGGAGATCCAGATTCAGCTTCCGTGCGGCGCAAGGTCGGCGGTCTGCCGAACCACCTCACCATCTTCGAACTGGGTTTCGCCGGCAAGGGGCGTATCTACTACACCCGCGGCGAGACTCGTGCCTATCGGGTACTCGCCGTCGGCGGCAAGGCCTCGCAGAAGATCGACCTCGAATACCTGAGCCGCCTCAAACTGGCCTGACCCCCAGGGCTCGCCGCAGGGTCGCCTTCAGCCGCGCATCGTCCCACGGCTTGGTGACGAGCGCACACACGCCGGCCTCTTCGAGCCGGGCGCTAGGAATCTCCTCGGTCCAACCCGTGATGATCATGCGAACGGCGTCCGGACGACGCCGGCTCGCCTCCTCCAGGAACTGGACGCCACTCATCCCCGGCATCTTGTGGTCCGACAGGATCCCATCAACGGGCCGCTCGTCGAGAATGCGCAGCGCATCGGCGACCGTCTCGGCCGTGACGATCTCGTAGCCCTCGCGGCGCAGGGCCCGGCGCAGGGCCGAGAGGATGCGCGCCTCGTCGTCGACGATCAAGAGTGCCGGCGCATCAGGCACGGGGCATACCGTCCACGGGAAGCGTGAGCCGGAAGGTCACCCCACCGCCCGCTGCGCTCTCGACATCGAGCGAGCCGCCATGCCGGTGCACGATGTTGTAGGCGGTCGAGAGACCGAGCCCAGTCCCAGTGCCCACCTTCTTGGTGGTGAAGAACGGGGCAAAGATCCGGTCGACATTAGCCGGATCGATCCCCACGCCGGAATCGGTCACGGACACCACGACGCGGTCACCGCGACGAGCGGTCTGAAGCAGGATCCGACCGGTCCCCGGCGCGACCTCGAGCTTCTCCTCGATCGCCTGGAAGGCGTTCACCAGCAGATTCATGAAGACCTGCTTGAGCTGCATCGGATAGCAGAGAACGGCGGGGAGGTCTTCGTACTCACGTTCGAGGACGATGACGTGTTTCATCATCGGCCACACGATATTCGCCGTCGAATCGAGGCATTGATTCAGATCGGAGCGCACCTGTTCACCCGTGTCCTGGTGGGAGAAATCCCGCAGATCCTGCACGATGTGGCGAATGCGCTCCGAACCCTCCTGAGACTCGCGAATCGCCTTGGCCAGGTCTGAAAGCAGGAAGTCGACGTCCACCTCGTCGGAAACGCTGCCGAGGCGTCCCGCCGCTTCGACGATCTCGCGCGCATTGCCGAGCTCTGCGGACTTGCGCAGCGCATCGACCGCCTCCGAAACACGGCGCAAGTCGGCTACGTACTCGCCCATCTGGAAGAGGTTCGCGTGGATGAACCCCATCGGGTTGTTGATCTCGTGGGCCACGCCAGCCGCAAGCTGTCCGATGGCAGCCATCTTCTCCGTCTGGAGCACCCGCTGCTGCAGCTGACGGATCCCGGAGAGATCCTGGAAACTCGCCACCGCGCCGCGCAGCCGACCGTCGGGGGCCGCGATGGGCGCACAGGAGACCGCCACTGGAGTTCTCACGCCATCCGGGCGCGTCACCCAGCTCTCGCTGTCCTGGAAGCGCACACCTTCCGTCAACGCGCGGGCCAGGATGCCGCCCCCTGCCGCCTCCGGAAACCAGGCGGTGGCGGAGCAACCCACGAGCGTCTTCTGCTCGCGTCCGAAGATCTCGGCTGCGGACGCGTTGCAGCGGACCACCCGGCCGTCGCCATCCACCACCAACACGGCGACGTTCCCGAGAGCCACTTCGCCGATCAGATCCAGATCGACAGCCGGTCCACCTTCGGACACAACACCCCCGTCCGTCGCACGCGCCACTGCTCGGCTGCGCACACGCGCTATTTCGTGGTCGTCCTCTTGGGGGGAAGGAGGCGTCGCGAAGTTACCCGATCACCCGGGTCCGGCCACCCCCGCGGGCGAGCCCGTGACGCGAGAGCTTCCGATACAACGTGCTGCGACCGATGCCCAGGTGACGTGCAGCCTCCCGCGCATCGCCGCCGCACTCGCGCAACGCTCGCTCGAGCGCGGCCTTCTCGTAGGCTCCGAGATCCACGGGCAGATCGGCCGGCACCGGAGCTCCGCGGACGGCGCGCGGCCTGCCGAGGGGAAGGTCCGCAACTCGAAGCCGCTTGCCACGTGCCAGCGCCAGAGCGGATTCCACGGTGTTCTCGAGTTCCCGCACGTTGCCCGGCCAGTCTGTGTTCACGAGCCGCTCCAGGGCGTCATCCGTGAAGCCCTCCACCGGCGAATGTTCAGCGCGGTGCTTGTTCAGGAAGTGGTGCGCGAGCAGCGGAATGTCGTCGCGCCGTTCTCGCAACGGCGGAATCTCCAGCCGCACGACGTTCAAACGGTAGAAAAGGTCCGTGCGAAAGGCGCCGGCAGCAACCATCGCCTCCAGATCTCTGTGAGTGGCGGAGATTACACGGACGTCCGCTGGCTCGGTCGTCGTAGAGCCAACCGGGCGGACCTCCTTGTGCTGTAGGGCGCGGAGGAACTTCGCCTGGACGCTTGCGGGAATCTCGCCCACCTCGTCGAGAAAGAGCGTTCCCCGGTGCGCCATCCGAAACAGGCCCTGGGCTCCGAGCGCGCCGGTGAAGGCGCCCTTCTGGTGACCGAAGAGTTCGCTCTCGATGATTGTCTCCGGCAACGCGCCGCAGTCCACCGGGACGAATGCCTCGCCCGAGCGGGGACTGTCGGCCTGGAGTGCGCGGGCCACGAGTTCCTTTCCGGTGCCGCTCTCGCCGTGGATGAGCACGTGGCTCTCGTTGTGTCCGAGACTCGCGATGGTCCGCTCCAGCGCGCGCATGGCCGGGGATTGTCCCACTAGCGCCGGCACAGCACGGTTTCCGCACAGCTCCTGCTCGAGTTCACTGTTGCGCCGAACGAGGCTCCAGCGGTCGAGTGCCCGGCCCACCGTGGTGCGCACCCGGTAGACATCGTCAAACGGCTTAGCCAGGTAGTCGAACGCACCGCGCCGAATGCACCCCACCGCACTTTCGATGCTGGCGTGACCCGTCATCACGATCACCTCGACTTCGGGACGCTCGGCCTTCACCTGCTCCAAGAAGTCGAGACCGCTGCTGGCACCCAGGAAGAGATCCACGAGCACGACGGCGAGATCCGGATCCACCAGCCGACCCGCAGCCTCCGAAGCCGACACCGCCGGGACCGTGCGATGGCCCGCGGCCTCGAGAATGCGGCGAAGGGAGCGCAGCAGCAGGGGTTCGTCATCCACCAGCAGCACGAACTCGGGTGATTTCTCCCGCACGGAACGAGGCTCGGGCAGCTGCCGGACAACCATGAACTGCTCTTCGGTCCCAGAATCGGGACTCTTGAACGGGAGCGGGTGCCTGCCTACACTCCGCGTCGCCCCCCCCCAGGGTCCCGGGGAGGGCTTCCTCTGCGCACGTCCACCGTACTCATCGTCGATGACGAGGAGCTCTACCGCCACGCCCTCGAGCGCATCCTCCGGCGTGCGGGGCATGAGGTGATCACGGCTCGCGATGCCGCCGAAGCGCTGGCGACCGTGAGCGACCAGAGCGTCGATCTCGTGCTCTCGGACGTGAAGATGCCCGGAATCGATGGCCTCGAGCTGGTCCGCCAGTTGCGCGAAGTGGCTCCAGATCTCCCCTGTATCGTGGTCACCGGCTACGGCAGCCCCGATCAATCCGTAGAGGCATTGCGCGCCGGCGCCTTCTGGTACCTGGAGAAGCCCTTCGACCAGGGTCATCTGGACGTGGTGCGTCGCCTGGTGGCCCAGGCGATCGAGGTGGGACGCCTGCGCAGCGAGAACCGCATGCTCCAGCGCCAGCTCTGCTCACGCTACGGCTTCGACAACATCGTCGGCACGAGCTCCGCCCTGCGCGAGGTGCTCGAAGTGGTGGCCAAGGTCGCAGAAACCAACAGCACGGTATTGATCACGGGCGAGAGCGGCACCGGCAAGGAACTCATCGCCCGTGCGCTCCACTACAACAGTCCTCGAACCGACCGCATGTTCGTGACCGTCAACTGCGGTGCCATCCCCGAGGAGCTGCTCGAATCGGAGCTCTTCGGCCACGTCAAGGGAGCGTTCACCAATGCCGTGAATCACCGGGAAGGACGCTTCAGCGTCGCCGACGGGGGAACGCTCTTCCTCGACGAAATCGGCGACATGAGCCCCAACCTCCAGGTGAAGCTCCTGCGGGTGCTCCAGGACGGGACCTTCGAGCCTGTCGGATCATCGAAGACCCGGGCCGTGGACGTCCGTCTGGTCGCCGCAACCAACCAGGATCTCGAGCAGGCGATTCGCGAGCGGCGCTTCCGAGAGGACCTCTTCTACCGCCTCAATGTGATCCCCATCGAGATGCCCGCACTGCGCGACCGCAGGGATGATATCGAGCTGCTCGCCCACCACTTCCTGAAGACCGCAAACCGAGATCGCGAGCAGAAAGTGTCGGGCTTCAACACCGAGGCGCTGGACCGGATACGCGCCCACTCATGGCCCGGAAACATCCGGGAACTCGAGAACATGGTCGAGCGGCTGGCGGTGCTCTGCGAAGGGGGCCGGATCGAGGTCCAGGATCTGCCGCGCGAACTGCGCAGATCGCTCGACGCCCCCATCCTCACCGTGCCCCAGCTCCCGCCCACCGGCCTTTCCTTCCGCGACCTGGTCGACGACTTCGAAACGGACCTGATCCTTCAGGCCCTCGAGCAGACCCACTGGAACAAGAACCAGGCCGCGCGCCTGCTCGGCCTGAACCGGACGACCCTGATCGAAAAGATCAAGAAGAAGGGTCTCGCTCCGGCAGCGCCTGCGTCCCACTGACGGATTCGTAACTGCCAGACGCCAGAAGCGTCGGGGTTCCGACACTTCGACCGCTTTGAGAAGTCCCCGCCACCCGCGGCGGCGGCACCTCTGCGAAAGCGCCTGCGCGGCAGGCAAAATGCAAAAAGACTAAAAACACAAGCTATTACGAATAGTTACAGGTCTCCCGGGAGGCGCGGCGAGGTGCCGGAGCCCCCGATCGTCCGCGCCCTCCGCGTCTTGGCACGACCCGTGCTTTCCACGCAGCCCGCACGCAAGGCCAGGACGAAAACCGACCCCAGCGGGCCACACCGGGACCCGACCGAAGGAGAGCGTGAATGGAAACTCTGTTGCGCGAAGCGAAGGAAAAGCAGTCCGAGATTCCCCCGCCCCTCAAGAACCAGATCGTACTCGAGCACACCTCGCTCATCCGTTACATCGTGAACCGGATCGCGGTGCGTCTGCCCTCTCATATCGACCTCGACGACCTGCACAATACAGGCGTGATCGGGCTGATGGACGCGATCGAAAAGTACGACCCCGAGAAGAATTGCAAGTTCAAGACCTACGCCGAGTTCCGAATCAAAGGGGCCATCCTCGACCAGCTGCGCTCTCTCGACTGGGTACCCCGGAGCGTGCGGCAGAAGAGTCGCCGCCTCGACAAGGCGTACGTCGATGTCGAACAGCGGCTCGGCCATCAGGCCAGCGAAGACGAAGTGGCGGATGCACTCGGCCTGCAAATCGAAAAATTCCACGAATTGCTCAACCAGGTGCGCGGCATCTCGCTCGTGAACCTCGAGGAGATCCGCGGGACGAATCAGGACGGCGACCGCACCGGCACGTTCACCGACATCGTCGAAGACGTGAGCGCAGAGAACCCGTTTGCGACCTTCAAACTGAGCGAGACGAAGCAGGTGATCGCCTCGACGATTGCCTCCCTCCCGGACAAGGAACGGCTCGTCATCTCGCTCTACTACTACGAAGACCTCAACATGAAGGACATCGGTCAAATCCTCGGTATCACCGAGTCGCGGGTCTGCCAGATCCACACGAAGTCGGTCCTTCGTCTGCGGGCGAAACTCAAGGCTCTGGTGGACTGCTGACGCGCCGGACCGAAGCCCTGATCACTTTTCCTAGGCAGTACAGGAAACGAGCAGCACCGTAATGTTGTCCTCGCCACCCCGTTCATTGGCGAGGGAGATGAGTTGCTCGCAGGCGGAATCGGGATCCGCTGCACCGACGGCTATCTCGGCAATCTCGCTGTCGCGTACGTGGCCGGTGAGACCATCCGAGCAGAGCACGAAGGTGTCGCCCGCCGCTGGAGTCAACTCCGCCAGATCGGGCTCCACCGATCGGCGCACGCCCAGCGCGCGGGTCAGGACGTGCCGGTGCGGATGCCCGCGCGCCGCCGTCTCGGTGATCTCGCGCCGTCGCACCAGTTCCGCGACCAGCGAGTGATCGTCCGTGAGCTGTCGGATTCTTTCGGCCCGGATCAGGTAGGCCCGACTATCTCCCACGTGGGCGAGGGCCACCCGGCCGGATGCCGCGAGCAGCGCCACCAGCGTCGTTCCCATGCCCGACAACTCGGGCTTTCGCCGTGCGGTGTCCAGGATCTCGCGGTTCGCAGCAGCGAGCGAGTAGCGCAGCTTGTCGGTGAGACTGGCCGCTGCATCCGCCAAGGTCTCCAGGGCACCCACCACCGCCTGGGCGGCGATCTCACTCGCCACCTGACCCGCCCTGTGGCCGCCCATGCCATCGGCCACCAGGTAGACGCCCAGATCGGCTGCGACGATGCAGCAATCCTCATTAGCGCGTCGTTTGAGGCCCACGTCGGTTCTGGCCGCCGCGCGGAGGTTCATTGAAGCCGACCTCCCATGACCATCCATCTGGCCCATCGGAGCGTCCCCTCACACTCTTGACCTCGCCACCCCCGGGGGAAGGGACCCTCCCTGGACGGATGGCCCAGAAAACCATTCAATCTCAGGAGTTCTGGCGTCGATACTACATGCTGAGCCGAATCCAACGCGAGGAACTCGGGCGCCGAGAATGCGACACCGGGGGGGGGACATATGGGCAAGAAGCTGCTGCTCGCAGACGACAGCGTCACGATCCAGAAGGTGGTCGGAATCAGCTTTGCCAGCGAGGACGTCGAACTCTTGATTGTCGACAACGGCAACGATGCCGTGGAGCGGACCCGCGCGATACGTCCCGACGTCGTGCTGGCGGACGTCGTGATGCCGGGCCTAAATGGCTACGAGGTCTGTGAAGCGCTCCAAGCCGATCCCGACCTGCGACACATTCCGGTGCTGCTGCTGACCGGGACCTTCGAATCATTCGACGAGAAACGTGCCGCACGCTGTGGCGCCGCCGGTCACGTCGCGAAGCCCTTCGAAGCCCAGGCCTTGGTGGACCGCGTGCGCGCGCTGCTGGCGCGACTGCCCGAACACGCACCCGCCGATTCCACGCTCCCACCGCTCGCAAACCCCAGCGAAATCGCGCCATCGAATGCAGACGCCTTTGACTTTTTCGAGGACGGAATGGCCACTGCCGAGCCCACGTCCACACGCAGCCCGGATTCCAGTCCCGGTGCGGACGTTTTCTCTTTCGGCGACGCCGGCACGCTGGAGGCGCCCCCGGCAGACCCCGCATCGAACCAGGAAGCCGCCACGCTCGACGAGACACTCGCACCGGCTCTCACCGCCACACAATTTGACTCAGACTTCACAACCGGTGCCTTTGAGTCAGACCTCACAACCGGTGCCTTTGAGTCAGACCTCACAACCGGTGCCTTTGAGTCAGACCTCACAACCGGTGC
>PBYF01000113.1 GCA_002729515.1 Deltaproteobacteria bacterium
GCCGGTGCCCGAGACGATCGAGTGGCCGCCTTGGCCGAAGGATGAGAATTTGCTGGGTGCTCTAACATAGGAACTGGTACAACAATCGGGGCAGGTCAACCCTTGCTCTCGTCGACCCCCAACGACGGATCGGAAGACATCGTCATCCCCAACGTGATGACTTCTCAGGCGCGCATCCAAGTCGCGTGCAGCGATAATGTATTTTTCGACGTGGGCGACACCGACTTCACCGTGACAGCGCTCTCGACACCGACCTTCACGATTGAGGTAACACCAGATCCGCAGGCATTATGCGTCGGGGGTACAGCGGATTACCAGGTCGACGTGGGTAGCCTGCTGGGCTTCTCCGACCTGGTGGGTTTGTCGGTCAGCGGCGTGCCCAGCCCGGTCACCGCAGGCTTCTCGGCTGATCCCGTTACCCCGCCGGGGATCAGCATGCTCACACTCTCCAATTCTGTCGGGCTGGCCGTGGGATCCCACAATCTTCAGATCACGGGCCAGAGCGGCGCCACCGTGGTGAACGAGAGCGTAGGCCTCGATATCTCGTCGGGCGTGGCCAGCGTGCCGACGATCCTGGCCCCGACCATCGGTGCGATTGGAATTCCCTTGAGCCCGACACTCAGCTGGTCTGCGGTTGCAGGAGCGACCAGTTACAGTGTCGAGATTGCCACTGACTCCGCCTTCACTGGCGTCGTCGACAGCGGATCGGGGGGTGCGACCAACTTTACCCCGGCCAGTCCGCTGGACCTCGCCACCGGCTACTTTTGGCGGGTCGTTGCCTCGAACTCATGCGGGGCGGCGTTTCAGGCCACGGGCAGCTTCGTGACTGAGTCATTGGTGTCGACTTGTTCCTCTCCCAGCCTGGCGATTCCCGACGGAACTGGCACCCCTGCTACGGACTCGATCGTCGTGGGTGTTGGGGGCACCATCACTGACGTTGACGTGCCGCTCGACGTCATCCACACCTATATCGGTGACCTGAGCGCAAGTGTCGAGCACGGTGGTACCACGGCGACGGTTGCGCTTCTCGACCGGCCCGGGCTTCCGGCGATCGATCCGGACTACGGGTGCGGAGAGAACGACATCGATGCCGTGCTCAACGACGAGGGAGGTTCTGCAGCCGAATCTGCCTGCGCAACGACGCCACCCGCCATGTCCGGGAACCTCACTCCCACCGGCTCGCTTGACGACTTCGACGGAATGGCGTCGAATACGACCTGGACACTCGACATTGTGGACAATGTGAACGTGGATCAGGGGACGCTCAACAGCTGGTGCGTGGACATCAAGTACGCCCTGCAACTCACAGATGGAGATCTTGACGGTGTGTCCGACATCATCGACAACTGCCCGGGTGATGCGAACGGTGACCAGGCCGATCAGGACGGAGATGGCCGGGGAATCCCGTGCGATTCCGACATCGACGGAGACCTGATGCCCAACGACTGGGAGACGGGCTTCGGACTGAACCCGCAGGACCCGACCGATGCTGACGACGACCCCGATGAAGATGGTCTCACAAATCTTCAGGAGTTCCTGGGGGGCACCGACCCGACCATTGGCGCAATCTGCGGTGACGGAGTCGTTGCTGTTATTGAGGCCTGCGATGACGGGGGCACGACGCCTGGGGACGGTTGCGATGCAGCCTGCCAGGTAGAGTCCGGCTGGACGTGCAGCGGCAACCCATCGATTTGTGAGAGGGTCGCGGTTCCAGCGCTCAGCCTTTGGACGATGGGGCTGCTGGTGGCAGCGTTGATGAGCAGTGTTTGCTGGGCGTACCGACGATGGGACGTAAAGTGAATCTGAGCCAAGCAAATGTATGCGATCGGGTCACATCTCAGCAGTGTCGAGGATTGGTGCCTGGGGGTTGCACCCGATTGGTACAAACTGCACTCAGGCTCGGTATCCGAGCGTGGATTTTATGTCAAACTCGTTTGGAGAGCTTGAGAAGCCCTGTTGCACTCAGGCTCGGTATCCGAGCGTGGATTTTATGTCAAACCCGTTTGGAGAGCTTGAGAAGCCCTGTGGTTGGGACCCACATGATTCAGGGACGCGAAAAGCTGGAGGAGCCCGACCTCAACCCGATGGACTACTCGAAGCGTCTGGACGCCTTGGAATCAGGCGACGCGGCGGATGTCTTCCGATGGTCCTCCCGTGTGGTTCGTTTGGATAACTATCGGCCGTAAGAAAGATGCGGCTTGACCCCCTATACTATTCAGGGGGTCCTCGAAGGAGGTCATCCATGGACCAGCTGTGGAACCATCTGAGAATGAAGAAGCTACTCGCAGCGCTTATTGGCCTGGTGGCATGGATCTGCCTGCTACCGCTTCACGATGCATCGGCGGGCAGCCCCAAGAAAATCAGCGCCACTTCCGGAGAGTTTGCCGGCACGCTCGATGAGCATGATATGTTCGGCTGGTCTGTAGAGGCCATCGGTGACCTCGATGGAGACGGGATCACCGATATCGCAGTCGGTGCATGGTTTGACGACGATGGTGGAACACCACCCGACGCGAACCGGGGTGCGGTCTGGATTCTCTTCCTCGAGTCCGACGGGACCGTCAAGGCGCATACGAAGATCAGCGATACGTCAGGTGGGTTCACCGCGATCCTCGATGACGAGGACTACTTTGGCGTCTCGCTTGCCCACCTGGGAGACGTAAACGGAGATGGCACAGATGATCTCGCTGTAGGTGCGTATTACGACGACGATGATGACGATGGCTCAGACCCAGACAATGGTGCGGTCTACATCCTCATGCTGAATTCTGATGGGACCGTCGACTCCCACATGAAGATCAGCGAAACCTCAGGGGGCTTCGGTGGAGACCTGAAGTCCTACGACTGGTTCGGCTGGGACATGGCGGCCATCGGCGACCTCGACGGAGACGGAGTTACCGAACTGGCTGTCAGCGCGGACGGCGATGACGAAGTCGGTTCCGACCACGGTGCGGTCTGGATCTTGTTTCTCGAAGCCGACGGAACAGTCAAGGAAGAAGTCAAGATCAACGAGTCGTCTGGGGGGTTTACTGGAACGCTCAAGGACGGAGATTGGTTCGGCGCTTCACTCGCGGCCCTCAAGGATGTCGATGGCGATGGCCTGGTCGATCTGGCCGTCGGTGCCGACAGCGACGATGGCAGTGGGGTCGACCAAGGAGCGGTCTACATCCTGTTTCTCCATGCTGACGGGTCTGTGAAAGACCACGCCAAGATCAACAATCTGGCGGGTGGTTTCTCGGGACCACTCGACGACGGTGACATCTTCGGAATCGGAACGGCCAGCGTCGGCGACCTCGACGAAGACGGGGTAACTGATATTGCAGTCGGAGCCTACGGTGACGATGACGGGGGCTCCGACCGCGGTGCGGTCTACCTCTTGTGGCTCGGGGCTGACGGGTCCGTCACGAAAGAAACCAAGATCACTTCGATCTCTGACGACTTCGATGTGCCTCTCGACCTTCACGACGGCGACGAGTTTGGTATATCGATCGCACTACTTGGCGACCTTGATGGTGACGGCGCTCACGACCTGGTGGTGAGTGCGCCCATGGACGATGACGGTTCCATCGACGCGGGTGCAGTCTGGATCATCTCACTCGAGAAACACGAGTCGCCCGGTCCTGATGACGTGCCTGTGATGTCCCGAGGTGGTCTGGCGTTCGTCGCCCTGGCGATGCTGGCACTTGGGTGCGTCGTCGTGCAATGGAGACGGACGTGCCTCGCGCTGTAGTCAGATCAAGGACGACCGGGATCCTAATATCAGAACGTCAACCGCAGGGGTCGACAGCAGAGCCTACATAGAAGGTGGGAGGCAGGAGTTCGGTAGCTCCAACGCCGCCGTCTATGAAGCTGCTGGTGATCGAATTCTTCGCAACGGAGAGGATGCCCAATTCTTCGGGGTCAACGGGTTCGGGGCCAAGACCCAGAACCACGTGGTTCACGGGCCTGGAGCCGGAACTACGAAGAGATGATCGGGCAGACTCCCCTCAACCCGTTGAAATCGCCCGGCTAGAGGCCCCCTAACCGGTTGGTGGTTTCTCACCCGGCTTTTCGTGGACACGGACCTGGACACCTTCGTGTTCGGCCACCAGGCGCTCCCACATATTCTGCGGTTTCGGGTCGAAGATTGTTTCGGCCTTGGCCGGGTCACTGAACCAGTCCCCCCGCGCAATTTCACCCTTGAGTTGACCGGGTCCCCAGCCGGCATAACCCACGTAGGCTCGAAATCGAGCCACCGGAAGATCACCTTTTGCAAACTTGCGCAAGATTTCTGAATCGGATGTGGCATAGACATCCGGGAGGACATGGATTGCTCCTGGAGGCGGGTCTTCCGTCCGCACAAGAAAGACGATCTGGCCTGGGTCCACAGGTCCGCCCACGTAGAGGGTGTCTTTGCGAGGGGTCTTTTCTTCCTGCTCGGGCAGAAGCGCCGCGACTTGTGTGGTTGAGGGTCGGTTCAGGATCAGTCCCATGGCACCCCTGCGATCGTGCTGGATCAAAAGCACTACCGATCGAGCGAAGAAGCGCCCCTGGACCTGATGCGTGGCGATCAGGAAACGGCTCGAGGGGTCGCGTTTTGCGACAGGCAGTGGGGGGAACTGCTCCTCGGGGAGGGCGCGTGCAATCGCGGTGGACAAGGGCGCCTCAGCCCGTGCCTCGGCGAGCTGCAGCCCGGCTCCCAGGAGCAAGGCCACAGGCATCGCCATGACCATTCGCATCAAGCGCATCGTCTCATGTTTTGCATCCACACGAAGTTCTCAACGAGAGGTTTTTGATCTCCGGTTGTCGTTCCATTATACAGCGGTTTGGTAAGCGGGCAGGAAGTTCAAGCTGCATTTTCGCCAGGTTCGATGAGTAGGTATTCTGTCAAATAGCAGCGGGCGAGGGGTCGGGCCCCGGTACGGGGTGATCTGGTCGATCGGATGCGGACGCGGGTTTGATTCTCGCTGTCTCCACCGAGGAGCTGTTCGAGTAGATGCAAGGTCGCCCCAGGACGGCCCCGATGTAGCGGAAGGAGGTCGAGGTGACCTCGGCGTCCACTCAGAGGTCGAGGATGTCGTCGGGGCCGTTGATTGCGCGATCGAGCGCTTCGAGATCTCGGCAGAGGTGTTCAAAACGCCGCTCGCCCAGGACCGTCGCGATCTCCTTGGTCACCGCGATGTCGGTGGCGTCGATGTCTCGCAGCAGCTTGCGTCCACGCCGGGTAAAAACCACGCGCTTCGCCCTCCCGTCGTTCTCATCGGCAATGCGTTCGATGTAGCCGAACTCCTCGAGGCTGCCGACGAGCTGGCCGGTACGCTGAAGTGTGAGGCGAAGCCGCGCAGCGAGATCCGACATGCCCAGACCGCTGACGGGCAGGTTCACGATCAGGTGTGACATCGCCGTCGTGAGGTTATGCCCTCGCGACTCGATCTCCTCGCCGAACCTTCCACGGATCGCGATGGCGACGCCGAGCAGGTGCCGGACCAGGTAGTTGGCGCTGCCACCCGCATACTTCGATTCCGGCATATTCGCCTCCATCACTTTCGACCGAAGAAGGTGCACCGCCCGCGGATTAGACGCGTCCGAAGATCACACCCGTCAGGCCCGAAGAGAACGCCGCGTGCTCGACGCCCGCGATCTGATTGATCGCGGTGCCCCGCACCTGACGTACCGCCTCCGCCGCACTGTTGAGCCCGTGGATATAGGCCTCACCGATGAGTCCGCCGTGGGTGTTGACCGGCAGGCTGCCATCGAGCTCGCAGTGGCCGTCGCGGATGAACTCCATGGCTTCACCCCGCTTGCAGAAGCCCCATGCCTCGAGATGCTGGAGTACGATGGGCGTGAAGTGGTCGTAGAGCATGGCCACCTGGATGTCCTGCGGCCCGGTGCCCGACTGCTCGTAGAGCTGCTGCGCCATACCCCGCGTCGTCACCATGTCGGTGAAGTCGTCCTGGTAGAAGTTGGTGATCGCATCGACGGGGTACGGCACGTACTGTGCACCAGCCGTGATGCGCACCGGTGGCTGCTTCAGGTCGCGCGCGCGCTCGAGAGAGGTGAGCACGAAGGCCTGGCCGCCGTCGCTCTCCTGGCAGCAATCGAGCAGTCGCAGGATCGGCTCGATGATCCACTTCGAATTCTGGTGGTCGTCGATGCTGATCGGCTTCTGGTAGCCGAAGGCCTCGGGGTTGTTGACGGCGTGCTTGCGCATCAGGATCGAGATCTCGGCGAGATCACGGTTCGTGACGCCGAACTCGTGCATGTAGCGCTGCGAGACCATCGATTGCCAACAGGCGGGCGTTGCGGCACCCCACGGAATCGTCCACTCCATGTTCGTGGCACCGCCGCCAGGTGCCGGGCGGCCGGTGTTGGCCTGGCCGAAGCGGTACTCCGATCGCTCGTTCATCGCGCGCCATACCACCACGACGTCCGCGAGGCCCGCCACGATCGCGCCAGCCGCGTGCACGAGCGAGCCGCCCGAGCCGCCGCCGCCGTGCGGAATGCGCGACGCGTAGCGCAGCGCTTTCACGCCGAGGTTCCGGACGAGCGCGACGTCCTCGTTGTTGTCGATGGTGAACGTCAGCATGCCGTCGACGTCCTGTGGCGTGAGGCCCGCATCGTCGAGCGCCGCCTTCACGCACTCGGCGGCGAGCTGAATCTCGCTGCGTCCCGAGTTCTTGGAGAACTCCGTTGCCCCGATGCCCGCGACCGCGACCTGGTCGAGCTTGCCCATGCCCCGCTTGCCTCAGCCCGCTGCCGGGCGAAAGAGGGGGATCTTGTAGCCGTCCTGCATGGGCTCGAAGAAGACCTCGACCGGCATGTCGGCGGTAATGTCCTCGTACGCGATCTCGCAGATGTTCGAGACCAGGCGGATGCCCTCTTCCAGGTCGATGACTGCGACGATATGCGTGCCTTCGAAGCCGGGAACTACGGGATAGCGGGGGATCACCCAGGTGTAGATGCTGCCGCGACCCGAGAGCACCTGAGTTTCGCGCGCGACGCTGTTGCAGTGGGGGCACATGGGGCGCGGCGGTGAACGCAGAATGCCGCAGTCGGCGCAGCGCTCGGCGACCAGTTCCTCGCGCCTGGCGGCCTCCCAGAAGAACTCCGAATCCCGGGTCACCCAGGGCGCCGCCCGCAGCGCCGTAGCCTCGCCCATCGCGCTGGTCCTCCCGTCTCCTTTGGCCTAAAGGCTCCAGCTCAGATTGAACTTGACGAAATATACCAAAGCCGTTTTAGTATTTGCCATGGTGTCGATCCAGACGGTGCAGACTGGGCCCGGAGCCGTGCTGCGCCATGTGTGGCGGCTCGACGTGAGCGATGCGTTGCCGGGCGACGAGAGGCTCGAGATCGCCGCCGGCCTTGTCCTGCCGGCCGACGACACGCCGAAGGCGCTGCTTGTCTGCCTGCCCGGCGGCTTCCTGACACGTCGCTACTACGACCTCGAGGTCGACGCAGATCGCAGCTTCAGCTTCGCGCAATACATGGCGGGCCGGGGTTTCGCGACGCTATCGCTCGACCATCTCGGTGTTGGCGAGAGTTCACGTCCTGCAGATGGCTGGGCCCTCGACGTCGACTGCGTGGCGCGCGCCAATCAGCTGGCACTCGATGCGGCCGAGTCGCGCTGGCGCGACGAGGTCGGCCCGACGCTCCCGTCGATCGGTGTCGGCCACTCGATGGGCTCGTGCCTGAGTGTGGTGCAGCAGGCGAACCACGCGCCGAACCGGGCGCTGGTGCTCTTCTCGTTCACCACATTGGGGCTGCGACCGTACCTGCAGGGCCGCGAGACCGACTTCGCCGACGACCCGGATGCAGCGCGTTCCGAGCTGCGTGCACTCGCGCGGGAGCGCTTCGGCTCACCGTTTCCAGGCGATGAGATGGATGGCGCGCACGCCGCGTTCAGCGTCGGCTCGGCACCGCCTGTGGCCGAGCGTGCACTTCACGGAGCTGCGACGTGCATTCTGCCGATACCGGCGCTGCTCACCATGTTCCCCGGCGGCTACGTGCCCTGGGCCGAGCGCGTGCGGGTACCCGTGCTGGCGGTGGTGGGTGACAACGACCTGCACCGCGTCGACGCATCCATTGCGTGTCTACCGAACGCCGCGTCGGTCGATACCTACACCCTCGAGGATTCCTGGCACTGTCACAACGTCGCGAATACCCGCACGCGCCTGTGGGACCACGTCGCGCAGTGGACCGACGGCGTACTGCAGACATCGGACTGAACAATGACGCGCCCGCACGCTGCCGGGCGCCAGAAGGAGCATGAACATGGCCCCCCGACTCTTTTCCGCTGATTCGCACTGCGTGATCACCAGCGACCAGGTGAAGAAGAACCTGGCCGCGAAGTACCACGCGGCCTGGGATGCCGGCATGGAAAAGGACGAGGTGGCGCGCAGCGAGCTGATGGCCGGCGGAAAGCTCGAGCTCGAGGACTTCGTCGATCTCGAGGCAGCCAGGCATCCCGGCTACTTCGATTCATCGGAGCGCTTGAAAGTGATGGATGCGGACGGCGTCGAGTGCGAGGTGATGTACTCGGAGTTCGACTTCACCAGCAAGGTCTACGCAATCGGCGAGCACTGGAAGGAGTGCGCTTCGGCATATAACGACACGCTCTATCAGTTCGCGTCCATCGATCCCAAGCGCATCCTGATCACCTACCAGCTACCACTGATCGACATCGACTACGCGGTGACCGAGGTGCACCGACTTGCCGGCTACGGAGCTTGCTCGATCCAGATCCCGAACTTCCCGAGTGAGAACGGCATGCCCGATTACCACGATCCCTGCTACGAACCGCTGTGGCATGCGTTCGAAGAGACGGAGATCGTCGTGGCGAATCACCTGACGCTGAAGAACTCGCTGTGGGATGTCTTCCGCCGCGACCCGACCCCGCAGAAGGGTATTTTTACGGGTCTGCCGGGCTTCGCCCTGGCAGAGACGCTCGAGTGGTACATCCTGACCGGTGTCCTCGAGCGCCATCCGAAGCTTTGCGTGGTTCTCGTCGAGCCCGGCCTGTTCTGGGTGCCCGGCTTCATCCGTTTCCTGGATAGCCGCATGCACTCCCACTACGACTTCCCCAGCATGAAGGAGCTGCCCTCCACCTATTTCAAGAACCAGATGGCGGTTACCTTCGTGCACGAGCCGGAGGGCGTGGAGCTTCGGCACGAGATCGGTCTCGACAACGTGCTGTGGTCGACAGACTTTCCGCACCCCGTCTGCAACTGGCCGAATGCAGGCAAGAAGATCCAGGAGCAGTTCGAGGGAGTGCCCGAGGCCGAGATGCGGCAGATCACCTGGGGCAACGGCGCCCGCATGTACGGCATCGAATAGCGCGCGCCATTCGCAGGCACTTGCCAACGGAGGATTGCCATGGCCGGCGTACTCGATGGGATTCGCGTGCTGGATCTCTCGTGGGGAAGCTCCGGGCCGATCGCCACGATGCTGCTGGCAGATCACGGTGCGGAAGTGACGAAGATCGAGCCGCCCGGCGGCGATCCGTTCCGCAGCCAGCTCGGCTATCACGCCTGGAACCGGGGCAAGCGCAGCGCGGTAGTCGACCTGAAGGCAGCGGAGGATCTCGCGGTCTTCCGCAAGCTCGCCGCTAGGGCCGATGTGCTGGTCGAGAGCTTCCGGCCGGGCGTTACGCAACGGCTCGGCATCGATTACGCGACGCTCTCCGCTGCCAACCCTCGGCTCATCTACTGCTCGATTACCGGCTACGGGCGAGACAACTCCCACTCGGATCGTCCGGGCTATGACGCGCTGGTCGCCGCGCGGGTAGGGTTGCACTGGGAGCAGCGGGGTCGTGTCGGCGGATCGGCGGCGCATCTCTCCCGGAAGCAGCCGTTCGCTCCGGATTACGAGGTGCCGCGCGAAGCCCAGCAGGGCCCGCCGCGCGATGGCCCGGTGTTCCCGGCTTCGCGCTTCCCGAGCCTCGGTGCGGCCTATTCCGCGACGCTCGGGATCAGTGCGGCACTGCGCGCGCGGGAGGTGACCGGACGGGGCCAGTGGATCGAGACGTCGCTGATGCAGGGGGCCTTCGCCTCCGGCGTCATGGCCTACGGCGTGGCCGAGAACATCGAGGCGCAGCACTACCAGACCTGGATCGGCGACAGCCGTGCACCGAAGGGTCTCTTCGAGTGCTCCGACGGGCGCTGGGTGCATGCCTGGCCGCCCAGCCCGCGCTTCATCCTCGGCACCGGCGAGGGCGACACGCTGCGGCCCACCGCGGATCACTCCGCGCGCGAGGATCCGGATCGCATCGCATTGGGTCCCGAAGAGCTCTTCGTGCTCCATCACTACTGGGAGCCGATGGCCACGACGATGCGCAAGTTCACGGCCGATGAGTGGACCCAGGCCGGCGCCGACGCCGGGGTCTGCATCCAGAAGATCCGTTCGCCGGAGGAGGCACTTTCGGATCCCCTGCTGGTGGCCGACGGTTGCGTGGCGGACCTCGACGATCCGGAGCTAGGTGCCATCCGCACCGTCGGTGTGACCTACAAGCTCGGCAACAGCCCGGGGCACGTTGGGGCAGCGCAGCCGCCGATCGGACGCGACACGCAGGCGGTGCGCGCCGAAGCCGAGGCGGCGACCGCCCAGGCGCCCACGGATACCGGCGCGCAGCTGCCCGGCGGACCGCTCGAGGGCATCCGGGTACTCGATTTCGGGCTGGCCGTCGCGGGGCCATACGCCACACAGATCCTGTCCGATCTGGGGGCCGAGGTCATCAAGGTCAACGCTCTGCACGACTGGTACTGGCACTCGAACCAGATCGCCATGTGCTGCAACCGCGGCAAGCGCAGCATCGCCATCAACCTGAAGCACCCGGAGGCGAAGGCAGCCATAGACGATCTCATCGCATCGGCCGACGTGTTGATGCACAACATGCGCTACCCGGCCGCGGTGAAGCTCGGCATCGACTACGAGACATTGAAGGAGCACCACCCGCGGCTCGTCTACTGCCACACCCGCGGTCACGAACGTGGCCCCCGCGAGAACCTGCCGGGCAACGACCAGACCGGTGCGTGCCTCGCTGGCGTCGAGTGGGAGGACGGCGGCTGTGGGCGCGGCGGGCGCCCGATGTGGTCGCTCACCAACATGGGCGACACGGGTAACGGTTTTTTGGCAGCGATCGCCATGTGCCAGGCGCTCTACGAGCGCGAGAAGACGGGCAAGGGCCAGTGGGTCGAGACGGCCATCGTCAACGCCCAGCTCATCAATACCTCCCACAGCGTGGCGCGTGCGGACGGCTCGGGCTTCGCACGCCCGCAGCTCGACCCGATGCAGACGGGCTTCTCGGCCGGTGTGCGTCTGTACCCGACGAGCGATGGCTGGCTGTGTCTCAGCCTCGTGAGCGAGGCGCACTGGCAGGCTCTGGCTGGCGCGCTAGCGCTCGACGAGTTACGCGAGGGCGGGCGTTTTGGCAGCGCGCAGGCGCGCGCCGCGGCCGATGACGAGGTCGCGAAGCTCGTCGAGCACGTGCTCGCGACGCGCAGCGCTGCCGACTGGATGGAGACGCTCGACGCGGCGGGCGTACCCTGCGAGGTATCGTCGGAGCACGCGGGAATCGATCTCTGGAGCGCCCCGGAGGCGATCGCGCGCCGCTGGATCGCGAAGTATTCGCATCCGATGGTCGGGGAGGTCGGTCAGGTGGGTGTCTGCGTCGATCTATCCGATACGCCGTCGCGCGTGCAGGGGCGGCCGCTGCTGGTGGGTGAGGATACCCGCGAGATCCTGCGCGAGCTCGGCTACGGAGAGGCCGCCATCGATGCGCTATTCGAGGCGGGCGCAGTCAACGACGAGCACGTCTACCCCGCGCTGGCGGGAGACGGTGCCGTCGCCGAGTCGCCCTGGGTGGCAAAGAAGGATTGACCCGGTACGGGGCGCAGGTTCCCACATCAGATTGATTTGTATGACAGCCGGTGTCGTGGGGCTTAGTATCTGATCTCGCCACCGTGTTGTCTTGCAGGTTTTCAAGGAAACTCGTGCCATGTCCTACGAAATAGTGGATGTTGCCGCACTGCGCGCTGTGATCGGAGATGAAATTCCTGGTCTTGGTGAGAAAAATGTTGACTCTCTGAATCGTTTTGCACGGGACTTCATTGCGCGTTCGCCGTTTCTGGTGTTGTCAACGAGTTCCAAGGATGGACGTTTGGATGCATCTCCCAAGGGGGATGCACCCGGGTTTGTCCACGTGGTCAGTGATACCGAGATCGTTATCCCGGACCGTCTGGGCAATAAACTCGCGTACGGTCACCTGAATGTCCTTGAGAACTCGCACGTCGGTGTCTTGATGATGATTCCCGGTACCCGTGAGATCTTGCGGATCAATGGCAAGGCGACCTTGAGTGCGGATCCGGAACTGCTGAAAGACCTGAGCGCTCGCGACAAACCGGCAACACTCGCAATCAAAATTTCTATCGAGGAAGTGTTCTTCCATTGCGCGAAGGCATTCGTTCGCTCGAATTTGTGGAAGCCTGAAACCTGGGGTGAACCCTATAAAGTGTCCTTCGGCAAGATATATGCGGAGATGCGCGGTCAGAGCAGCGGCGCCGCAGAGCAGATCGACGCGATGGTCGAAGCGGACTACGAGACAAACTTGTAGGTAGCCCTGATCGGATTTGGACAGTCACAGAGCCGCGGCTGAGCATCTGCTTGGTCTGCTCTAAGCAGACAGGAAGTTCGAGCTGTATTTTCTTTGGGTCCGACAAGTAGACATTCTATTAAGTAGAGACGGGCGAGGGGCCTGAGCATGTGCCTCAGCCGCGCGGTGGCGTGCGGGTGAACCAGGGCCGGGCGGCCTCGAGTTGGGCGGCCAGGCGAAAGAGTGTGGCCTCGTCCCCGAATCGCCCGGCAAATTGCACGCCGATGGGTAGCCCCTCCGGCGCCCAGTGCATGGGCACGGACATAGCGGGGTGCCCCGAGGCATTGAAGAGCTGCGTGTAGCCGATGGAAGCCATCAGCTTCTCCATCAGCGCACCCCGGTCCGGGTTGTCGAGCGCGAGTTCCCCGATCCGCGTGGGAAGCGTGGCCATGGTGGGACTCAGGATCGCGTCGTAACGCTCCAGGAAGAGTGCGACGCAGCGACCCGCTGCATGCAGGGTCTGCACGGCATGCGCGTAGTCGACACCGCCGACCGCGCCGGCCAGCTGGAACATCGCCCAGGTCAGGGGCTCCAGATCTGTCTCGCGGGCGTCGCGGCCCAGCGCTGCCGCCCCTTCTTCGACCAGCGCGCGCACGTTGCTTCCGATGATCACCTGGGTCGCTCGGCCGAGTTCGAGATCCCCGAGCAGGAGCGGGGCCGTCTCCACCTCGTGACCGAGTTTCACGCAAAGTTCCGCGGTCGACTCTGCGGCCCGCCGGCACTCGGGGTCCGTGGGCGCACCGTTCCAACTCTGTGTCTGCAGGGCTATCCGCAGGCGGCCGGGATCCGCACCCACCTCCTCGAGGAAAGGTCGCTGCTGCGGGGGCGCCCAGTAGGGGGCGCCCACCTCGGGCCCCGCCACGGCGTCCAGCAATGCCGCGCTGTCCCGCACGCTTCGGCTCACCGCGTGGGAGATGCTCATGCCGCTCCAGCCCTCTCCCTTTCGCGGCCCCGAGGGCACCCGCGCCCGCGTGGGCTTCAGGCCGAAGAGCCCGCAACAGGAGGCGGGGATCCGGATGGAACCGCCGCCGTCGCTGGCGTGGGCGGCCGGCAGGATGCCCGCTGCGACCGCGGCAGCGGCGCCCCCCGAAGAGCCCCCGGCAGTGTGCTCTGGGTTCCAGGGATTCCGGGTCTTCCCGAAGAGCACGGACTCCGTGGAGGTAGTGAGGCCAAACTCCGGGGACGCGGACCGGCCGAAGAGCAACAGCCCCGCGCGCAAGTAGCGGGACACGAATTCGCTGTCGAAGTCGCTCACCTGGTCGGCGAAGAGGCGGGAACCGTTGGTGAGCCGCCAGCCGCGGCGGGCCGTGTGGAGATCCTTGAGGAGGAAGGGAACACCGCGCAGTGGGCCGTCGGGAAGTGTCGTGCCGGCAGCCTCGCGGGCCTCCTCGAACATCGGGATCGGGATCGCTCCGATGCCCACGTGGCGCTCGGCCCGCTCGATGGCCGCCTCGAGCAGGTCGGCGGGCCGGATCGATCCCTCCCGCACACCCTGCGCCATGGCCAATGCGTCCAGCGACTCGTAGTTCTCGACTCCACCCATGCCCGGTTCTCCTCTGCGGTGCGCCGAAAGTGCGCCCGATGACTGGCATATACTCGCGCAGCATGCTCCCCGCCAGCACCGGCGTCGAATTTCTGGGGGAGCGGGTCAGCGGCTGCGACGAGCAATCGGCTCCCTGGCGACGACACCCCCGAAACCATCCCGGGCACCGCCGTCCGAAACGGTGTTCCCGCCAAAGTGGCGGCCCCGTACCGGTGCCTCTTTCCCTCGCCCGCCTCCATTTGACGGAATGTCTACTTATCGGACCCCAAAAAAACGCAGCTTGAACTTCCCATCTTCCGACTCCACTGATTGCTTCTTGCGTCCTACCACTTCGAACTCTTCTCGCGGGCTCACCCCTGAAAGTGTCTATTGGTTTAAGCCACCATTTTGTCCGAATTCCGTTGACCGGATGCACTGTGGGTCCGACGACGGATGTCGTGCACGGCCGCGTGCGTGGATTGCTTCTGCTTCGTCAGGTCGAGACGCTCCTCGGAGTTCAAAACCCCACAAAGTGTCTCTCGGTTCAGGACCTCAGACTCCTGCTGACGGGATCCGTCATGCCCTACTAATATAAACTATCCTCGATAAAGCGGTGAAACACTGCATCCGGGGTCCCAGATGGGAAAAACGCATGATGCCCTTAGAAGGGCTGAAGAGGAGCGCCAGAAGCGCCTCCTGAGGCCTTCGCAAGAGCCCCTGCCGAGAGTGGAGGCAAGTGGCCCGCATGAATTCTTGACCAGGCCCTACGGGGATGACAGGAGTGATTTCGGGGACCTCAAGAAGAACCTGCTCGCCTCGGACGTCGATGGATCTGCCAAGAGGATCCTATTCGTCAACACTTTCGACGAAGGTGAATCCTCGGACCGGGCGATCGGGTTTGCGGCCTCTTTGAGCGAGCATTCCAATCTCCGAGTGCTCATCATCGATATGAATCCATTGACCCGGAGTCTTCAAGAAGCCTCCAGTATCGATCCGAAACTTGACCTGTTCGATCTCCCTTCTCAAGGCGGCGAGGAGACATCGTCAATCGAGAAAATTGGGCCAGGGAATCTCTATACAGTCAAGCCGGGTGGGAATTATTCCGGGCTTGCAGACCTGTTTGAATCCGAGGAATTCGATCAATTCCTGGAAAACATGAATGAGAGATTCGATTACCTCATTCTTGACACACCGCGGGGTGCCAGTTTTCAGGAGTGTCGCATCCTTTGCTCCAAGATGGACGCCGTGGTTCTGGTGATGGAGTCCAACGAGACCACCGGCCAGATCGCCCTGAGTGCAAGGCGATGCATTGAAGACCCTTCGGATAAGCTCCTCGGTGCAGTCGTCAACCAGGCGAAACCTCACAAGCCAGAATTCATCAAGCCGGTGAGCATGGTTGTGGTGGCGTGTCTCATTTTTGGCCTTGGGCTTCTTGTGGGAACTCTGCGCGTCCAGTCGAGCGATCCGGATCCCGGTCAACTCGATGAAGTTGCCTTGGCAGACGTGGACATTGATCCGACAGATTCTGGAAGAATTGTTGGATTGGCATTGCGGCAGAACTATGCGGGGACGAACACAGATCCTGAGGGTGCTTCCGAGGGGGTTCAGAACAAGACAATCGGTGCGCAGGCAAGATCTGTCGGGGGGCAATTTCACGCGTCATCAGATACAGCCGGATTGCGGGTAGAAACAGGTATGGAAGAGTCGCCTGTGACCCCTGAGGCTGGCCCATCCGCAAGCCGGGAATCCAAGAAAGGACAGGCCTCGGGCAGCGCTCTTCACGAAAAAGCAGGGTCGGATTCGAGTGAGGCCGACGAAGAACTCCATGATGTCGAACAGACGCCTGCCTTTCCGTCATCGAGAGCGATTGAAGAACCCGTGAATGGCCTGGAGAACGGCTCAGATGAAAAGGGTAGGGTCAAAGATGGGAAATCACGCAGTGTCGTCGTCAAGGAGGGGGACAATCTGTACAGGATTATTCTCGGGACTTACGGAAGATACAACAAAGAGCTGGTTCGCCTTGTCCTTAGCGAAAACCCTGAAATCTCCAACGTAAAAAATATCGCTGTCGGTCGCGTGATTCGTCTCCCCGAGGCGCATTGAGTTGGGACGTGAGCTCACGGGAATTTCAGGAATTCACTAGACGTTCGAAAAGGCTTCGCCATGTCGAATGCGAAATTGCAGATCCAGTCGGACACCCTGTCCTGATGATGGCAGGGAATGGCCGAGGGGATCTAGATGACCGAAGATCGACGAGAAACCAGACGTAAGAAGCGAGTCCTCGAGTACGCGGAGAAGATTGGCAACATCAAGACGACTTGCCACCGCTTCGGAATCGCGAGGTCGACCTTCTGTCTCTGGTGAGACCGCTACCGTGAGCTCGGCGAAGCCGGGCTCGCACGTTGCAGATGCGACTTCCACAACCATCTGACGTCGATCTCGAGAAGAAGCTGGCGGCCTGGGAGCGGTTCTGCAACTACGATAGACCGCACAGAGCACATAAGGGCAAGACGCCCTATGAAATTCTGCGAGAGAAGCTAAGTTGACCAACAACGTCCGACTGGATTCCTAATATCACAGTCCGCCGGCTCATGCGGCCACCAGCTGGGCCTGGATGAAGCCCCAGAAGAGAATCAGGAAGCCGCCGACCTCGGCCAGGATCAGGGTAGTCATGAAGCCCATCATCATCTCGGGTGACGTGGTGCCGTTGCCCATGACGTGCGGTCGCCGGAGCTGGTTGTCGGTGTCTCGCAGTGCACCGTGAACCATGTAGCTCGCGATGGCGCCAGCGAAGAAGACGACGGGCAGGGCCACGCCCCACAATTCCAGGGTGACCGACAGATTGCTCAGCTCTGCGAAGCGGGCGAGCAGCAGGGCAGCAAAGCTGTAGAGCAACGATGCCCGGTGCGCCGTGTCGACGTAGAAGTGCGCCTTGGCATCCGGGCTCGATCGGATCTGGAGATACTTCCATGCTCCAGTCAGAAGTGCGTTCAAAAAGAAGATTCCAGCCGCGAATACGGCCAGCTTCTCAGCGGGTTCCATGAGTGCTCCTTCAGGTGTTCCGAGATTCTCTCAGGCTCTGGCATTGCAGACAGAAGGGAGCTTCAGGTCGGGCCTCGAGACGCGCAAAGCCCACGTCTTCTCCACATTCGACGCAGATTCCGTATTCGTCCAGCTCGAATCTCCGCATCGCGGCCTCGGCCTGTCGGAGTCTCATTTGGGCGGAGACCCGGTTGGCTCGTAGCATGCTCTGTTGCTGCATGGCGTCCATTCGCGAGAGCCTCCCGATCGGCTCATCGAGATCGACTGGGCGCGCGCCTTCCTGGGAGCTGGACAGCAGGCTTCTCAGTTCTTCGGCGAGTGCAAGCAGGCTGCGCTGCAGCACACCGATCTCGTCTTCTGTGAGTGCTTCGGGCATGGACTGGAGAAGAGCACCTTATCCCAATTGAGGTAGAGACAATCTCATTGAACGACGTCCTGGATGCGCATGGTGTGACAAGCATCGATCATATGACGCTCGATATCGAGGGGCCAAATCCGGCGCGCTCGGCGGATTTGATTTCAAACGCTTCAAGCCGAAGTTGGTATGCGTGGAGGGGGGCCAGCGATACCTGGAGTATTTTGAGGGCCACGGATACGAACTCATCGAAAAGCACATCGAGTACGACAGCGTGAACCGCTACTTTCGCCCAATTTCCTTGATTGTGTCATGAGGCTTTTTGACGTTCTCGGCCCAGGCCCCCTCCGGCCCGTTGAAATCACCCCGGTACGGGCTCTTCTCGTTCTGCTGCCCGAGGCAGACTACAGGCCCCCTCCGGCCCGTTGAAATCACCCCGGTACGGGCTCTTCTCGTTCTGCTGCCCGAGGCAGACTAGTTCA